>CAYGQJ010000213.1:0-4136 GCA_964351845.1 uncultured Flavobacteriaceae bacterium | reverse complement strand
TTCTATCAATTCCCATGACTTATCTGTCCATGACCAAACGAGGGAGCCATGCCAACCCTGCTCTTTGAGTGTTTTGGCAAGATCTTCTGTCGGTACTTCAAAGATGGGGTCCGGATAATACTCGGCGATAATGGCGCGTTTATCCAACTTTTTTGGGTCATAGCTGTTATGAAAAGGCGAACCTTCCTTTTTTGCCCAGGTATAATAATGGATATTGTAAAAATCTAAATACCCACTAATCTCTCCACCTATATCTTCCAAAACCTGATCTGAATATCGATTTTGATATCCGTGTTTGGGATCGTTAACGGAAGAAAGAAACCCTAAAGCGCCGCTGGTAATTTTGACGTTGGGTTGTGCGTTGCGGATATATGCCGCTGTTCTATTGATAAATCGTTGGATGTCCTCCATCGTAACGCGTGCTGCAAAACCTTCCCAATGACTCGCATACTCGTTGGTCATGCCTTCAGGTTCGTTGAAAATCTCCCATGCAAAAAGCCCAGGATGGGCCCCGATATAATTCACAAGCGGGAGTAACGCATTTTCTATATACGAGGTGTAGTGAATGACTTCGGTGAGTAGCTTTTTATTTGCCGCGGCATCCACCCCTTCTTTGGTTTTAAGCATATCAAAAGACCATAAACAGATCTGTACTTTCAGATCTTTTGAAGCGGCCATATCTAGGATTTGCATCACATCTTGATGAAAGAATTCCGGATTTAATACTACTTTTTGATCGTCATCAAATCGCGGATTTGTAGACCCATCCGTATGATACCACCATCGGATGACATTCCCACCGTTTAGCGCGGCCAGATTCATGATTTCATCTAGTTTGTTCCAATCGGGATGGTATTCTTTTTGAGTGATAGGGTGCACCCCAACATCTTTTCCAAAATCCATCCACGCAATATTAATCCCATGCACAAAATCAATATCATGAGGGGGCTGTAGGTGTTTTGGGTACTTCATAGTTTACTATTTTGAGATGTTCTGAGTACGCTTTAACGCTGCGCTCTCCCTTTTGGTCGTGAATCTCGCAAGCTCGATTTCGCGAAAGCGTATAAAGCAGTATTAAAAAGCGTCTAGTCGTTAAGATATTTTGCTAATAAACCATGAAAATGATGCACGCCTTTTTCACGCGTGGGTGAGAATCTTCCCGCTTTGTAAAACTTAGATTGTAATCCTTTATGAACCCCTTCTACCACAAACTCATCTTCACGTTCTACTTTATCCAATAATGCCCCTGCGCCCGAATGGAGCTTCGTTTCATCATATACGTAGGTGATAAAAGACACTTTTGTTTTATGGAGACTAAACGGTTTTATAATATTAATAGATAATCCCCAAGGGTAAAAATTAAACATCATATTTGGGAATATCCAGTAGTAATAAGCTGCCACATGTTTCCCTTGGTCTGGATGTCCTTCGGGAAGCGTAAATACTTCCTCACCGCCATCGGTATATCCGATTTGTAGATTCACGTGGTCATAGATTTCTGTTTTGTATTGGCCGTAGTCCAGTGCAGTATTCAAATCTTCATGTACAAACGGAATATGAAACCCTTCTAAATAATTATCGCAATACAATGCCCAATGGCAATTCACGATATAATCCTTATTCAGCGAGGCATCCAGTTTAAACTCGTTAAGCGGTAAAAAACCAACGCGCTCTTTCATCACTTCGATCACTTCAGAAAAATCAAAAACAGGATCGAGTCCGACAAAAAGATGGGATCCCCATTCTCGCAATTGAAATCTATGTAAGCTATCACAAGGTCTTGGGAAATCTTGTGCTTCTTCAAACTCAGGCATGGACTTAAAACTACCGTCCAATCCAAAGCGTCTCCCGTGATACATACAGGTAAAGTTTTTAGCTTTTCCGGGATGATGTACCACAATATTTCCCCGATGGGTACATACATTACTCAGACAGGTAATGGTATTTTCTTTGTCTCTCACCACCATCATAGGTTCTGTGAGGTAGTTGTCTAACAAGACAAAAGGATACACGCTTTCTGTCAATGGAATACAGGTCGTCGCATCGCCAATCCACTGCCAGGTTTTTTCAAAAATCCGCTCTTTGATAGCATCAAAAACTTCTTGACTCCGATAAAAAGAAGCAGGTAAGGTTTCAGCTTTTGTGATGTCTGGGTGAATGTAAAACTGTTCCATATCTCTAAATTTAAGAACTTTTTTTGGTTAGATAGGCATAAAAAGGAATTCCGATGACTAATAAAACCAATCCCCAAAGGACCGTTTCGGCACCACAACCAATGATCACCCAAGTGCAAAATAGAATACTTAGCACCGATAAGATCATTTTTGGTAAAGGGATGAATCCTTCTTTTCTTTTGAGTAAAATCAATAAACTTACCGTAGATAAGATATAGGGAGTTAGTACCGAAAGTGTCGACAGTTTCATCATAAATGTAAAAGCGTCAACGAGGCTTTTGGTATAATTTAAGCCCATTAAAATAGAGGCTAAACTACTTGATAGCACAATCCCAATAATAGGTGATCTGTTCTGGTTTACTTTTCCAAATATTTTTGGAAAAAGGTTGTCTTGAGCTGCGGCCATTGGGATTTGCCCTTGGATTAAAATCCATCCATTTAAAGCACCCAGCGTGGCAATCACAGCACCTGCGGCGACAATATATTTGGCAGCTTCCCCCCAAAACAACGCTGCAGCATCTGCAAAAGGAGCATTTGAAGTCACGAGAACCTCTGGAGGAACAATCCCCATAATCGCCACAGAACTCATGATATACACAACGATGGTAATCAACGTACCAAACACCGTGGCCTTTTTTATGGTGTTTGCCGCATCTTTAATAGAGGCACTTGGTACGGTCGCTGTTTCCATACCTAAAAAAGCAAACAGCGTGAGCATTGTGGTGGCAGTGATCGCAGAAAAACTCGTTTCTCCACTCAGATTAAAAGGCGTAAAATGATCCATTTTTATGTACGCAATCCCAATAAAAGCAATGAGGAGGATAGGCACAATTTTAAGAATGGTCGTGATTAATTGTACAAAGGCGACTGTTTTGATAGGTTTGGAATTTATCCAGGTAAATAACCAAATAACCCCTAATCCTGTCAAGACAGCAAGCAACTGATTTTGTCCAAGCACAGGAAAGAACACTTCGAGATATCCCACCAAGGCGACGGCAATAGCGGCATTGGTACACCATATAGAAATCCAATAGCCCCACGCCACCAAATAGGCAGGCAACCGACCCAATCCTAATCGGGTATACGCATACGGACCGCCCGTTGTGTTTGGCGCTAGCTTTCCTAAGTTTCCGAAAATAATAGCCAGTGCAATTGCTCCCAATGAAGAACAGATCCAACCGATAATACTAATCCCTCCATAGGCAGCTAGAGAAGCGGGTAATAAAAACACCCCAGAACCAATCATATTTCCTACCACCAGTGAGGTACTAGACCAAAATCCTATTTTTTTTGTGCTCAATATGGTTGTTTTTACAGCATTGAGTGTCTAATATAGGGTATTTTCCCTCATTACTGAAACGAGTTCAGCACAGGCGCTAGCCTTCTCCCAAAGGGAGAAGAAACTGTTATGTAAAATAGAGCACTACTCTATTTTGAAACTGAAACTGAAACTGAAATCGAAACTGAGCTTGATGTGGGATTTCTCGGCGCTACGCTTTGTCGAAATGACAGCTCTAGTCATTTCGAGCGAGCAAGGAACGAGCGACGAGAAATCACATAACAGTGAGCGTTCTGAAACTGAAACTGAAATCGAAACTTAAAAGTAAGGTGATGGAGTAGTTTTTCGCTTTTCGCGAAAATAGTATCGAAATTACCGACTGCTAGCTAATAGCCAAGCGCCAACAGCCAAGCCCTTCGATAGGTGCTATGCTGAGTTTATCGAAGTACGCAGGGTGACATGTAGTTGGTCTAAAAGCTAACTGCTATTTTTCAGATCTCCCTAGGTGGGAAGACTCTTGTGAATACATCTAAGCTTAATATATCGCGAATGCAAGGTGATGGAGTAGTTTTTCGCTTTTGCGAAAATAGTATCGAAATTACCGACCGCTGACTAAAAGCCAAGTGCTAACAGCCAAGCCCTTCGACAGGCTCAGGGTGACATTTAGTTCTTTAATAGCCAAC
>CAYGQJ010000212.1:0-4142 GCA_964351845.1 uncultured Flavobacteriaceae bacterium | reverse complement strand
CTCGTCGCTCGTCGCTCGTACCTCCAGCCTCGTACTTCCTTAATGCGCTTCCAGCCAATTATGACCTAATCCAACCTCTACATCCAAAGGAACGGCCATTTTAAAGGCACTCTCCATTTCGGTTTTGATAAGGGTTTTCATGGCATCGACTTCCTCATTGGGAACATCAAACACCAATTCATCATGTACTTGAAGGAGCATTTTGGTTTTGTAATCGCTATTTTCTAGTTTGTTGTAAATGTTGATCATCGCCACTTTAATAATATCGGCGGCGCTTCCTTGTATCGGAGCATTGACCGCATTACGCTCAGCGGCGCCTCTTACAATCGCATTTCCAGAGTTGATATTTTTTAAATAACGTCGTCTGTCTAATACTGTTTTTACATACCCATTATCACGTGCAAAATCGACTTGCTCGCTCATGTAGTTGCGTAATTTCGGATAGGTTTTGTAATAGGTGTCAATCAGCTCTTTGGCTTCTGCACGCGAAAGATCGGTCTGATTACTCAATCCAAAAGCAGAGACCCCATAGATAATTCCAAAGTTGACGGTTTTGGCGTTGCTACGTTGTTCGCGGGTAACTTCTTCTAATGGGACATTAAAGACTTTAGCCGCGGTAGAGGCGTGAATATCCTCGCCGTTTTGAAAGGCCTGAATCATCGTTTCTTCCTCACTCAACGCCGCAATAATACGTAATTCTATCTGAGAATAATCGGCAGCGAGTAGGGTATGGTTTTCATCACGTGGAATAAACGCTTTCCGTACCTCGCGCCCTCGTTCCGTACGGATTGGAATGTTTTGCAGGTTGGGGTTATTGGAGCTTAAACGCCCTGTGGCAGCCACGGTTTGCATATAATCAGTATGCACGCGGTGATCTGTACCTACCTGAGTTGGTAAGGCATCGACATAGGTCGATTTTAATTTAGCAAGACCTCTATAGTCTAAAATCTTCTGAATGATCTCATGATCTTTGGCAAGATACGAGAGCACATCCTCTGCGGTGGAGTATTGTCCTGTTTTGGTTTTCTTAGGTTTGTCGACCAGTTTCATTTTATCAAAAAGCACTTCTCCTAATTGCTTTGGAGAGCCTATATTAAACTCTTCTCCCGCAGCTTCGTATATTTCTGAAGTCAATCGCGTAATATCGGTTTCTAGTTCATTTGATAATTGGTTAAGAAAATCGACATTTAGGTTAATACCTTCCAGTTCCATGGCAGCAAGGACGCGGAGTAACGGGATTTCAATGTTATCAAATAATTTGCGCGTTCCTGCCTCGTCTAGTTCTTTTTCAAAATGCTTTTTAAGTTGTAGCGTGATATCTGCATCTTCTACCGCATACTCTGTTTGTTGATCCAGCGGTACCTCTCGCATAGAGAGTTGATTCTTCCCTTTCTTGCCAATAAGTTCTGTAATAGAAACGGGGGTGTAGTTCAGATAGGTTTCCGCCAGTACATCCATATTATGACGCATATCGGGGTTGATGAGGTAGTGCGCGAGCATAGTATCAAATAGTTTTCCTTTGACAGTTACATCATATTTGGCAAGGACTTTAAGATCATATTTTAAATTTTGCCCAATTTTCTCAATGCCTTCCGCCTCAAAAAACGGAAGGAGCTCTTGAATCAACACGTGTGCTTCTTCTCGATCTTCTGGAAATGGGATGTAAAATCCTTTGCCAACTTCCCAAGAAAAGGCAATTCCCACTAATTCTGCAGTGAGCGGATCAAGGCCAGTGGTTTCTGTATCAAAACAAACAGACGTTTGCTGTAGGAGGTTATTCAGGAATAGCTTTCGCGAAAGCGGACTATCAACATTCTGATAAAAATGAGCGGTATCTTTAATCGTTTTGCGCGTTGACGCTGCCTCCATGCTTTCTGTCATGGCCTCACCATCTCCGCCAAATAACGAAAATTGTCCTTCTCCTGCCGAAGGTTTAGCAGGTTGTTTTTTGGTTGCTGTTGCGGTAGGAATTGGTGTCGCTTCTTCAGAAAAGATCTTGACAAACTGATCTTTCATACGTCTAAATTCTAGCTCTTCAAATTTCTTGCCTACTGCTTCTGCATCGGGTTCTGAGAGTTCGTAGTCTTTAGCGTCAAAAACAACATCACAATCCAGCATAATGGTGGCTAGTTGTTTTGAAAGAAGACCAAGCTCAGCATTGGCTTCTACTTTTTCTTTCATTTTGCCTTTGAGTTGATCTACATTGGCGAGTAAGCCTTCCATAGAGCCGTATTGGGCAATAAATTTTTTGGCTGTTTTATCTCCAACACCAGGTAGTCCGGGGATATTGTCACTAGCATCTCCCATCATCCCGAGGTAATCAATGACCTGCTCTGGACGCTCTACTTCAAAGCGTTTCTGTACTTCGGGAATTCCCCAAATTTCAATGCCATTCCCCATACGGGCAGGTTTGTACATAAATATATTATCAGAAACCAATTGCGCATAATCCTTATCTGGCGTTACCATAAAGACTTTGTATCCCTCTTTTTCGGCTTGTTTCGAAAGCGTTCCTATAAGATCATCTGCTTCCACACCTTCCCGTTCTATGATAGGAATGTGCATGGCTTTCAGAATTTCTTTGATATGAGGAACAGCAATCTTAATCGCTTCGGGTGTTGCATCTCGATTTGCTTTGTACTCAGGAAAAGCTTCAACGCGTGCACTACTTCCTCCTTTATCAAAGGCAACAGCAAGGTGATCAGGCCGTTCTCTTCGGATCACGTCAAAAAGACTATTGGTAAAGCCCATAATGGCACTTACATCCATTCCTGAACTCGTGATTCTTGGGTTTTTAATAAGGGCGTAGTAGCCTCTAAATATCAGCGCAAAGGCGTCTAGTAAAAAAAGTCTTTTTTGAGTATTCTCTTCGGTATTGGTCACGGTTGTTGTTTTTACGCTTTCGCGAAAGCGAAATTTTTAGGTAACCCAAATGTAAGGAGTTGAAGTCACAAATGGCAACAGTGTTGATAAGTTGAAAAAACTTCCTGTACATATTCATGGATCAAGGGATCATAATCAAAAAGCTATTTGTATTTTTCGGCTCTTAAATCAAAGCTCATGAAACCAATTGCTCTTGCTATACATGGAGGTGCTGGAACGCTACTCAAAGGTGTGATGACTCAAGAAAAAGAGAAACGTTATAAGGAGGCACTTGCGCTTGCTCTAGAACAAGGATATGCCGTGCTTGAAGGTAATGGAACAGCAGTAGAAGCAGTAGAAGTAGCTGTAAAATCATTAGAAGATTCACCGCTATTTAATGCAGGGAAGGGAAGTGTTTTTACCGCTGAAGGTACCCACGAGATGGATGCTGCGATTATGGAGGGGGAAACCCTGAATGCTGGGGCAGTGTCATTAATCACAGGAATTAAAAATCCTGTTTCTTTAGCAAGGGATGTGATGGAAAAAAGTGAGCATGTATTTCTTGCAGGAGAAGGCGCTATGCGATTTGCAAAAGATCACGGGTTTGCGCTAGAAGACCCTACGTATTTTCATGATGATTTGAGGCATAAACAATGGTTGGCTATAAGAGGTAGTGACAGTTTTCAATTAGACCATAGTGATAAGAAAGACAGTAAATTTGGAACAGTAGGCGCTGTAGCACTTGATTCTAATGGGAATATAGCGGCAGCCACTTCAACAGGAGGAATGACCAATAAAAAATGGGGACGTGTAGGCGATAGCCCGATGATCGGTGCTGGAAATTATGCAAATAATCAAACCTGTGCGGTGAGTTGCACAGGAAGTGGTGAATTTTTTATTCGTGGCGTGGTAGCCTATGATGTTTCTTGCCTTATGGAGTACAAAGGACTCACCCTTCAAGAAGCCGCCGATGAGGTAATTCAAAAACGAATACTAGCCATAGGAGGCGATGGCGGGCTTATTGCCATAGACGTGCATGGCAACATTGCAATGCCCTTCAATACAGAAGGGATGTATAGAGCAAAGAAAGACTCTTTTGGGACTACAGAGATTGCGATTTATAAATAGTCATATCCGACTAAGATATAAGACGTAAGACTTCAGTGTTAATTATTTGAGAGCTGTATGGTCTAATAAATGTGTATAGGTTTTAATCAAGCGCTAGTGATTTATAAAGATTAAATTTCTCAAATCTCAAATCTCAAATCTCAAATCTCAAA
>CAYGQJ010000211.1:0-4150 GCA_964351845.1 uncultured Flavobacteriaceae bacterium | reverse complement strand
TTTAAATGTTTTTGATATTCCATTTACTGTAGCTACCAAAAAATAAACACCTTTTGGGTATTGTGATAAATCAATTTCTGTTTCAGGTGAATTTATTTTTGAAGCGTAAAGCTGATTACCCATCATAGAAAAGAGACGGACTTTATCATTACCGTTAGGTGAGAGATAGTTAGTTTTTAAAAATACTACTGAGCTGGTTGGATTTGGAAATACTACTGCCTGATTTTTTGCGTCGAGTTCATTTGTACTTGTAGTTATGAAACTACTACATTCGTTAGTAAAGGCAGTACTCAATTCAGTACTTACAGCTAAGGTAGCTGTAGAATCTTTACAAATACATCTGCCGTCATTACTGTTGTAAGTGATGTAAGGAGCATTAGTTTCAAATGCTTTAAATGTGCATTGTTCAAATGTCAACGAGTCGGTAACCGTCTGAGTATCATGTATCCAATTACTATACAAGATATTTCCTCCATTCCAAAAGTTAAGCCCTGGATGTTCCATAAAATCGCAAGGTTTAAAGAACAAAAGATACAGGCTACCCGTTCCACCTTGTCCTACACCACCACCTACATTTATGGCTACGGTACCATCTCCTCGTAAATCTCCAACAAATGAAATTGACCTTGAGAAACGTTCTTGGGCTCCAGCATCAAATTGGAGATTAAAGCCTCCTTCAAGTTCGTCAATTTTAGTGTAAGTTTTTACGGTTTTATCAGCATTTAGATAAAGTATATAGGCATCACCTAAGCCTTGCTGATTGGCTCCCGTGAATAAGTCCATGATGCCGTCTCCATTTAGGTCACCTGCTGCACACAGGGCATGTCCAAATTGTGCTCCAGCTGTCCCATTAGGATTGGGATCGTTTACCAACGTATCATTAAAGCCATTCAAGCCTTCGGTTATTTTTAGCTTTGAAACTACATTAAAGTTATTGGGGTCGAGTGACAGAATCCAAATGGCTCCTTTTCCACTGTCGGACATAAACGCTCCTACTGCCATTTCTTGGGTTCCGTCATTATCTAAATCTCCAAGCATGGCAACTTCTCTTCCACCAAACCTGTCGTTATTCTCAAGTCCCTCTCCAAAACCTCCAGTAGATGAACCGATTATTACCGAACTATTAGGGATTACTTGAGAGGCATTGTCCAGAAACAAGATTTCTATTGCTCCTCTATTAGTGCCACCTATATTTGAAGTAGGGTCACCTGCGACCAAATCAATTCTACCATCATTATTCAAATCACCAATTGCAGTAAGTCCTTGGGAAATAATATTAGTATTTTTGACAAAATTCTTTACCGTACCATCGCTATTCAGGTGAATAATATAGAGTGCTCTATTAGTTGAGCCTGACGTGGTAACGGCTATATCAGGAATTCCATCACTATCGTAATCACCAATTCCTGCGACTCCGTAGCCGAAAAAATTGTTCTCCAACAACGTCTCATTAAATCCACCCGCTAACATGGAAATTTTCTGATTGGATTGAACAGTACCATCGTTGTTCATAAATAGTATATAAACAGCACCTGCATCTGTTTGACCATCATCATCAGAGCGAGCACCAATAATAAGGTCTATTATTCCATCTCCATTCACATCTCCGATAACATCGTGGTCACGTCCAAATCGGTCACCTGCGTCAAGTGCTGCAAGAAATCCGCCAGAGCCTTCTTCAATCTTTATGTAGCTATCAGGTCCCCAATGAGTGGTTATTTGAGCATGTAAAAAGTTACTGATGGTAAGAAAAGCGCCAACGAAAAAAGGTAGAAAATAATTCATTTTTTAAATCCTTCATGGTTAATCTAATAACTAAACTGGTGCATAAAATCATAAAAAGGTTGCTTTAATCTTCTTATATCTTTTGAGGAATTTTACCTAATGGCAGCCAACGGTTAGTGTATGTGGCGTGGCGGGCTTTTGCCCGACATGAACATCATACACATTGTTGGCATTTCGTTTTTCTATTTTTGTTCTATTCGATATGTTTTTTTATCCAAACCAACCCCTGTAATGGTTAATGATTTCCATTGTTTTGGTAGAATTGGGTCTTTTTGAATTATACCCTCGTTAGTAATTTGCAAACCTCCAAATCCAAATAACACGCTTTGTAACATTCCGCCAGCACCTGTAGCAAAGTATGAAAAATTCGAAGTTGACACCTCTGATAAAGCACCAAAAGGAGCCTGTTGATTGGGTACATAACTTTCCTTAAAAAGTCGATATGCATTATCTATATCCCCTTGTCTTGCATATAAAATTGAAAAAATAGATTTACCCATTGCAGGTCCTTCTTTTGCTAATTTGGGTTCATAGTATTTTAAGTCTTTCAAAGTTGTTTCTTCGTCACTAACAACATTTAAAGGATAGGATAATAAATTTACGTCTGCTTGCTTGATTCTATCACCATCGTAATTAGAATGTTCCTTGGTTGTGCCATCTGGAAATTTCAATATCCTGATACCTTTCCCAACTTCTTCCCATTTAGTATTTGGAGAAATACCCAATTCTTTTGCGGCTAAAGTGGCATATTGTAATGCTGTTTTTGCAGCTCCATTCGTAAACGCATTATCATTTACATTTGGGGCAAATTCATTTGCTCCAACCACATTGTTTATAGAGTAAGTCCCGTCATTATTTTTAGTCACTCTACTTACCCAAAAATCAGCCACCTCTTTTAATACCGGGTAGCCTTTTTCTTTCAGCCAATTTATGTCTTTCGTTACTCTATAATAATTCCAAAATGCAATCCCGATATCTGCTGTAATATGATGCTCGAAAGGTCCAGTCAAAGCAAAAGGAGGTGTCGCTTCTTCACCTGTATCATCACTTTCCCAAGGAAACATTGCACCTTTATAGCCATAATTAATTGCTCGTTTCTTTGCTGGCTCTAATCTGTTAGAGCGATAGTTAACTAATGAGCGAGCAATTTCTTGATTAAGTAGGAGCAAAGGTGGGAACATCCATAATTCTGTATCCCAAAATATGTGTCCATTATATGGAATTTGTAGAGATAAACCCATAGGAGCAATGCTCAAATCTGATTTCTCTCGTCCAAATGCATACAAATGGTAAAGTGCCAATCGAACATCTTGTTGCGACTCTAAATCACCTTCGATAATGATATCGCCTTCCCATAGTTCTTCCCATAATTTTTTATGTCCACTCAATAATACATCACGAGAGTTTAATAAATTAAAAATGACCATTCGCTCTGATTCAGATTTCGGGTCAGAAAAATCTGCTGTCGTACATTCTGCACCTGTCCATGCAAATTCAAGTTTTGTTCCTCTCTTTATTTCATTTACAAAAGAGAGGGTGTTTTCATTAGGAGAAACAATTTCATGAGTTAGTTCAGGTCTTTGATGCTCTCGTGATGAATTGATATGGTGCCAAATAAAAGTGCCCGAGGTAGCCACTAAGTGTTTGCCAAATGGTGTTTTCGCAATAGACTGTAAAATTGGCATTGTAGTTTCTAAATCACGCAATACTTGATAGGTATTTTGTGGCTTTTGATATTTTTCCGGTGTTGTGATTTTTCCTACTGCTTTTACCTCTATATCCTTTAGAGCTTCTATTTTTATATCAATGTATCCTGTATATTGAAGATTGCGAAGAGCATAAACAGTACATGAAATTTTGGCTTTTTCTTTATATTCAAAATGAGTGGTAAACGAACCATCTTTCATATCAATGGTTTGTGACCAATTTCTTATATTCTTCAAGGTCACCTGTTCGCCATCAACATAAATATCTAAATTTCCAAAGTCCATTCCATGTACTATCTGACTAACTTTCAGTACAGGGTCAACATCATAAACATTATTTAGTACGGTATGCTTAATTTTAAATGGTTCTATGGATGTTAGCATACCAATCCTTCCATTTGACATCGCTATTCCTGTGTAGGGTTCTTGCTCTGTTGTGGTAATATGCCAACCGTCATTTTGGGCATGAGTTGTTGTATGTGTTATTAGAAAGAATAGTAGAATTATTACCTGTTTCATGTTTTTCTTTTTTTTAATGAACGCTAAGCTAAGAAACGTGTCCCGAAGGGCATGTTTTCTTAGGTATTGTTGAACGAAGCCGCGAAGCGGCAGCGTGCTCCTTGTCCATTTGAATATAGAGAAAAAAAGCTTTCATAGCT
>CAYGQJ010000210.1:0-4220 GCA_964351845.1 uncultured Flavobacteriaceae bacterium | reverse complement strand
TCTCATTCGTCATTTGCAGAAGATACATTCCTTTAGAAAGCGATGATACATCTAGTTGATTATTTTCCATATTTTCAGTGAATACAATTTGTCCTAGAACGTTATATACCGTTGCTTCTTGAATAGGCGTACTACTTTGTATAAATAGTACATCTGTTACTGGGTTTGGAAAAATGGATACGTTTGTAGTGTTCTCTTCTGCTACAGAAAGAAGTGCTGAATCAAGACGCCATACTTCACTACTAGCACTGGTTTCTGGGCTAAAAGGATCATCAAAACCAACCCCTACATATCCTATATCATTCACTGCAAAACCAAAAGGCGCTCCCGATAGGAATGATGGAGATTCAATAGTTTCCCATGAATCAGTTACAGGACTATAACGCCTAAATAATGTGTTTAGCTGACTAAGATCCTGTTCTCCCAAACCAACATACGCCTGATCTTGTAGTACAA
Organism: uncultured Flavobacteriaceae bacterium; assembly: GCA_964351845.1. Lineage (GTDB taxonomy): Bacteria > Bacteroidota > Bacteroidia > Flavobacteriales > Flavobacteriaceae > Dokdonia. Next base: position 3,764 of record CAYGQJ010000210.1, on the reverse strand, counting down.
ATACTGCTGGATTAAATGTAAAATCGCCTGGGATTGATTCTTTTTGTTCCCAACTATCAGTGTCTGGATCATACATCCACAAATCATTTACAAAGTCAATTTCAAACTCATTTCCAAAAAGCATATACGCTTTTGAATCAATGACAAATCCATTATTACTTCCTTTATCAGGTCCTAAAAAAGGAGCTCTCTCTGTCCAACTATCTGTTTCTGGGTCATACGAAGCAAAATTACTTATCCCATCTTGATCTAGTGAAGACATCACATACCCTAATCCATTTATACTAAATGCGGTGCCATAAAATCCGAAAATTGAAGAGAATTCAAATGGATATCCAGTGCGTTGTTCCCAGGTAGTTGTTGTACTATCAAATTCCCATAATTCTGAAATATCACTATCTGAGTCTAATCCTAGATAGAAAACTCGATTCTCTATCACAAACGAATCGACGAAAAACCCTACGTCAGAAGGAAATTCTGTTACAAACGTCCAACTATCACTTACAATGTCATATACATACAAACCAGCTGGAGAATCTACTTCGTTTTCTCCTTCTCTAACAGCTACATACGCATCTTCGCCAACCACAAAACTAGAACTTGAACTTGAGTATGTCTCAAAAGGAAAATCATTGACCTGTGTCCATGCATCTTGTCCGTATCCAGAAAATGAACCTAAAAAAAGAAGAAAAAGTAGTAATAATCTCATAATTAGCGCTTTGAAACTAAAGTTACACAAAATTATGCTTTCGCGAAAGCGTAGTGATGAAAAAGTTGTTGCAGACCTTCGTTAAAATTCGAAAGTAAAAAGTCTTCACTGACAGGTAATTATACCCCATCCCAAAAGCGCCCCTAAACCCCACACTTCCCAAAAATGAGTATATTCACAAGAAAACAAACCCTACAGTGAAAGCTCGTGAGTGAAAAGCTATATTTGCATTACAAAATAGCCGTTAATCAACATTTGATCAGAAGTATGGATAAAAAGATTTTAGGGAATTTCATAATGTATTTTCCTGCCATTGCATACATTGCATTTACAATAGTGACGAAAGAACAAGACACTGGAATTGATTGGACACAATGTTTAATAGCTGGATTGATTGCTATCATCAGTGGAGCGATTGGGAAGCAAATTAAAAATAAGGGAGACGTTGAATAAAAGCAGACATAACATCCTAACGATTTACTTGATTATATTAATAATCACTTCAATTGGTACTGGAATTGGTTCCGTTCTGTTTTATGACAAAACAGTCGAATTAGTTCCAAAATTTACCAAAGGATTATTGTACTTGCAAATAGTTTCGGTCTTTGCCGAATTAGTATCAATTTACTGGATTTTTAAGTGGAAGAAAATCGGGTTTTATTCTATGATCCTTGCCTACTTTGTAAATATTTATATTAATGACAAATCTGGGATATTAAATATAAACACCATCCTAGGAATTGGAGTTCGAATAGGATTATTATATGGGATTTTACACATAAAATCAAAAGGAACTTCAGGTTGGAAAAATCTGACAGAATAAAAATATTAGATAATCCCACTGTGTGATTATATGAGCTTCCAAAAGTCACCCTACTCTCACACTTTTCAAAAATGAGTATATTCACAAGAAAACAAACCCTACCTTGAAAGCTAGTGAGCGAAAAGCTGAACTCGCTTCATAGCATGGGCATTAGCACCCATTAAACCGAAACAAACTATGAGTTATATAATGGTAGACATCGAATCTGATGGACCAATTCCTGGAGATTATTCAATGATTTGCTTCGGAGCTGTCTTGGTCGATGAAAAACTTGATAGAACTTTTTACGGAAAACTAAAACCAATCTCTGATACGTTTAATCCAGAATCTTTAGCAATTTCAGGCTTTTCTAGAGAAGAGACTGAGCGTTTTGACGACCCGAAAAAAGTGATGACGGAATTTAAAGATTGGATTGTAAAAAACGCCAAAGGAAGACCTGTTTTCATCAGTGATAATAATGGTTTTGATTGGATGTTTATATGCTGGTATTTTCATCATTTTATTGGAGAAAATCCTTTTGGATGGACCTCACGAAGGCTTTCTGATTTGTATTGTGGCATTGAAAAAGACACATTTGCTAAATGGAAGCATTTAAGAAAAACAACGCATACCCATAATCCTGTTGATGACGCGATGGGAAATGCAGAAGTATTGCTCTTTATGAAAAATGAACTCGAATTAAAAATTAGCCTAAAATAACTGGAAGCAACAAATAACTGAGGTAGAAAATCTTCATGACTTTGCTATAGCAAACGCTTGTTTTAAAAGTTATCCCGTGGCAGATCATTCCAAAATTTAGTAACTTCACAGGATAATAAGAACACACTCGGCATCAAAGCATATTGATGAAATGCCAGACTTGTTTTATACCGTAATTGCTGTAAATCATGTAAGACAAATATTTCAAATGAAAGACTCAATTTTTGGAAAGGTAGACACGTACTTAAGTGAAATCTTCGCTTTAGAGGACAGCGTTTTAAAAGAAACGGAGTCCTCAATCGTCAAAAATGGAATGCCAGAACATTCGGTTTCTCCCAATCAAGGTCAGTTTTTATATCTACTCGCCAATATGTGTAACGCAAAAAACATCATAGAAATTGGGACTTTAGGAGGGTACAGTACAATTTGGTTAGGGAGAGCGATACATGGACAAGGAAAAGTGATCTCTATTGAAATAGAAGAGAATTTTGCAGAAGTTGCTAAACGAAATATTGAAAAAGCTGGACTTACGGATTGTGTGGAAGTCAAAACAGGAAATGCTTTAGATATATTACATCAAATCGACTTAAAAGGAGAACCTGTTGACCTGTTTTTTATGGACGCTGACAAACCAAATTATGTGGCTTATTTTGACTGGGCATTACAACATGCACGAAAAGGATCTTTAATTATTGCAGATAATGTAATTAGAGATGGAAAAATACTAGATGAAAATAGTACCGACGAAAAAGTAATGGGGGTAAGAGCTTACACTAAAATGCTTGCCCAAAATGACAACGTGACTTCATCCGTTTTACAACAGATCGGAATAAAAGAGTATGACGGAATTGCCATATCTCTCGTGAAGTAAATGTACAATATCGGCAACAAGGATATATCTATTACTCATGTACGATTTCATTCCCTTATCACCTTCAATATCCTATTCTTTCTAAATTTTAGTAACTTCACAGAATAACAAGAACAAAACCCACCATCAAAGCATTCAGTCAAAATGCTATACGTGTTTTATAGCGTGTCCGTTGGTATCCATTTTAAAAACACTCTTATGAAAACATTCCTTTTAATTTTTTGTTTATCAATGATGAGCCACTGCTTTTCACAAGCTGAGGAAAAAGTGACGTCTTTAGTGTATACCACTATTGAGATGGAAGTTCCAAAGAACTGTGTCGCCAAATCAAAATATGAATTGCTGAATTGTGACGGAATTTCTGCGCAGTGGATGTATGTAAGCCCAGACATGTTACGATCTACTTCGAAAGAACTGATTAAAAAACTAGGCGAGAACGCGACATCTAAAGAGCCGATTGAAGTGCTTTCGTATGGTGCTACATTAAAAGGCTACAAATTTACCTACAAGGATAAGGAAAAATGGAACCGAATGATCGTGTATGGAAACGTCAATAAACAACCATTAATATTGAATGTTGCTTCCGAAGATGAATTAATTGCCATTTGTAAATCGAATGCGTTTCTTAAAAAACTCCTGAAAATAAAAGCGTGAGCCTACAA
>CAYGQJ010000209.1:0-4257 GCA_964351845.1 uncultured Flavobacteriaceae bacterium | reverse complement strand
ACTCCTTATTATTAGTACACTAAAAAAGAGGGATACATAAAGAATAGAAGGCAACAAAATCAAAACAAACACTACATCAAAAAACAATCACCTTATGAATGTGAGAAAACTCATTATATATTTTCTATTTTTGATTTCAAAAGGTTTCTGATAAATGAAAAAAAAGAACATATTTATATTCCTTGGGGTGTTATTTTGTGCTTTTCTTTATGGCTGCGATAAGGGGAATCAAAAACCGATTAACGAACCCCATTCTAAAACACCTACAAAAACTACCACTACTTGCCCTTCTAAATCAGACCCAACTAGATATATTGCTCATGCTGGAGGTGAAATAGAGGGCCAACGATATACTAATAGCTTAGAAGCATTAAACCTAAACTACGCTCTTGGGTTTCGTATTTTTGAAATTGACATTATAAAAACTTCAGACGGCCACCTTGTTTGCGCACATGATTGGGACTCCTGGAAACGTTTTACAGGATTTAAAGGAGAAGGACCCGTCACACTCAATGAATTTTTAAAATATAAAATCAGAGAAAAATACACCCCTCTTTCATTGGAAATGCTTCATGAATGGTTCAAAAAACATTCTGATGCCACCCTACTTACGGATAAAATAAATGACCCAAAAGCCGTATGCGCTATTTTCACAAGCACGGATCAATTATTATTAAAATTAATCTCACCACATACTATTAAAGCCGCCAAATCACTAAACGTAGAATTTGTATATAATGAAAACCTCCTAGACAAGCTGGGTGAGAACAAGATTGAAGAACTAAAAAAACTCGGTGTAAAATACATTCTCATATCCAGAAAGTCAATCAAAGACAAAGAATCACTTTTACTTCAAATAAAAGAAGCTGGAATAAAAACCTATGCTTCCCATGTGAATTTTGAAAGAGGCAAAGACGAACTGTATGTTTTCAATAACGAAATGGATTTCATTTATGGGTTTTATGCAGACGTTTGGGATTTTGAAAAATAGACCATCTATTGGTCGTAATTCCTAATATTACGTATTGTAAAACGATTAAAGTAACAGTATCTTTGCCTAATAATTTATAAGACGATCATGATCAACATAAGCTTGCCAGACGGCAGTGTAAAACAAATGGAAAACGGAGTAACTCCTATGGATGTTGCTAGAAGCATAAGTGAAGGACTTGCCAGAAATGTAATTTCTGCAAAATTCAACAAGGAAACTGTTGAAACCTCTACCCCATTAACTACAGACGGATCTATCGTTTTATACACATGGAATGACAATGAAGGAAAAGAAGCCTTTAGACACTCCTCTTCTCACGTACTGGCACAAGCTTTATTAGAGCTCTATCCCGGTGTAAAGCTGACTATAGGACCTGCTATCGAAAATGGGTTTTATTACGATTTAGACACTGGAGATCATGTTATTTCTGATAAAGATTTCAAACGCATAGAGGACAAAATGCTAGAAATTGCTCGTGGTAAACATGATTTCAAAATGAGATCAGTCACCAAAGACGAAGCATTAGCAAAATATAAGGCTGAAGAAAACGAATATAAAGTAGAGCTTATTGAAAATCTGGAAGACGGAACGATTACTTTTTGTGATCATGATACTTTTACAGATTTATGTAGAGGAGGACACATTCCCAACACAGGCATCATCAAGGCAGTCAAAATCATGAGTGTAGCAGGTGCATACTGGAGAGGAGATGAAAACAAACCTCAACTTACCCGAGTATACGGAACCTCTTTCCCAAAACAAAAAGATCTTAAACAATACTTGGAACTTCTTGAAGAAGCAAAAAAGAGAGACCACCGAAAATTAGGGAAAGAACTAGAGCTATTTACATTTTCAAAGAAAGTAGGCCAAGGACTTCCATTATGGTTACCTAAAGGTGCCGCTTTGCGCGAAAGACTTGAGAACTTTTTAAAAGCTGCTCAAAAGAAAGCAGGTTATGAAATGGTCGTTTCTCCTCATATAGCACAAAAAGAGCTCTATATCACTTCAGGTCACTTTGCCAAATATGGAGAAGATAGTTTTCAACCTATCAACACCCCTGCAGAAGGTGAAGAGTTTTTACTAAAACCAATGAACTGCCCTCACCATTGTGAGATGTACAATTCACGCCCTTGGAGCTACAAAGAACTTCCAAAAAGGTATGCAGAGTTTGGTACAGTATATCGCTATGAACAATCTGGAGAACTTCATGGCCTAACTCGTGTGAGAGGATTTACGCAAGATGATGCGCATATTTTTTGTACACCCGATCAAATAGATTACGAATTTAAAAATGTCATTGATCTTGTACTTTATGTTTTTGGATCTTTAGGGTTCGAAGATTTTACCGCTCAAGTCTCTTTACGAGATCCTGAGAAGCCAGAAAAGTATATTGGAAGTGATGAAAACTGGGAAAAAGCAGAAAATGCCATCTTAAATGCTGCAAAAGAGAAAGGTTTAAATTATGTCGTTGAAACTGGCGAAGCTGCTTTTTATGGCCCTAAGCTTGATTTTATGGTAAAGGATGCGCTAGGAAGAAGCTGGCAATTAGGAACCATACAAGTAGATTACAACCTCCCAGAACGTTTCGAACTCACTTACAAAGGAAGTGACAATGAGCTACATAGACCTGTCATGATACACCGTGCTCCTTTTGGAAGTATGGAACGTTTCATCGCTATTTTACTAGAACATACAGGCGGTAATTTCCCTTTATGGCTTGTCCCAGATCAAGCTATTATTCTTACACTGAGTGAGAAATATGAGAAATACGCAAAAAAAGTTTTAAATTTGCTAGAAAATCACGAAATTCGCGCCCTTGCAGATTATAGAGGAGAGACTATGGGTAAGAAAATTAGGGATGCAGAAATGCAAAAAGTCCCTTTTATGATTATCATAGGAGAACAGGAAGAAAAAGACGGCACGATATCTGTAAGACGCCACGGTGGTGAAAATATGGGAAGTATGACCATAGACGCTTTCGCGAAAGCGGTACAAACCGAAATAAAAGAGACAATAAAAACATTTGACGTTTAATTTAAATATAACAAGCCATAGCAATACGTAGAAAAAGATCGAAAGGTCCCGCAAGGATTATAAAAGAAGATCAACACAAGATCAACCAAAAAATACGTGCCCGTGAGGTACGCCTTGTAGGAGACAATGTTGAAATAGGAGTATATCCTATAGCAAAAGCATTAAGTATAGCCGAAGAGCAAGAGTTGGATCTTGTGGAGATATCTCCAAACGCCTCCCCTCCTGTTTGTAAGATCATTGACTACAAAAAGTATGTATATGAGCAAAAGAAGCGTGAAAAAGTCATGAAGGCGAAAGCCTCTAAAGTGATTATTAAAGAAATACGTTTTGGTCCTAATACAGATGATCATGACTATGAATTTAAAAAGAAACACGCAGAGAAGTTTTTAAAAGAAGGTGCAAAGCTTAAAGCCTATGTTTTCTTTAAAGGACGCTCCATTATATATAAAGACAAAGGAGAAATCCTTTTACTAAAACTAGCGCAAGAATTAGAAGAGTTAGGAAAAGTAGAGCAATTGCCTCGTCTAGAGGGTAAGCGTATGACCATGTTTATCGCGCCCAAGAAAAAATAAGAGATATACCTAAAATATAGGTACACAACAATAAACCCTTGAATTTTTAAATTCAGGGGTTTATTAACGATAAAATGCCATGTATAAAGGGCATAAAAAGAAAGAGAGTTAATTAATAAAACTAGGAACAGATGCCTAAAATGAAAACAAAATCCAGTGCCAAAAAGCGTTTTAAGCTTACAGGTACAGGTAAGATCAAAAGAAAGCACGCTTTTAAGAGTCATATCCTGACAAAAAAATCTAAAAAACGTAAGCTTAAGCTGACTCATGACGGATTAGTTCATGAAGCAGACACAAACAATGTTAAGTTAATGCTTCGTTTGAAGTAATCATCTTAACCGGTTACAGTAACATTATAAACCCTGGAGTTAGGCCATTAAATTGAGCAAGTGTCCAAAAGACCGCCTACTACAAAAAAAGTAAAATTATGCCAAGATCAGTAAACTCAGTAGCTTCTAGAGCCCGAAGAAAAAAGGTGATGAAGCAAGCAAAAGGTTATTTCGGACGTCGTAAAAACGTCTGGACCGTTGCAAAAAATGCGGTGGACAAAGCGATGCAATATGCATACAGAGACCGTCGTCAAAAGAAAAGAAATTTCCGTTCTTTATGGATTACTCGTATTAATGCGGGTGCTCGTATGCACGGAATGTCTTATTCTCA
>CAYGQJ010000208.1:0-4280 GCA_964351845.1 uncultured Flavobacteriaceae bacterium | reverse complement strand
TGATAAAGTATTGTCTCTTTTATTAAGAAATAGGATCAGCTATTTTTAGTAAGCCGCCTCGTATTAATCGTTTAGATAATTTAATTTTCATTTCATCACTCAATAAAGGAATGTCTCCCACTGTAAAGCCTGTTTTATTTTCAGAGATGTAAGAAAGACAAGAGCTTATTTGTGCAGGTCCTTTTATTACATTGCCAGGAAAAATAATTCTTGCAGCATTTCCAACTACCTGTACTTTGGAGGATAATCCCTTTCTATGCTTAAGTCTTGTTTCACTTGTGATAGTATCAAGTTTGTCTAAGTGTGCAAAGTGACCGTCTCCCATTGGTTTCTGAGAATCTCTAAATTCTTCAGAAATAAATTGTAGAGCCCCATCAATAGAAGCTTGATCTGTAATTTGCTCTAATAACACTTTCATTTTACTTTGTAGCTCATCTCTAAATGCAACAGCATTTTCTTTAGAATTTAAAAACCCTAGAGGAAGTGCTTTTCGTAGTTCAACATTAGCATATGCTAGTTGCTGTACTGCTTTTGATATCACATCCATCCATTGTGTTGGGTATACGCCAATCGTTAAGTGTATAGATGATTGATCTGTTGTAATTGCTTCATGCGGCACACCTCTTGGTATGTATAGCATATCTCCAGCAGCTACTTTAATGTTTCTTTCATTACGAAGTTGTTCGCTCTGAAAAATAGGTTGATGACTATTTAAAATAGGAGTTGGATAATCTGCATCATATAGTTTCCAATGTTTTTCTCCATGGATTTGAATTACGAAAACATCGTGCGTATCATAATGAGGTTTCAATGCTTTTTGATTAGCAGGAGTAAGATACAAGTTAGCCACTGTCTTATGACTAAATGTATTTTGCATATTTTGACACAGTTGGCGTAATGGTTTCCAGAATCGCTCTATTTCATTCACAACAATAGTGTAGCCATCAGAGTAGGAGGCATACAATTGATTAAGATTTAAACTGCCGTCATGGTTTTCATATTTATGCTTAGGTAGTGGCTCCTGATTTTTTACAACTCTTAAGCTGTTTCCAGAAGGGCGATGACGATCTAGAATTTCGTCAACATTTTCTATTGAGAAAAGATGTTTATAATAAGTAGGACTATCTCTTTGGATTAATAGTTCTTTTTGCTCCAAAAAATCACTTTGAAAAGTATTTTGTTCTATGGGGTAAATGATATCTTGAAACTCTTCAATTGTATTGTTGTCTTTTGATAATATAGTGCTCATAATTTTATTAATTTTATAATTCAAAATTCAAAAAATTAAGAATGACATAAATGCCAATTTACACTTCTAAATGGACAAGAAATTACCACAATCTTAATAAAATATAGATACAGAGCACAAAGGGTTTGTTTTTAAAAGTATAGTAAAAATCTATAATTCATAAAAAAAATCGGAAGTTATGCTTCCGATTTTTTTTCAAACTATTTAGTAGTATTAAACTAAAGAATTAACAATTACTATATTTTCTTACTAAAATCCTATAAGAGACAAGATCGACTTTTACTGTTTTTTATTTTTGAAAAACATAATTATGCTTATTAGTAAAATAATAGCTCCTAGTGACATTACAGTCACTCCATAATTGAAGTTTGAATTCTCTGGCAATAAAGCCCCAAGGATGACAATTACTATACCTAAAAAAAAAGCAGTTAATGGACTAGTTTTTTCCATATTAAGAAAATATCTATTTTTATTAAAAGTTAAATATAATACAAAGTATACTACTAAGCAATTATAGCGGCAACTCCTACAGCTGCTCCTCCAATAGCAAGACCAACTCCGAAACAGATCAAATAAGAACCAAGGCCAGCCACACCTAGTACTACTATTTCACCTCCAGAAACAATTTCCAATTGTTCATCTGATAATTCAATATCATCAAAATTTACTTTTCTTGGAATGTTTAAATAAATAGTATTGTTATCTGTTTGATCTTCAACTACAAATTTAGTATCGATTTTGGAGTCAGGTTTCCCTAAAACCTCTGCAATCGTAGATTCTGGATTGTTTATTAATTGCTCTTTAAAAGTAGCACTCTCCCAAGCTTTAGTAACTAATTCTTGGTATATCTCTTGTCCTTTGTCTATTTGTTCTTGTATTAATTGCATATCTATATAATTTTATTTGTTATTTTTTGAAATAAGCTACTGCAGCTACAACTAAGGCAACTGTTGCGATTCCTGCGATTATAGCTCCTGGTACGATTACAAAATCTCCTCCTGCTACTTGTTCTAATTGCTCATCTGTTAATTCTAGATCTTCAGTTTCGACTTTTCTAGGGATATTTAGATAAACAATATCAGTATTTGATTGATCTTCTACTACTATTTCAGTGCCAGTCGGAAAATCTAAATTTTTACCGTATAAATTTTCAAGTGCTTTGATTGGAGTAGCTATAAACTCTTTCTTGAAACTTTCATCTTCCCAAGATTTTTCAATAACATGTTGATAAAACTCGCTACTGATTCTTTGTTGTTCTAATGTGACTTTCATAATGTTTTTGTTGATTAATTATTAAAATATCTTACCAAGTGCTATTTCCTGGTTTTTTTGGATCAAAAGTAATTGGACCATCTGATACTGTTGGACGGCCAAATATTGTAGGCATACCTGGCAAAGTAGTGCAACCGCCAGGACCTTCTATTACTCCACCAGCAACTGCTTCTAATTGTTCTTCATTTAACTCAACATCATCCATTTTCTGTTCCGCTGGAATATTGATATAAATAACTTCTTCACTAGACTGGTCACGCACGACTAATTGCTTTCCTTCTGGAAGTTGTACTTTTTCTCCTGTTAAGTTTTCGATAGCTTCATGAGGATTGTTTAGTAACTCCTGTTTGAATGCCTCATCTTCCCAAGCTTTGTTAATAATCGTTTGAAATAATTTTTGTTCTCTTGTAAATTCCATAATTGTATTATTTAATTAGTGTGATTTATTTTGTTGTAGATGATGCTTGTAAAGTAGGTTGTCCATCCCATAATATAGGAGGTGTTGTCCACTCGCTAGGGTCACCATATTGTATAGCGGGTAATGTATAAGCTGTTGCGCTTAATAGGGAGGACCCTTTTCCTCCGGCAACTGCTTCTAATTGTTCTTCATTCAATTCAACATCATCCATTTTTTGTTCTGCTGGGATGTTGATATAAATGGTTTCTTCGCTTGTTTGATCACGCACGACCAATTGTTTCCCTTCTGGAAGGTGTACTTTTTCACCTGTTAGTTCTTCGATTGCTTGTACTGGATTTGCCACTAAAGCTGCCTTGAAAGTTTCATCTTCCCATGCTTTGTTGATAATGTTTTGAAATAATTTTTGTTCTCTTGTAAATTCCATGATGTTAATTTTTTAGATAATGTAAATATATATGCGTGTATTAAGGTAAAAGTGCCATAAACCCTGAAGTAAATGACATTTCAGATTTATTGTTGCCCTCCATTTTTACCAGATAAGTTGTCTAGGAGATCTTGTAGATCAATATTAATATATGGTGGGAGTAAACTTCCTCCAGCTACAGCTTCTAGTTGCTCTTCATTAAGTTCTAAATCTTCCATGTTAGGTTCTGCGGGAATATTTATATAAATGACATTTTTATTTGTTTGATCTACCACGTGTAATTCTTTTCCTTCCGGTAGATCTATAGTTTGCCCTGTAAAGTTTTCTATAGCTTCTTTAGGGTTCTCAATCAAGTCATTTTTAAAAGTTTCATTTTCCCAAGCTTGGGTTATGATTGTTTGTAGCGAATTGTGTTCTTTATGATTTGTCATAATTTAATTTTTAAAATTCTAATTGTTTGATTATGATTAATTTATCTAAAAAAATTATACGTTAAAACATGAAATGTTTCTGTTGCTATAACTGCGACTGCGGCAGCTACATCCCCAACAGTGGGGTCATCACCACCTCCTGCTACCATTTCTAATTCTTCCTCAGTTAATTCAATACTGTCTAAGTCAGGTTTAGCAGGAATATTTAAATAAAATTTTGAAGGAGCTGTTTGGTCGTTTACAACTAATTCAACATCGTCTCTAAGATTTAGTCTCTTTCCTAATAATTTTTCAGCAGTAACCTTAGGTTCGTTTATCAATTGATTTTTGAAGGTTTCATCAGACCATGCTTTAGCTAATACAGTAGCTAGATCATTCTTAAGTTCTTCTTGTTTTGCGTTTAATTCCATAATAAATTGTTTTTATTGTGGTGTAAATGTATTTTGTCAACCCAAGACAATTCTGCCATAAAAACTGTCAATTCTG
>CAYGQJ010000207.1:0-4380 GCA_964351845.1 uncultured Flavobacteriaceae bacterium | reverse complement strand
AGAAAAAAGAATTTGGAGAGTTTCGATTTGTACCTTTGCTAGAAGATAAGAACTAGGATATGGAATTCTCTTCAAAATTGCTGGAAAATGCTGTGTACGAAATGTCACAATTGCCAGGCGTAGGAAAACGTACGGCCTTGCGATTGGTATTGCATTTATTGCGCCAACCAGAAACACAAACGCACCATCTGGCCGAAGCGTTGCTCACCATGCGGGATACCATTAAGTTCTGTAAGAAATGCCACAATATCTCCGATGTAGATTTGTGTGAGATTTGTGCCAACCCAAATAGAGACGGAACTTTAGTCTGTGTGGTTGAAGATATCCGAGATGTGATGGCGATCGAAAGTACCAGTCAATATAAAGGACTCTATCATGTATTAGGCGGGAAAATCAGTCCGTTGGATGGAATAGGACCCCAAGAATTGAATATTTATTCCCTCATAGAAAAAGTGAAAGAAGGTGAAGTCAAAGAAGTCATCTTTGCTTTAAGTTCCACCATGGAAGGTGATACGACTAATTTTTATATTTATAAACAAGTAGAACAATACAACATACAAACTTCTACCATTGCCCGTGGGATTTCTGTAGGTGATGAACTGGAGTATGCAGATGAGGTGACGCTAGGACGTAGTATCTTACACCGCATCCCGTTTGAAAACTCATTAAAAAATTAACCAAAACCAAGGTCGTTGAAACAACTTTCTGTCGTCATTGTCAATTATAACGTACGCCACTTTTTGGAGCTTTGCTTACATAGTGTGCAAGCGGCCACGACGACGATTGACGCAGAAATTATCGTAGTAGATAATGCCTCTGCCGATGATAGTTGTGAGATGGTGAGAACGCTATTTCCAGAAGTTGTTTTAATTGATAATACAGATAATGTCGGTTTTTCTACCGCCAATAATCAGGGCGTAGCGGTTGCAAAAGGGGACTATGTGTGTATTCTCAATCCGGATACCTGTGTCACAGAAGAGACGTTTACAAAGCTCTTAGCGTTTGCAAACACGACTCCAAAAATGGGGATGGTGGGTACGCGACTCATTGATGGGACTGGGCGTTTTTTACCGGAAAGTAAGCGTAATTTACCCACGCCTAAAGTGGCCTTCCAAAAGATATTTGGTAGTGGAAATTCGTATTATGTAGATAACTTAAGTCAGACAGCTATCGGGCCTGTTACCGTTCTTGTGGGGGCTTTTATGTTTTTAAAACGTAACGTTTATCAGGAAGTGGGTGGTTTTGATGAGCAGTATTTTATGTACGGCGAGGACATTGATCTCTCCTATACGATTGCAAAAGCAGGGTATCAAAATTATTATTTCGGCGAGACGACGATACTCCATTATAAAGGCGAAAGTACCGCCAAAGATGCCACCTACCGCAAACGATTTTACGGTGCGATGCGCATTTTTTATCAAAAGCACTTTAAAAATAATCCTATAGAATCCCTCGCGGTGAGAATGGGGTTGTGGCTGGCTACGCTTTCGCGAAAGCGTATACAAGAAAACCAACGAATCCCGCCAACAGCGTATGCTATCATCACAGAAAATGACGCCCTTGGGCAACAAATTTCGGATGCCTTAGACGCAGAGGTTCAAAAAGTAACACGTATAGAATTGCTAAAAGATGGCACTGAAATTTTCCTGGATGTCACTCACTTATCGTACACCGGTTGTATTCAATTGATTTCAGATTATACAGAGAAAGCGTTTACGTATAAGCTTATTCCTAAAAATACTACCTTTGCGATCGGAAGTAATAGTAAAGAAGGAAGGGGAGAAGTGCTTCAATTTTAAAGTAAGAATATTACGAATTTGATAAAATAAATTCGTTAAAAATAGTATTTTTGCACAAACAATAATAAAAACACCTTTTAAATAAGAAAATGGCAAGATTTGAACTTAAACTACCAAAGATGGGAGAGAGTGTTGCAGAAGCAACATTGACCTCATGGCTTAAAGAAGTGGGTGATCCTATTGAAGCTGATGAAGCGGTATTGGAAATCGCTACCGATAAGGTAGATAGCGAAGTCCCAAGCGAAGTAGATGGTGTTCTTGTTGAAAAACTTTTTGAAATAGACGATGTTGTTCAAGTAGGACAAACCATCGCAATTATAGAAACAGAAGGCGAAGGGCTAGCGGATGCAGCTCCTGCAGCTGTTGTTGAAACGCCTGCTGTTGAGCAAGCCGTAGCTGCCGTAGAAAAAACAGTCACTGCCGCAAAAGATACCGTAGCTACTCCTGTTGTAAGCTCAGAAGATCGTTTTTATTCTCCATTAGTGAAGAATATGGCAAAAGCGGAAGGGATTGCGCAAGCCGAATTGGATGGGATTGCCGGTACTGGAAAAGATGGACGTGTGACTAAAAATGATATGCTTTCGTATATCGAATCACGCGGAACTCAAAAACAAGCGCCTGCAGCGGTGGCACCTCAAAAAACAGTAGCTCCTGCAGTAAAAGTAACCGCAAGTCCAGTAAGTGTGAATGGAGAAGATGAGATCATAGAAATGTCTCGTATGGGGAAACTCATCGCGCATCATATGGTGGCTTCTGTACAAACGAGTGCACACGTACAGTCATTTATTGAAGCGGATGTGACCAATATCTGGAACTGGCGTAAGAAAGTAAAAGATAGTTTTGAAAAAAGAGAAGGGGAGAAACTGACATTTACACCGATCTTTATGGAGGCAGTTGCCAAAGCGATCCGTGATTTCCCAATGATCAATATCGCTGTAGATGGAGATCGTATTATCAAACGTAAAAATATCAACCTCGGAATGGCTGCGGCACTTCCTGATGGCAATCTAATCGTTCCTGTCATCAAAAATGCTGATCAGTTGAATCTTGTAGGCATGACCAAAGCGGTGAATGATTTGGCTGGGCGCTCTCGTGGTGGAAAATTAAAACCAGACGATACACAAGGCGGAACATATACCGTCACCAATGTAGGTACGTTTGGAAGCATTATGGGCACTCCGATTATTAATCAGCCACAAGTAGCGATCCTTGCACTTGGAGCGATTCGTAAAGTACCTGCAGTGATTGAAACACCGGATGGCGACTTTATCGGAATCCGTATGAAGATGTTCTTATCACACTCCTATGATCACCGTGTGGTAAATGGGGCTCTAGGCGGACAGTTTGTAAAACGTGTTGCCGAGTACCTAGAAGCGTGGGATGTAAATACAGAGATTTAAAATAGATAACTTTACCCTACAAAAAAGCCTCATTTCAACTTGAAATGAGGCTTTTTTATAGGGTTTAATTCTTCCTAATCAATCTCTTTCAGCTTCTCCATGAGTTGCTCATAGGTTTCTATATCTACAAAGATTTTCCCTCCTAAATTGACAATGGGGGCGGTAAGGGATGCCAGTGGTGTTGTAGAGTTTGCTAATGTTTTTTCTAAATATGCTTGCATCTTAGGTTGCGCACTCAGCGGTTCTGTTTTGAAGAGATAGATACTTTCTTCTAAACTCGCGATCAGGCTATCACAGCTTGTGCAGGTATCTGTTAGGTAAATAAGAATAGGGCGTTTTGCTTCAATTTTCACAAGCTCAAAAGGTCTTTTTAAGGCTCTTCGAGACAAACTATCATTTACGACAAGTTCATACGTATAGTTAGGTGTTTTGCCACGTTCAATAATCAAACTCTTAATGTTTACTTTTGAAGTTGCTGGAATACGAGTCAGTCTCGGTTTTGCTTTGCTTTGTCTAAACCCAGTGCCTGTTACCGTAATCATGACATCAAGGTCTTTTTCGTTTTCGTTTACGGCATAAAGAAATAGGCGGTTTTTTACTTGCTCGTCTATGATTTTAATAGGTCTGTCCTGCGCTTTTGAGATAAAAGTAACGAGGACTAATAGGATGAGTGGTAGCTTTTTAAACATGCGATGTAGGATTAATGTGTTTATACTGTAAAAGTAAGGTATTATGCGCTTTCGCGAAAGCGAACAAAAAATAACTTAAAAAGTAAGCTCTGTGGAAGGTTGTGAAAGATCTTCAAATGTTTTTACCCATACACCATCTATACGTTTTTCTCCATACTCATTAAACAGTCCTTCAGGAGTTCGTTGAAAAGTAAGTCGGAACTCATCATCTAGTGTGCAAATGAGTTTCCCATCTACAATGTGCCCTGTGTAAGGGCGAACTCCGGTGCGCCTGAATGCATAATAGTAATACTGTTGTTCTTTTACGTTGTAATAAATAAGCGTATGTAGGCTTAATATAGGCTTCCCGTCTTGTATGGATCTGTGTTTTAAAACCAGCAGTTCGCCGTCCAAGTCATAGCGAACTTTTGAAAGTACCTCATATGGTTTGTTGTGTACTTTGGGATATAACGTTCCAGATCCTTTCCAATCACCTATCATAAAGGACAATTT
>CAYGQJ010000206.1:0-4400 GCA_964351845.1 uncultured Flavobacteriaceae bacterium | reverse complement strand
TATGGATTACTCGTATTAATGCGGGTGCTCGTATGCACGGAATGTCTTATTCTCAGTTTATGGGTAAAGTAAAAGCAAATGATATCGAGCTTAACCGTAAGGTGCTTGCAGACCTTGCTATGAATCACCCAGAAGCTTTTGCAGCAATCGTAAACAAAGTAAAATAAGGCTCAAGCCGAATTTATAATAACAATTAACTCTTTTTAAAAGTCCTATTCTATTTGAATAGGACTTTTTTTATAGCCTTACTTGAGCTATTTATACTTCTTTTACCAATTAAAAGTGACTTCTTTCTCAATATCTGGGTGTAAACTATAATGAACTGGACAGGTATTGGCGGTATGTTCTAATATTTTTTGAGTCTTTGCATCTAAAGCCTCTGGAAAATCAAACACCACTTTGATTTTTGATATCCTTCTAGGATCTGCGCTCATGGTTTTAGTCACATGTGCCACTGTCCCTTTTATAGAAATATCCATTTGATTTGACTTGATACCCATCATAGTGAGCATGCAATTTGCGAGACCTGTTGCAACGGTATCTGTTGGAGAAAACGCCTCCCCTTTTCCTTGGTTATCTGTAGGCGCATCTGTTATAAAACTACTGCCCGATGCAAGGTGTACATTTTCTGTTCTTAAATCTCCTAAATAGGTTATTTTACTTGTCATATGTCTTGTTTTATATAAGAGTACGCTTTCGCGAAAGCGTATACATTACAACCAAAAATAGAGTTTATCTTCCGAATTCAACATACCTATATACATTAAGTATTGTTAAAATAATGATTCTATAAAGTTATCTTAAAATATATTGCCTATTTTTAAAAGTTAACATATTTGACCATCGAATCAATTTCTTACTTATGAAATTAAAGTACCTAACGTTTTTACTTTTATCCTTTCTGTATATCATCCCTAGCATAGCTCAATTAGGCTCTACACATTATATTCCGCCATTACATGCACGTATAGGTTCAGATATTTCAACAGCAACCGTATATGTATCTACGCCTTTTCCGACGCCTATTAATGTAACGATCTCTAGAGGAGATGGTACACTTCTTACAACGCTTACGATCTCACAAGGAAATCCTGCGTTGTATGATCCCGGAGTATCAGGAGGATCCCCAGTAATTGCTCAAGTATCAGACCTAAATACACCTATCGTTGGCAAAGGGCTTATCTTAGAATCTACCCAGTTATTTTATGTGAGTTTACGTACCTACACATTCAACCATGCTGGCTACCTTACTGCCAAAGGAGAAGATGCATTAGGACAAAGCTTCAGATTAGGTAGTGCCCCTATTAATCCTAGTAATGGTGCTCACAACTTTTTTGCCTCTGTTATGGCGACTGAAGATAATACCGCAATCACATTTTCTGATTACGATGCGGCTAATATGACATTCCAAAATGGGCTTAACCCCAACCAAACACTTAATGCAGGTGAAACATTTGTCGTATCTGGATATAGTGGTGATCCGGATAATAATGAAGGATTTATTGGAGCACTTTTAACAGCCGACAAACCTATTGTTGTAAATAGTGGTAACTTAAGAGGAACCATGCCCAATCCTGATACAAGTGCAGCAAGTTGGTCTGATCATATGATAGATCAAATTGTAGATGAAAGTGCCACAGGGTTTGAATATATGCTGATACGAGGGGGTGGAAATCCTGTTTCTGAAAGACCGCTTATTATTGCAAATCAAGACAATACAGACATATTTGTTAATGGGAACCCTATAGGGGTCACATTAAATACAGGAGAACACTTTATTCTCGATGATGATAACCTTTATTTACCTGCAGATCCAGCAGCTGTGCATAGAAATATGTATATCAGCACCAATGATGATACAAAAAGCATATATGTATATCAATTTTTAGCTGGGAGATCTGGCCCCAATAATCAAACCATAAGCCCTCCTGATGTTCCCGATGCCACCCCTGGAATGAACTTTATCCCACCATTAAGTTGTTTCTTTCAAAATAATGTGGATCTTATCCCCGCTGTAGATGAAATCTACCCCGGTAGTATTGAAGATTATGTGGGTAATCTCTTAATTACATCAAGAGTAGGAAATACCGTGTCTGTAAATGGCACAGCAATTCCTGTGGGAGATGCCTTAACAAATCCGGGAACACCTGATTGGGAAACCTATTTTCTAGAAGATCAAATGGGCAATATCTCTATTACTGCTGATGGCCCCATAGCCGTAGGACTTTTTGGTAGTGATAACAGGGACGTAAGCCAAGGTTTAGGAGGTTCTGCCGGATTTGGAGGATATTACTCTGGGTTTGCTGTAACACCTGAAGATACAGATACAGATGTATGTACAGATGCGGGTCTTATTAATTTATTAGACCGCTTTGACGGTAACCCACCTACTGGAGGGGTATGGACACCTGCCCTTGACAGTGGTACAGATATTTTTAATCCGCTTACTGATCCTATTTCTAATCCATCACTTATCTATAATTATGTTGCTGTTGGAGATTGTGACCCTATAGATGTGAATATAACCGTTACGATTGTAGATACTCCTGTCTTAGACCCAATTGCTAATATTGATGCTTGTGAAACATTTACATTACCAGACCCTAGTACTATTACTGGTAATTTTTTAAATAATCCTGAGTATTACGATGCGCCGCAGTTTAATCCTACAGCCAGTGTTGTTGATTGGACAATTCCAATTACCACGACGACGACCTTATTTGTATTTGACCAAAATGAAGCAGATCCAGATAATTGTACCGCAGAGATTAGTTTTACCGTTTTTGTAAATGACACTGCTGTTGCAAACCCAGTTACTGATCAGATCGTATGTGATGACCCAACCAATGATGGGCTCTCTATCTTTGATCTTACAGCGCTTGAGGCAACTGTACTCGGAACTCAAAGTCCATTGTCATACACTGTTACATTCCATACCACAGCTATAGATGCAACAAATGGAGATGCGCCCATCTTAACTCCTGGGGCGTTTTCATCAGGAACAACCACCATCTTTGCTAGAGTAGAAAACAATCTCAGTGATGTTTGTTTTGACACAACACCTATCAATCTAATTGTACGATTATTACCCATTGCAATAGCACCTCCACCACAAATCATATGTGATGACACTTCTAATGACGGATTAGAAATTTTTAACTTAGACAGTCTAATCCCTACCATACTCAACGGACTAAATCCGGCTAATTTCTCTGTATCTTTTCATCTGTCTCAAGTAGACGCAGATATGAATACCGCAGCCCTCACAGGCACCAATGCGTACAACTCAGCAGATGACATAATTTTTGTGAGATTAGAAAATAATTTACTCACTGATTGCTTTACCACAACATCATTTACTCTCACGGTACAAGCGAGACCTTTACCCGTAGATCCAGGGCCGTTTATTGTATGTGATAATACAGGGGATGGTAGTGACACCAATGGCCTTACTGATTTTAACCTAGCCTCTTTAAATGGGACTATTTTTGGAGCGCAAGACCCAACGCTTTTCACATTAACGTATCACATCAATGCAAATGATGCGCTTTTAGACCAATTTCCACTTCCATTATTATTTACAAGTGGAAGCCAGACAATTTTTGCAAGGCTAGAGAACGATGCCTTTACCGATTGTTTTACAGCCATTCCAATAGATTTAGTCGTAGCGCCTTTACCTGTGATTATAAATCCAGCGCCTTTATTGACGCAGTGTGATGATGATACCGATGGATTCTCTGTTTTCAACCTAACGGAAGCAGAAGTTTTGATTTCTTCAGATTTCGCTAACGAAACCTTTCAATATTTTGATTCCTCTGGGACTCCTATCCCAGATCCTATTGCATATACCAACAGTGTTGTTAATAACGAAACATTAGACGTTATTGTGAGCACTGTAAATGGATGTTCGCGTCCTGCACAGTTATTATTAGAAGTGGATACTTCCCAAATCCCTCCTGATTTCATATTAGAATTCTTTGCCTGTGACACCGATAGTGATGGTGTCGCTATATTTGATTTTGTAACCGCTACGCCCCAGATATTGGCTTTGTTCCCAGCAGGACAATTACTAACAGTTACCTATTATGAGACACTTCAAGAAGCATTAACAGAAATAAATGCGATCCCCGATATTACGAATTACACGAATAACATAGCCCTTACCGATGTTAATGGTGTTCAAGATATTTACGTTCGTGTAGATGGTGATACCGCTAATGATTGTGTGGGGCTAGGTGTTCATGTACGATTAACAGTACAGCCTAATCCAATTTTAAACACAGACGTTTCTGATTTTGTCGAGTGTAGCGATGATGGGATTATGGGAATTTTTGATTTGACCTCCAAAGATGCCGAGATTACAGCAGGAAACCCGGATTATGCAGTGAGCTATTATGCCT
>CAYGQJ010000205.1:0-4592 GCA_964351845.1 uncultured Flavobacteriaceae bacterium | reverse complement strand
TGACTCCTGATTCTTTTCGCGAAAGCGGAATACAAAAATTTCAAACCCACCACTTTTTATAACATTCCAGCAATACCTAGCACTCATCATCATTTTCTTTTCTAGGTAAATTTGGTAAACACGCCATTTGAATACGTTCTACGGTTGCAGGGGATGCTAGTTCAAACCATTCCTCATGTCCTGCATCTTTTCTCGCATCGAGTATCGCATGTTTAATTGCAAAAAACACGGTATTTGCCAACACCAACGGTGGTTCTCCTGTGGATTTTGAAGATTGAACCCCATAGTGATCCATCGGCGTATCAGATTTGTGGTTATTACGAACGTAATTGAGCAACGATACATTGAATTCTATAGGAATGGTTTTACTTGCCGGTGGCTTGTAGTTCCAAGTGCCATAAGGGATCAATCTACCATCTTTGGCATAATATATTTCTTCTGTAGTTACATTTCCAATCCCTTGCACAAAGCCACCCTCAATTTGACCAAAGTCAATAACAGGATTCGCCGACCTACCCGCATCATAGATGATATCGGAGCGAAGGATGTTTACATCTCCCGTAAGCACGTCAATTTCGACTTCTGACACTGCGGCACAATAGGTAAAGTAATAAAATACCTGATCGCCGTCTACAATTTCCCAATTCCCAGATTTGGATGGATTTTCAGTGAGCGTCCCTAAATCAGGACTAGAATATAAGGCTTGTGCCGATAAATTTATTCGCTCATTATACGCCTGACTTACAATATCAGGCCATATGTTTTTCCAAGTTTCTTTATCCTCCCAGTTTTTTAATTTTGGATTGTCTGCATTGTCTTTACAGAAGGCGACAAGTCTATTTCTTATTTCTTGACACGCCAATTTTACAGCGCCTCCATTTAAGTCGGTTCCAGTAGAAGCACCGGTCGAACTTGCATTGGGAACGGTACTTGTATCACTGATGCCAATATTAATAAGGCTCACATCGATTCCAAGAATATCAGCCGCTATTTCGGCAACTTTCGTGTGGATTCCTTGCCCCATTTCGATACCTCCATGTTCTATAGTCACCGTACCATCTGCGGCAAAAACCACTACATAGGCACCTCCTTGGTTCATAGGGCGGTAGGTATAGGAAATTCCATATTTGATAGGGATCATAGAAATCCCTCTTTTGCGCCATCGGTTCTTTTTATTATACGCTTCTACGTCGATGAGACGTGCATCAAAATTAGATGAGATTTTTAAATCTTCCCACACTTGTTTTACACGGCAATATTTGAGCGGTTGTCCGTAAGGTGTATACTCATACTCGGTTTGGGTAGCGTCTTTATAGAAGTTTCGCTCTCGCACCACTTCAGGTCGTATGTTTAGTTGATGCGCAATATGCTCAATCGCTTCTTCTGCAATGAGTCGGCATTGAATAATTCCAAAAGATCGAAACGCCGTACGTGTGGTAATATTTGTTCTACAGGAAATCCCGCTTGCCGCGAAAGTAGGAACATTGTACGCTCCATCTGCCGATAATAAAACGAGATCCATGACGGGTTGCGAACAGTCATAGGAATACCCCGCATTAGAGAAATAATCTAATTTGAGGTTCTCAATGACGCCATTTTCATTGGCTACCACATGGTAATTTCCTTTAAAATTATGTCGCGTCCCTTGCATGATCATATCCGTATTCCGATCATTTGCTAAACGGACAGGTTTGTTTAGTACCCTTGCGGCAATAGCTGCTGCCATAGCAGGGTAGGGAGGACGTACTTCTTTACCTCCGAAACCACCACCTAAACGAATGACTTCTGCCTCTACTTTATTGTTGGGTAAGCCTAAAATATTGGCGACCTGTTCCTGTACAGAGGCTAGATGTTGTGTGGAAGAGAAAAGATGTATGCCATTATTTTCTGCAGGAGTGGCTAAGCAAGCCTGCGTTTCCATATAGAAGTGATATTGGGCACCTGCTAATTGTTGTCCACTCACATGAACCTTACCAGGCACGGGCTCGGGATTATTGATCCAGTTGAGATCACTTTTTGGGCGTATGATCTTGTCGATACTCCCAGGGCTTTTAATGACAAGTCGGCCTTGGTTTTCAGGTAATTGTAAGGCTTCTTCAATCGTTGATGCCTTGCCTTCTTGGATATGATCGTATTCAATATGATCCATTACCCAAGCGGCAGCATTCCTAGAGGTGTATAGATCGTGCGTTACGACAACGCCTATAGGTTGCCCGTATGCGGTTACATATTCATTGGCAAATACGGGGTCGTAATCTGCCCAAATAAAGTCAGGATCGTCTATCTTAAATGTATTGTTATTTTTAAAAAAGGCACTTTTCTTACCCGCTTCAGGGACATCCTCCACAGAAATATACGTGACGGTATCTGGGAATTCTTCTTTTAGTTTTTTCTGTAAACCATCCAATCCTCCAAATGGATAGTCAAATTTGGCAAATTGAGCGGTGCTAAACACATAAGAAGCATGTAATGTATTGGGAGGGCCAGGTAAATCCTGCGTGTATTTGGCTTCTCCTGAGGCCTGAATAAAAGCAGAGATTTTGGTCTTTCCTTGGCCTTCGTCTACTTTCGCTTTACGCGTAGACCTTAATTGCATCTTTTCTGATGACGGTGCTTTGAGCAGATTCAGTGCTTCTGTTTTAATATCTCTAAATTGAACGATGTCCTCTAGTGGTGCCACTTCTTTCATGGAAGTGAGCATTTTTCTTGAAGTAGCCGAAGATCTTAACATAGGTACTTCGCTATCGTTATAAGGGGCAGTGATGTACCCTTCATGGCCACTTGATACAGGGCGTTCGTATGTGACACCTCCAGAAATATCTTTGGGATTTAACTGTTTTGGAGTCAGCTGACTGGTGATATAAATACCGTATTTATGAAAAATACCTTTGGCTAGTGAAATCCGGAACGCGAGACTGATCCCCTCATCTTCCATAGGAATGATCAGCGAAGTAATTTCTTCTTCTAGTATGCACAGCGCTTCTTCAAAGATAGCATCTGTCCATGTTTCCCCTTGAATGAATGCTTCTGTTTCTGAGGCTCTAATCGCAATCCTAGCAACGCCTCCAAAAACAATTCTGGCTTGACAAACGATGCCGTCAGACACTTCAAATCTAAACCCTGCATTGATGACAGCATGTGCATTTTGGAACCGTCTCGATACTTTATAGGTTTTAATGAGTACATCACATGGCGTAAATGGGATAAAAATCTTTTTGATGATGAATCCATGCTTATATGAATCGACTTGCGGTAGCTCTAATGCTTTGTACGTTTGCGGTTCGTGATTCTCAGGGGTTACGAGTGTGATCTCACCGCCCAGCGTTACGAGGCAGGTAAATAAGTCGGAAGGGAAGGGCTCTCCGGTGAGTTCATGGTTTTTAACCAACATGATATTTCCAGCGACTGAGGCTACCGATCTCACCTGCGTTCCGGCAATTCTATGCACATGTTTGTTTAAGGCGATAAGGCCTGCATCATTGGCGTGATCGGATTCTTTTAGGGCTTTTTCAGTTAATTCTAGCAAATCTTGCATCGCTCGCCCTCCACCGAGGTGGATACCATCTTCTTTTAGTTCTTTTTCAAAAAGCGCACTGATTTGAGAAATATCAATAAGCAGTTTCGGGAAATACACAGGTTTTTTATAAATCCCAACGGATGTATTTCCGTTGACTAATTTTACGGTATCTGGGGTGACTTCATGGTTCAGCATGATTTCAAAAACAGCTTCTAGTGTTGTTACTTTATAGTAGTCTTGACCACTCCCTGAAAAATGAAGTTCTCTAGGCGGTGCTAACCATTCTTTTGGAATGGGACCTTGCGCAGCTTTTTTGATGGCTTCTTGATCTCCTTGAAAGGATTGCATGGCATTTAAAATCGCACGAAACCCTGTGCAGCGGCAAATATGCCCATCAAAACGGCTTTCGATTTCTTCAGAGGTAGGGTTGTCATTTTCTCTTAGGAAACTGTACATATTCATAACAAATCCAGGCGTACAGTATCCACATTGTGAACCATTGAATGCCGCAATTCTTTCTTGCACTGGATTTAATCCTTTTTCAACACTCCCAATGCCTTCTGTTGTGGTAATAGAAACTCCATCTAAGGTCACGATAGGGCGTAAACACGAATTGATAGGGCGCTCCCAAACTTCGTTAGTAGCAGGATCTATTTTAGTTTCAACGACAGTACAGGCCGCACATCCGCCTTCTCCGCAGCCAAATTTTGTTCCTGTATATCCCACATCTGGAGAACGTAAATAATCTACTAATAAAAGGGTAGGATCAGGGTTTGTAACGGTTTGAAGTTGACCGTTGACATAAAATGTTAGCGTGTTGTCGTGCTTTCTCATTGGTTTGGTTGTTATGAAGTGTGCTTAACCAGTGATCGATGCTATGAAGTATCGGAGGGATATAACCAGTAAGTAATTCGTTTGTTGTTAGTTATGTTGATTGTCAACTAAGTTAACAAAAGAAAACCTACGAAAGTAAAATTTCCTAAAAAAATGATACATACGGATGTATGGGTAGTGATGAGGTCTTTGTTTATGGGATATGTCTGTGCGGTTACGCTTTCGCGAAAGCTAGAAAAGT
>CAYGQJ010000204.1:0-4661 GCA_964351845.1 uncultured Flavobacteriaceae bacterium | reverse complement strand
AATAACCCAATAACCCAATAACCCAATAACCCAATAACCCAATAACCCAATAACCTTTGGATAGTTTAACACAAGTCGTATTAGGAGCCGCCGTTGGCGAAGCCGTTTTAGGTAAAAAAGTAGGAAATAGAGCGATGCTCTGGGGAGCGATTGCAGGAACCATTCCAGATCTGGATGTCGTTGCACGCTTTCTGACAGATACCATTACTGCGACAGAAATGCATCGCGGTTTTAGTCACTCTATTATTTTTTCAGTACTCATGGCACCCCTTTTGGGTTGGCTCGTCCATCAGATCAAAAAAAGAGATGATATTGGTTGGCAAGGATGGAGCAAACTCTTTTTCTGGGGACTTTTCACCCACCCATTGTTAGACGCATTTACCACTTGGGGAACTCAATTATTTTGGCCTTTTGATGTGCGGCTCGCGTTCAATAATATTTTTGTTATAGACCCTTTATACACCGTTCCTTTTTTAATATGTTTGATGATTGCAGCTTTTAAAAAGAGGGGTTCGCTTTCGCGAAAGCGTATAAACAATCTAGGCATTTACCTAAGTACAGGGTATCTGGTCCTTACATTGCTTTTAAAATGGGGTGCCCATACCAAAATCACCGATTCCTTAAAAGAACAAAATATCGTCTATTCTAACGTATCTACTCGTCCAGCACCCATGAATACGATTTTGTGGAATGCTAATGTAGACACTGGAGATCAGTATCTGATTGGAGATTATTCGTTTTTTGACTCAAAACCTGTCACATTTACCGCCTATCCTAAAAAACGAGAAGCCTCACAAGAACTCGCCGCTACCGATGCCGTACAACGACTGATCAGGATTTCAGAAGGATGGTATATTTTAGAACAAGAAAACGGAACATGGATTTATAACGACCTGCGTTTTGGTCTAATCTCGATTGATCCAGAAAACCCTCAGTTTGTTTTTCGATATATTCTAGAAGAACAAAATGGTCAGATCACCGCCACCGAAGATCGTCCTAAAATGGAAAATACCGATGCTATTTTTGCTACGTTGTGGGAACGAATCAAAGGGAATTAAAAAAAGAGAAGGCCATCCTTTCAGACAGCCCCCTCCCAATCAAAAAAAATTCTTGATTCAATCAACATACAAACGATTCTATTGATTTCTTGGTGATCCTATTTGAGTTCCGATCACACTCGCATCTGGTTGTGTAATCACGGGACAATTAATAATCGCTCCTGTTGCTGTTAAAGAAGCAGATAAGGAATTTGCCAACGGACTTGCATTTGCATTTCCTCTAAAAGGAATCAAGATCCCTTGATCTAACAGATCATTGATTTGCTCAAAACTTGTAAGAATAGGACGCTCTGCTTCGGGTACCGTAAACTCTGTGATATGTGCATCCCACATAGGTGCATAGCGTGTATCACTAGGGTCTATCGGGAAGGTATTGGTAGGGTCTTGTACTTGGCGATCACTTAAAGAAGCACTATTTAAACCTTGTACACCTAGTCCGTCACCATTATCAAAAGTTCTACCATTGGCTGTTGGGCTAAAAGGTAACATAGAACCTCCTGGGAATAATCCAAAAGCAGGTAAGTTGTTTAATCGTGGTGCAAATACACCCAATTCAATAGCCGCTGGTGCAGGATCTGACGTATCTGTTACAATATGGAAGTAATACGGTCTTCCGTCATGCCATCCGTCTAAAAGTTGCATCACTACGGACGCTTGATCTGTAGCTAAGTTGGGGTTGTTTAAATCATCCTCCTGTGCCTGACCGTTTCCATCTGGATGCGGAATTCTATCGTGGATTCCGGTGCTATTGGCGACCAATTGTGCATTGATGACAATGTTAGTATCTGGTAGGACAACATATGACGACCAGTTCGCATCTGCTACGGCGCCAGGAATCACTTGTGCCGGCGGAAATCCAACGAGCATACCATCAGGAGATGCTTCCCCAGCTGTTAAATCTCTTGTTGGTGAAAAATCAACTGATCCTTCAAAAATAAGGCGACCGTCCTCAGTCCATGCTGAGTTTTGTTCTCCTCCAGATCCTATGGCTTCTGCCATTCTAGGCGCATAAATAACACCTAGCTCTGTGGCTAAGTCACTATCTGATGCTTCGGTAATGACATAATATCCTTCTCTACGGTCTCCATTAGGTAATGTTTCCCATCCCTGAAACATAGGAAATCTAGCGGTTGGCCCTGCAGGAACGACAGTTCTATCCACACGGAAATCAATGCCTAAAATACTGGGTAAAAATACGTTTTGTGCTTCTGTAAAAGAAAGTGGCGGGTTGTCTGCATCATACGGAGTGCCTCCGTCGGCGGCAATACTGTTTAATAATAAACTTGCTGCTGTAGGATTATCTGGTTGTGGGTTTTCCCCTTCTGGCGACGTGTTATTGTCGTCTGAGTCACAACTTCCTAAAAATAGCGCCCCAGCCGCCATAAGTGTATATATAATCTTTTTCATGATTCTGTAATTTTAGTTTTTTTTGTTTAGTATAATTTCTTTAGTAGGTATGTTTGAAATAAGAAGCGCTTTATTTTTTAATACACCCATTTAGACTTTAACATGCGCTGTAACTTTCTACGTATTTTGAAGAATTGTAAGAAAAAGGAAGTTTGTTATAGTCTTTATTAATCTCTTTTTTGGAATGTAGAAAAGCGCTGTGTAAGGGATACTATGGGATTTTTGCAGGTTTTTATTTCTTGAAAAAATAAATTCTCAAAAAACGGATTAAGGTAATAATGGTTGGCTTTTTTGAGAAAAAAGAGGATGATTTTCACAAATAAACATACGTTTCTTGGGATCATTTAACTCTCCAAGAGCTAAAGAATAGTGTATTTACGATAATGAAGCCTTATATACAGACGGACTTATTTTCTTGTATTGTTTAAATTTCCGATTAAAATGAGAGAGCGTTTGAAAACCAGAAAGCAAGGCAATATCAGCAATCGGTAATTCAGGTCGTTCTTTTAAGAGGATGCAGGCATGAGAAATCCGAATCTCCGTAAGAAACTGAACATAGGTTTTATTAGTTCGCTTTTTAAAATATTTGCAGAATCCGTTGGTGGTCATCGCAGCCACTTCGGCAATATCAGTGAGTTGGATAGGCTCTGAAAAATGCTGCAAAGAATATTCAAAAATTCGATGAAGTTTCTTTCCATCTGCTTCAGTTATGTTTTTATGATACACAAAAGAAGCGATGGGCGTTGCATCACTTGTGGTAAGTAATTGGATGAGTTGTAAGAAATAAGCCAGTCGTAAGAGCCCTTCATTGCGAGAGACCGCCTTAAAGGTAGCATTGATTTCAGGCGTAGTGAGGGTTTTGAATCCCGCTTTCGCGAAAGCGTAAAAATCCCGCACCCCTTTGCCTTCCTCCAAATCCAAAAAAGAATCCCCAAACGACTGCGGATTAAAAAAAACCGTATGCATCAGTGCATCGGTAGCTTCATTACGAAACACATGCGGTTGTTGTCCGCCAATCACAAACAGATCTCCTTCTTGGAAATGATGTATGGTGTCTCCAATGAGCAACGTGCCTTTCCCTTCTATAATACGACTGATTTGTAGCTCTTGATGTTGATGTAATTGTCCATAAAATTGGCCCGCATCTACTTGAAAAATAATAGCGGTATTGCGAGATTTAGGAATTTTAAAAGGCAGTACTTTCATTATATAAAGACACTTTATTGCTTTAAAAAGTTAAAAATACCAATTTATTGGATAAAATACGCATAGTTTTGGATAATTACCATCGTATCTTTCGTAGAGATCTATGGTATTTTTACATTCAAAATAAAGAAACCTTCTCGGTTGAAATAGAAGGGAACCTATATTCAATTTTATACTTTTAGATATGTCAATACAATGGAAAGGAGTGATGCCAGCGGTCACTACAAAATTTACAGCAGAAGATACGTTAGACCTAGAGATGTTTATCGTTAATATCAAGGCACAATTAGATGCAGGTGTTCATGGGATAGTCCTTGGAGGAACGCTTGGAGAAGCGAGCACCTTGAGTGATGCTGAAAAAAGCACCTTAACAAAAGAAACCGTTGCCTTGGTTGATGGGAAAGTACCTGTACTTATGAATATCGCTGAGCAGAGCACCAAAGGCGCTATTGCAGCAGCACACACCGCAGAAAAGGATGGAGCGACGGGACTGATGATGTTGCCTCCGATGCGCTATAAAGCAGGCGACCAAGAAGTCGTCACCTATTTTAAAGCAGTGGCAGAAAGTACGTCACTTCCTATTATGGTGTATAATAACCCTGTGGATTATAAAATAGAAGTCACTTTGAAGATGTTTGATCAGTTATTGGCATGTGAAAATATACAGGCTGTCAAAGAATCGACGCGTGATATTTCTAATGTAACACGCATCAAAAATGCTTTTGGAGACCGTTTAAGAATCTTGTGTGGCGTTGATACGCTAGCGCTTGAATCTTTATTAATGGGTGCCGACGGATGGGTTGCAGGACTCGTAGATGCTTTTCCAGCAGAAACCGTAGCCATTTATGAATTACAGAAAGCAGGGCGTATCCAAGAAGCGATCGAAATTTATCGTTGGTTTCTACCCTTGCTAGAGTTAGATATAAACCCGAAATTAGTACAAAATATAAAACTCGCCGAAGTACACACAGGCATCGGAACCGAATATGT
>CAYGQJ010000203.1:0-4702 GCA_964351845.1 uncultured Flavobacteriaceae bacterium | reverse complement strand
TGCAAATCCAATCTGATCGCACTACTTCGGTTCAGAAACTAATGATTAAATAGCTAAAAAAGTGTTTTATATAAAAAAGGAAGCTGTTACAGCTTCCTTTTTTATAGTAAAATAGCATCTTCTTTTTTTATGCTTTTTTAAATGTTTTAAGTGAGTTTTTCAGTATTTTGTGTGGGTCGTATAGAACCCTAAACTCATGTTGACTAAAAGATTTCTGGTACTATTCCTTTTATTGTTGTCTTTGGTTGGTATTTCTAATGCCCAAAACAAAGCAGATTCTCTAAAATCTATTTGGAAAAATAAAAACGAATTAGATACTGTACGATTCAATGCTATTGATGCTTATTACGGCCTCTATACCTATTCGCAACCAGATTCCACACTAGTTGTTGCAAATGATCACTATGAATTGGCACAAGAAAAGAATAATACTGAACAAATGGTTTGGGCTTTAAACAAGAAAGGTATTATTTATTATTACAAAGGCGATAATAATATAGCAAAAGATTTTTATACCCAAGCAGCAACACTGTCGAGTCCGTTGAACAACCCAGTGATTACGTCTACCATCCAAGGAAATATAGGAAATGTGTATAGTCGGCAACGAGATTACCAAAAAGCCACACAACACTATACTACTGCTTTCAAAGTATTTCAAGAACAAAAAAATGAGAGAGGAGAAGCCCGAATGCTAAATAATTTAGGCGGTATTTATCAAGTAATTGGCAATTATGATCTTGCATTAGAATACTATCACAAATCCCTTGCTATCTTTGAAAAAAGTGGTGCTCAAAATCGAAAAATAGGATTGATTTTTCTAAATATTGGTTCGATTGAATTACTTCAAGAAAAGTATGATGAAGCAATTTCTTCCTTTCAAAAAGCGCTTACCATTTTTGAATTAAAAAATGAAAATATTTTTGAAGCTATCTGCTATAATAATATCGCAGAGGTATACCTAAAATCTAGTCGTTTACATCTAGCATATACCTATGCTGAAAAAGCATTAAAAATTAGTCGCGACACAGATGAAGAATGGAACACTATTGAGGCGCTACTCATCATGGCTCAAGTAACTTTTGAAACAGATGTAGATGAGGCAACACGCCAAGCAGAAGCCATTTTGAAACGTTTACCCCCAGGGACAAATAACAAAACAAAAAAAGATATTTACGAGTTACTTTATAAGTGTTACAAAGCCCAAAACAAGCTAGGTTTGTCACTTGAAATGTACGAACTCAAAACAAAATATCAAGATAGTATACAGTCAGAGAAAAATAATTTTGCTGTGATAAGAGAAGCTGTTAAAAATGATTTTGAGGTACAGCTTTATGAAAATCAACTTGAAAGCGAAAGAACCCAAGCAGCACTAAAACTGAAGCAGTTAAAAACGAACTTTATTATCATTGGAATCTCGGTACTTTTACTTGTAGGCTTGCTTTTGTTTTTTAGAGCAAAAGGTGTGAAAAACCGTAAAATAAAAGAAGCGCTTCTCGAAGAACTAGAGCGTCTTAAAAACAGTGAGAAATCAAGTCTTCTTATCACTTCAAACACCTTTGAACTCAATCGAGATAATATTGAAACTTCTATCGGAAGAAAACTTAATGAGACTGATTGGAAAGTACTCACGATTATACTTGAAGATCCCGTAATTCCCAATAAAAAGATTGCCGAAAAAGCATATATGAGTGTTGATGGTATCGGCTCTTCATTACGAAGAATGTATGATTACTTTGATATCAAAGAAACAAAGTATAAAAAAATATCATTGCTTACAGATTCTATAAAACGATCTAAAAGTGCATAAACTACTGTAATTTTTTATTGCTTTCCTACTTCGGAAAACTCAGTATATACTCCGACACACAATTTCACCCCTAGGCGTGAAGCTCGATTTCATAAGATTTTTCAAATTAGCAGTAGTTATAAACCTACTAAAAATTTAAATCTATGAAAAACTACATTTTTTTATTACTACTTTCCTTTGGGCTTTCCTTACAAGCCCAAAATTGGGAACCTTTAACTCCCAATCAAGACTTGGCAGGTCTCGAATTAAATCCATTAAAAGGCATTGCCGCCAATTTTGGTTCTGATAATGAATTTCCGCACAGTATTTCAAATAAGAACTTTAGTTTTGGAGAACTTGTAAACGATGATGGGAGTTTTGAATTTGGAGAAATTGACTTATTTATTGAAGAGCAGGCGCAATTAGGGCGTTTTGCTATGATTCAAGTCAATATAGACGATGCCCAACGGATTAATCCCCTTGATGTCATTATTGAAAATGGAGAAACGACCTATGTTGGGGCTAAACATGACCTACCCACTTTTTTAAATGACGTTCGTAGACTTTATTATCAAGGTAGACCAAACGATGGCGAGGTACAAAACACAGATGTCAACGCACATGTGTTTCCGTATGATCCTGCAGATGGAGGCGGAAACCCGTCTATGGTTGTAGATTATAATGACACTGTATTGGTAGATGCAATGGTTGCCTTAATTACTGAATTAGGTAATACATATGATCAAGATGAACGCGTATTTATTATTCACTATGGTATGTATGGAATATTTGGAGAATGGGGATTAGGGTTTGGTCAAAACTACATTGATGACCTAGTTGATGAAAATGGAGCAAACTTAGGGCTTGTCGCCGAAGATTGGGAAATGAGTGATTTTAATCAAGGAAGGATCATTAATGCCTACCAAGCAGCTTTTAATAACACAAATCTTGTAGCAAGAGTCCCAGAACTTCCTAGACCTCAAGAAGTAGGTTATAGCGATGGATTGTATTTTGGTGCTTCTCTTTCTGAAGACCCGACTTTTAATTATTTTTTCTTACCAACATTACAACGTTTCAATGTAGATCAAAACTGGAAAAATCAAATCATTGGAGGAGAAATGGACCCTGAACTACAATCTAAAATATGGGGAGAACTAAGTCCACAGGGGGACTTTAATTATAACGTAATAGGAGATTCTCAATTTACCCAAGGACAAAACATAGAACAAAATGTAGAGGATGTATTTCAACAAACACACCCTACGTTCATTTTTCAGAATTATGTAATGCAACAGCAATTTATTGGATTAGAAGGAGCAAATCATTTTACACCAGCTACTCCAGATCCTGAAAACTTCCCCTACGCAGGACAGTCAAATCAGACATTTTGGGATAATGCCATTAAGGCAACCAAAAAAATGGGATATACATTTTATGTAAACGAATTTAACCTCTCTGCTTCTAATGGAAATCCTGCCATTCAAGTAAACATACAAAACACAGGAATTGCACCTATGTATGCTGAGTGGGATATTGAATTTGGATACCTTAATGCTACTGGCGATGATTTTATAACACTGGGAAAATCGAGCACTTGGAAACTTAATACCATTATTCCTGGAGAGAATGATAATAAACGCACATTTATCTCTACAGAAAACTTAGATGATGGTGAGTATACCTTTATGCTTCGTATTGTAAATCCTTTAAGTGAAGGGATCATCTTACCCGATGGCACACCAAAAAATTATCCGAATGCAACGCCCGTACGATTTGCAAATACAACGCAAGACGCACATGTAACGGGATGGCTTACCATAGGCACGGCGACTATTGTTGATGGTGCTTTAGGTGATTTTCCAGAAATAATCACAAGTCTAGAACGCAATGAGAATTTTGATCAAATCATGACCTTAGGTTCCCAGCAAGACTTAGATGTGATTGTAGCGCCTCTAACAATTCCAATTACTTGGGTGTCTAATGCTCCACAAATAGCATCGGTAGATCAAAATGGAATGATCTCTACTTTTACAGAGGCTGGTAATGTTGAAATCACAGCATTTACAGCAGATGGGCAAGAGGTTGTATTTGATATTACAGTAAGTCCTTATTGGGAAATCCCTAGATTAATTGAAGCAGAAGATTTCTTTGACTATACAAAAGGACTCACTACAAATCCAGGCGCTAGAGAATTAACTATAGAATCTGGTGAAGACGCAGGCCAAACAACTATAGGGTTTATAGGTGATTTTGACATTTTTGAATATGCAGTAACCGTAAAGGAAGATACTGACTTTATACTCGATTTTAGAGCTGTGAGCTTTTCTGGACCTGGGGATTCCAAAGTAGAACTTCTACGAGAAATTGATGAAACTACCGATTTCCTTATTGAAGAAGTAACTTTTGGAGGTCAAGGAGTGCCTAATGGAACATATGGTACATTTCCATCTGGCATCTTTAGATTAACTCAAGGAAATCACATTATAAAATTAAGAGTGACAAGAAGTAATTTTGATTTAAATTGGATTCGATTTAAAACATGTTTTTCCACAACTAGATATACTATAGCGGGAGGTTGGGATAATGGAATACCGGATGCCACGATGGAAGCTATTATTGATGAAGATTATAATACCTCAACAATGGGACTTGGTAATATCAATGCTTGTTCTCTTGTTGTATCCAATGGTGCTACCTTAACAGTTGCAGATGGAAATTTTATAGCCATAGAAAATGACATCACCGTAGAAGGAACCCTTAATGTAGCGCATCAAGGAAGTCTTGTACAAGTAGCCGAAGATGCGGTGGCTATTAATAACGGTAACATCAATATTACCAAAACAACCCCACCTGTTGCTGCGCGTAATTTTATCGCACTAAGTAGCCCTATGAGTGGGGAAACCAGAGATCAAGTCT
>CAYGQJ010000202.1:0-4740 GCA_964351845.1 uncultured Flavobacteriaceae bacterium | reverse complement strand
CTACGGTTTGATGTTTATCATTGAAAAAAGGAAAGCGGACTGCTTTCCTTTTTTTGTAAACTGACATTTTTTCAGATACCGCTTTCGCGAAAGCGGTCACAACTAAAATGGCATTTTTTTTGTAAAATACCAGATGTATTTTGAGATCAATGTCCTTATAAAAAGGATAAATAGAGTTATTGTTTAATTAATATTTGTTTGTACTATGAGTGTAAATAATGTTAGTAAGTATCCAATCTCTCATTCTGTTCAACAGAATACTTTTAAGTTTGAGGAACTAGATATGAGATTTGAAGATGATACTTTGAAAATCAAATTAAAATCCCCGTTATTAAGACCACATAACTATACTGTTACTTTAGAAAACGGAATTCTTACGTTAAGAGTCATAACAGAAAAAGTATACGTTGATAAAAACCAGATTTTTAAAACCCCCGTATTTACAGAAAGTTTTTTATCGATCCCCAATGCGGCATACACCAATATCATAGAAAACTACTTTACAGATGAGGGTTTATGTATCACTATCGAAAAAAATAGCACAAAAAAACCATACGTCACAACCTATGGCGTTACTTAAAATATATCAACATGAAAAAAAATAAATATGTTTTGCTCTTGGGACTTATAGGCTTTTTTTCAATACTAACAGGGGCTTTACTAAAAGTATGGGATTATGAAATAGGAAACGATTTTCTATTCATAGGACTTGTTGTTACCATGATTACATTGTTCTTAGCAATCCCTAAAAAGAAAAGTTTTTTAGATCATTGGATTTAAGAAACATACCTAGATTTTTTGTTTAACTTAAATTTTAAATTATGGACCAATTAATGACCGTTCAGAAAAATGGAAGTACGACAAATCAAAGTAGATTTCAGGACTTCCC
Source organism: uncultured Flavobacteriaceae bacterium (assembly GCA_964351845.1). Taxonomy (GTDB): domain Bacteria; phylum Bacteroidota; class Bacteroidia; order Flavobacteriales; family Flavobacteriaceae; genus Dokdonia. The sequence continues at coordinate 3,851 of CAYGQJ010000202.1, read as the reverse complement.
AGCTTGGTCTTCATGGATAGACACTATGTTTTCCAATGAATTGCCAGCTTTAATGATGTCTAATTTTAATACAGGTATGACCTTGCCTAAAGTAAATATTCGGGAGACTGCCGATGCTTATTTTGTAGACATGGCAGTGCCAGGTATGCGTAAAGAAGATTTTCAGATTGATTTAGATAATCATATCCTTTCTATATCTTCAGAAAGAAGTGAAGAAAAGCAAGAAAATGGAGCTAATTTTACGCGAAGAGAATATGGATATGATTCTTTTAAGCGCACGTTTACTTTGCCAGAGTCTATAGAAGAACATAACATCAAGGCAACCTATCAAGATGGTATATTAAGTGTACACTTACCTAAGAAGGAGGAAGCTAAACAAGTTCCTTCTCGTACCATTACAATTTCATAAAATAGTAAAAGAATTAGCCATGAAACTACACGAATCTTACGTAAGATTCGTGTAGTTTATTTCGATACACAAATTATATACAAAAAGACTAAGATGAAAAGAGAATATATATTTTCTGCCCTGATAGCGTTGGTGATTAGTGCTTCAGTGATGGGCGGATATCATTACTTTGAAAAACCTGAAGTACAATTAGAACAGGCAGCAATAACGACCCCAACTCAAAAGGTACTTTATGCTGCCAATGAAGATGGGGAAATAACCCCATTAGACTTTACAAAAACAACAGAAAAAGTACTAGATGCCGTTGTACATATACAAGCCAAAAGAAAATATGGGTCAGCCAATAGCGCCTATCAATATAGACAACTCCCTGATCCGTTTAGAGATTTTTTTGGAGATAGCCCTTTTGGACAATTCTTTCAAAAACCTTATCCTGAAAAACCTCAGAAACAAGAAGAAGAGATGAAAATTCCTGAGTTAGTCCCAATGGGTGCTGGTTCTGGAGTAGTTATTAATACGAAGGGATATATAGTCACCAATAACCACGTGATAGAAAATGCCGATGAAGTTGAAGTGACACTTCATAACAATACAACCTATAAGGCAACTGTTGTAGGTACAGATCCTTCTACAGATTTGGCACTATTACAAATAAAAGCAGATGCGTTGACGGTGATGCCACTGGTCAACTCTGATGATGTTCAAGTAGGAGAGTGGGTATTAGCCGTAGGAAATCCATTCAGTTTAAATTCTACGGTAACAGCAGGAATTGTAAGTGCCAAGGCTAGAAATATTAATATTAATAAAGATAAATTTGCTGTAGAAAGTTTTATCCAAACAGATGCAGCGATCAATCCAGGGAATAGTGGAGGAGCACTTGTAAATCTTAACGGAGATTTAATAGGAATTAATACTGCCATTGCTTCCAAAACAGGAACCTATAATGGATACGGATTTGCTGTTCCTAGCAATATTGTCAGTAAGGTGGTCGAAGATTTATTAAAATATGGAGCTGTACAAAGAGGAATGCTTGGCGTGAATATTACTACCTTAAATACGACACTTGCAAAAGAAAAAGACATTGATGTATCACAAGGAGTATATATTGCAAATGTACAAGAAGAAAGTGCTGCCGATAAGGCGGGTATAAAAGTAGATGATGTAATAATAGCTGTAGATGATAAAAAAGTCAATACATCCCCACAGTTACAAGAGTTAATTGCACGTAAAAGACCTGGGGATAAAGTACTGCTGCGTTTGATCAGAAACGGAAAAGAAAAAGAGATGTCTGTAACATTAGAAAGTACTTCTGGAACAACCAAAGTCAGTAAGAAAGAACATCAAGTCCTAATTAGTATGTTAGGAGCAGACTTTGAAAAGATAGATAAAGAAACAGCAAAGAAAAATGATATTGATGGAGGTGTAAAGGTCAGTTCTTTATTTGCAGGAAAACTTAGAAAAGAAACGCAAATTCGTGAAGGATTTATCATCACTCATATTGATGGTAGAAAAGTAGTGGATGTAGATGATCTTATGGACGCGCTAGAAAATAAAGAAGGAGGGGTAATGATAGAAGGAATTTATGAAGACATCCCCGGAAAACAATACTATGCTTTTGGTTTAGGATCCTAAGAATAGAGGCATAAAAAATAGAAAAGGAAAGCAGTCCGCTTTCCTTTTTTTGTAAACTGACATTTTTTCAGATACCGTTTTCGCGAAAGCGGTCACAACTAAAATGGCATTTTTTTATAAAATAATAGACGTATTTTGAGATCAATATCCTCATCAAGAGGGCAAATAGAGTTATTGTTTAATTAATATTTGTTTGTGGTATAGATGTGAATAATAAAGTATCTTGTAGTAAAAAAAGATGAGGTCATTACGCTTAGCATTAGACTGGACACCTAATATCAATCACATAGGATTTTTTATAGCACAAGCCAAAGGATTTTACACGGATAAACATATTGATCTAACGATTTCAACACCTTTAGATGATAATTATCAAGTAACTCCAGCAAAAAAGGTAGAGCTCGGTCAAGCCGATATTGCTTTATGTCCTTTTGAAAGTATTTTAAGCTACCAGTCTAAGAAATCTCCTTTTGACCTAAAAGCCATCGCTACTATTTTTAAAGAAGACTTAAGTGCCATTGCCGTAAAAAAAGAAGGAAACATAAAACGCCCTAAAGATTTAGATCATGCGTCCTACGCTTCTTACAAAGCAAGATATGAAGATCATATTGTAAAAGAAATGATTAAAAACGATGGTGGAGAAGGCTTGATCAATGTTGTGTATCCAGAAAAATTAGGAATATGGAACACCTTACTCACCAATACCTATGATGCCACGTGGATATTTTTGAATTGGGAAGGCGCTGACAAGAGAATAAAGGATGCCGGGCTTACGTATTTTAAGATGAAAGCGTACAATATTCCATATTCCTATTCACCAGTAATGGCAACAAGTAGTCGTTTTATAGATGAAGCCACAGAGACATTAACCTCTTTCCTCAACGCCACAAAACAAGGCTATTTGTACGCAATTTCACACCCTGAAGAGGCTATTGCGATACTATCGCCATTACTCACAGAAGAAGATCAAAAATTTATTGACCTACCGTATAGTCTGTCTACGACCAAAGATAGTTTTGGCACAGAAGATTCTTGGGGCATGATGGAGCCAGAAAATGTACAACAGTTTCTTGATTGGATTAAAGAAAAAGAGATAGAAGAAAATAATTTTAATCTTGAAGATGTAATGACAAATGCGTTACTCCAGTAAAGATATGCTATCTATACGCATTACACTTCAGGCTGCGTTCTGTCGTTCTTTTTTTTATCACTGTTAGCTAGATGGTATATCACCACGACCATCACAACACATACAATAGCAAACACCCCTATAATGACGGCACCCATTGCCCAATTAACCAGTGGTAAGATTAGATTTTTCATATTCAGAATTTTATAATTAATAGTGTTTATTCTCAGTTTAATGGCAACTATGATTGGCTCCAGTCTGTTCTACTGTGACCATTTCAGAAGGAGAGATATAGGGGATTCCTAATCCCAAGCCTCTTAAAATAAAAAGCATTCCTATAACGACCACTATGACAGGAATTGCTTTTACAATACGTTGTTTTACGGTTCCTTTTAAAAAGTTTCCTAAGTAGATAGCCGTCGTCATCAGTGGTACGGTTCCTAGTCCAAAAACAATCATGTACAGACTTCCTTGTAAAGCTCCTCCGGTAGCTAAAGCCCCAAAAACGGCCATGTAGACAAGACCGCAAGGCAAGATGCCGTTGAGATAGCCTATCGTAAAAAAAGTACCTGGATTTTTCTTTTTAAGCTCGGCGCCCATCGCATTTTTTACTTTGCCAACCGCCCTATAAATAGGTTTAGAGAAATTATACCGATTAAAAATTTTGATAGGCAAAAGGAT
>CAYGQJ010000201.1:0-4769 GCA_964351845.1 uncultured Flavobacteriaceae bacterium | reverse complement strand
AAATCCGAACGTATTGCGCCTTGGATGACGCCTCCAAACAACTCCTTAAAACCGCTATGGAACGCCTAAATCTCTCCGCTAGAGCCTATGATCGTATCCTCAAAGTATCTCGTACCATCGCTGATTTAGCTGGAAGCGAAACCGTCACCGGAACGCATATCAGCGAAGCGATCCAATATCGTAGTTTGGATAGAGATGGGTGGTTGGGGTAAACTAACTATAAATAGTTGTTAGTAGTAGATTACTTAAAATTGTGTCAATTACAAACTTAAATCCACAGGGAACTAATAAACTTTCCTTTTTAACCCAGAAGCATTAACTTTTAGAGAAGAAAAAATAGTCTAATACGCTAATAACAATAATTCTAATGTAACCGAATCAAATAAGCATGTATGTAATATCTGTGGTAGAGATTTTGTTGGTAGGGGATATGAAGAGCGAGGTACTGGTTTGTGGGTTTTAATGCAAGCATCATATCAATCATTTGTATGTAGTCAAACCTGTGATGCAGTTCATACAGAAAGGCAAGTTAAAACATACGGATTTTAAGTATTTAACTCAGATAATCAATGCTTTAAGGAGTTCTCAAAGGTTTTTTCATTAGATTTATTAAATGCTAAAAATTTAATATGAAGGTTTATGGGGCATTGTAGAGATTGTAGGTATTCAGATTTTTTTGGTAGTGATGGTAGATGCAAGACTTGTTGGGGCAGTGGGAAAGATGCTATTCAAGGTATAATTGATGGAGGTATTGAGACTCTAACTGGTATAAGCAGTGGTAAGGCTAATTGTAAAGTCTGTTATGGAACTGGTCAATGTCAAACTTGTGGAGGTACTGGGGATGTAAAGGATGAAGGTGAATCAAATAATATTATAGATGATGATTCTACGGAATCATCAAGGGATTTTATACGCGATTATGCATATATAACCTCAAATTCAACTGATTATGTTGATGAGAAAGAAGATAAAGAAGCAAGAAATTTTGCTTTAAAAATTCTCTCATTGGGGTTATTGATTCTTGTAATATTTGGTACTATTAAATACAATAACTATAGAGGTGAAAAATTACGATTAGAGAAAATTAAAAGTTCTCGAATAAATCTTAATGGTGTTGCATATGCTAAGACAAATGATTTTATTACTGTTTTTAAAGGAACATCGGATTTTGAAGCACTAAAAAATCATTATGCAGTTGATAAGCTTTATCCTAAGCAAAAGGTCTTTTTAAATTATAGAATAAGAAATACATCTTGGATTAGTATAAAGTATTTTAATTCTAATAGGTATAGATTTGGATTTGTAAAAAATGAAGATTTATCATTAATAAAACATTATGATAGAACTTATAATGGAAAAATTTATTTTAGATTAAATATTGGACATTGGTATAGTTTTTCTTCAGAAGACAAAAAAAAACTAAAGAAATTCTTTAAATCGATATCACATTATAATGATAAATTAGAAGTCGTTATTTATGATAGGCACAATACAACAGGGGCTAAGAATTTGTTATTTAGTGAGATTGGTAGTTTAGCTGAGGAATTCGAACTTGGTAAATTTCATCGTAATTATGCTGTTTATAAAGATGTTAAATTTCATAATAGAAACAATTTAATAATTATTAAAACATATAAATAAATTTCTTATATAAAATATTTTCCTCCACAACTAGTAATGTTATAAACGTCGCTTTAGTCGGTGGTGGGAGTTATCCGCAGTCCGGAGAGATTTCGCTTTCCCACAATGGCGTTTTGTTTCTCGATGAACTCCCAGAGTTCAAAAGGGATGTGTTAGAAGTGATGCGACAACCCTTGGAAGATCGAGAAGTCACCATTTTTCGTGCACGTTTTACAGTGACGTATCCGACGCTTTCGCGAAAGCGAGACCACCAACTACAACGCTCAAATGAATGTCAAGCAAATCCGAACGTATTGCGCCTTGGATGACGCCTCCAAACAACTCCTCAAAACCGCCATGGAACGTCTGAATCTCTCTGCACGTGCCTACGATCGTATTTTGAAAGTATCCCGTACGATTGCTGATTTAGCGGGGAGTGAAACCGTCACCGGAACCCATATCAGCGAAGCGATACAGTATCGTAGTTTGGATCGTGATGGATGGCTTGGTTAACTAGAACAGAACAGGGAGTGATTTTGCGACGTTAGGAACAACATCCTATATAAGTGTGGATCGGTATTCGTGTTAGATTACTCAGGTGGACACCAATTACAAATTAGCGCTAGCAGGGGTTTTGATGCAAGCACCGTATCAATTATTTGTATGTAATTAAACTAGTGGAGCAGTTCATACTGAAAGACAAGTTAAGTGATATGGGTTTAATAAAATATGTCTGATTCATAAGTATAAATAGATGTTAATAACTTCTAATAACCAAGTGGTTACGTTAATCAATATTGTATGACTAATATATTAAATTTCTTAAATGAAAATTACAGTACAAGGATATAAGTTAAATTATGGAATAGGTTATTATAAGCATATAGATAAAAATAATATTAAACCAATTTATTATTCTCTATCAAGGGGTGGTAAAGTTTTAAAATCTAAAAAATGGATATGGTGTTCTTTAGACATACTTGAAAAAGAGGGGACACATTTTATAATAATTAGTGCAAGAGCTTGGAAGAAGGATGGTCAATCCGATTTAGGGTTAGTTGATAAGGGAGGTCGTTACAAAACCCTCAAATTATCACGTGTGAACTATTTTTTAATAAAAACTTACGATAAAATATTTTTTAAAAAAATAAAGCTTCTAAAGTTTTTAGATAAATTAGTGCCAATAAAGAAGAATCTTTACCTTATTCTATTAGCAGTAGTATTAGCTTCCATTTATTATATAATTAATTACTTTTTTGATAATTATTTACAAGATTTAATTAGTAAAAGTAATCTCATACAGTCTATTATCGTTTTTCTTAGTTTATCTAGTATTATAAATATTTTTCATCCATTTACTTTACGAAAAGAAGTAAATATTGAAGAAGTAAAAAAAGTTTCTGATACAATTGCTGAACAGAAAGTGAAAAAAGGAGGTAATCATAATCAAAATGAAATTATAATTTAAATAAAACACCTCCACAACTAGTAATACTATAAACGTCACTTTAGTCGGGGGTGGCAGCTACCCACAACCAGAGGAGATTTAGCTTTCTCACAATGGTGTTTTATTTCTTGATGAACTCCCAGAATTTAAACGCGAAGTCCTTGAAGTGATGCGACAACCCTTGGAAGATCGGGAAGTCACGATTTCTCGTGCCCGTTTTACGGTGACCTATCCCAGTAGTTTTATGTTGGTGGCCAGTATGAACCCGAGTCCGGGAGGCTATTTTAATGATCCTGATGCACCTGTGACGAGCAGTCCAGCCGAAATGCAACGCTATTTAGGAAAGATCAGTGGTCCGTTATTGGATCGTATTGATATTCATATCGAAGTCACGCCCGTACCCTTTGAGAAGTTAAGCAGTGAGCAAAAAGCGGAGTCGAGTGTCGAGATTCGAAAGCGTGTGACCGCAGCAAGGGAATTACAAGTAGTCCGCTTTCGCGAAAGCGAAGCCACCAACTACAACGCTCAAATGAATGTGAAGCAAATCCGAACGTATTGCGCCTTGGATGACGCCTCCAAACAACTCCTTAAAACCGCCATGGAACGATTGAATCTCTCCGCACGTGCCTATGACCGTATTTTGAAAGTATCCCGTACCATCGCCGATTTAGCAGGAAGTGAAATCGTCACGGGTACGCACATCAGCGAAGCGATACAGTATCGTAGTTTGGATAGAGATGGATGGTTGGGGTGATAATTAGTATTAATGTTATTTTGTTATTATATGGAATTAGCCAGAATATCGATTAGATTTGATTATAAATGATCAATATTCATACATTTACTAGCCTTTTTGTTATTGTATGCTCATTTCGTGATTTAATACTAAAAGAGAATTGAGAATAAAGTTTAAGGGATAATTATCCTAAAACTGCTAGTTTAAACTAATAATTATGAAAAAGCTTTTAGCATTACTTTTTGGATTATCTGTCTCAGTTTGTTTTACTCAAAATACATGGAAACTCAGAGAAGATCAATTAATAACTTTAAAAGAAGGGTTTATTTATGTTCAAGAATATGCAGATTCTTTGAATAGTTTTGAATGCAATAACTGTAAAGTATTACCCGATTTCTTTTATAATTATAATTTTGATAGAGAAAATAGCTACAGGGTATCAAAAGGGTTACATTCCTCACCTTCTATTCGTAAACTTATTATAGATAAAATAAATAATGAGCCTTTATTAAAAGCTGTTATAGCAAGTAAAGATAGACGATTAAAAAAAAGACATAAGATTCCTAAAGGAAGAGTCAAAGGAAGATTCCTTAATTATTATATTATCACTCCTTTTCAAGAATATAGTACGTACAAATTAGTTGAATTTCGTTTAGAAGAACTAATGAATGAAAGGGATATAGGTAAAGGTGCATCAAATTATCCTGATTGATTTTTTTCGCGAAAGCGAAATAGGAATGAGGTATTTGGCAATAGGAATTAGCAACAAAAAAACGATACCAACAATCAGACCGGCACCGTAAACGAAAACGTACTCCCAAACCCAGGTTCACTCTCCACCGAAATACTCCCGCCATGGGCATGGATTATTTTCTTGCTGTGTGCGAGGCCAATGCCAGAACCTTCATAGACTTCGTCGGCGTGTAGGCGTTGAAAAATAGTAAAGATCTTTTCTTGATGTTCGGT
>CAYGQJ010000200.1:0-4777 GCA_964351845.1 uncultured Flavobacteriaceae bacterium | reverse complement strand
TCAACGAAAATCCAGCCTCGGCGCCTCCCACAGATTTATTGGTATGTGATGAAGATGGTACTCCTGATCAATTAACCACCATGGATCTTACGGTCAAAGATATTGAAGTCACTGGTGGTTTTAACCCTAATGTCACGGTGAGTTATCACCTTACCCTAGCAGGAGCTAATGCTGATGATGCTTCTATTCCAGATCCAATGGCTTTTACCAATACGGTCAATCCACAGATTATTTTTGCTAGAGTTACTGATAATATTACAGGATGTTTCTCTACCGAGCCTTTACGTGTTGAAGTCTTTTTAGTCCCAACACCTGTTACTCCTGCAGATTTAGAAGTATGTGATACCGATAATGATGGTATTTTTGATTTCTTTATTCTTTCTGATACCGATGCTGAGATTATAGACGGTGCTACAGGCCTTACCGTAGCCTATTATCTTACCGAAGACGATGCTAATAATGCGCCTGTAGGATTGGAGATTGATAATATGATGTATGTCAATGTGAATGATCCTTTCTTCCAAACGATATATGCCCGTGTATTTAACGCAGCAGGTTGTTTTGCCGTAGTGCCTTTCAACTTAGTGATTCTAAATACACCGATGCCTAATGAGACTCCTGATCCTTATGAGATTTGTGATGATAATGCAGATGGGGTGGCTATTTTTGATTTAACCTCCCAAGAGCCTCAGATATTAGACGGACTCGATCCTACAATCTTTGATGTGACTTGGTTTGTAGATCAAGCCTCGGTAGATGCCAATGTGTCTATTGCTGATCCAACGATCCATAGTAGTAATACCACCACGGTTATTGCTGTGGTGACTGATATCGCACAGAGCCCTACTACCTTTTGTAGCGCACAAGTAGAACTATCGCTTGTGGTCAACCCATTACCAACGCCTGTTCAACCGGCATTTTACGAGCTTTGTGATGACCTAGCCAGTGGTAGTGACACTGATGAATTCTCGCTTTTTGATCTTCGTAGCCGTGATGATGAGATCATCAATGGCAATGCTGATTGGGTTGTGAGTTATCACCTAACACAAGGGGATGCTGATGCTGGGATGCCAGCCTTACCTGATATGTATCAAAATGTAGACCCTGCCTCACAGACCGTTTGGGTACGTGTGGAGAATGTGGTGACAAACTGTTATGAGTTAATTACCCTAACCTTAGTGGTGAATCAATTACCATCGCCTACGGCCATACCTCCAGTAGAGGTGTGTGATGATGATTTTGATGGGATTGCTGTTTTTGATTTGACCATCCCTGAGGTTTCTGGAGCGATCATTAATGGAGAAACCAACTTTGATTTAAGTTTTCACGAAAGTTTTGCTTTCGCGGAAGCGGGAACTCCAGAGATTTTCGATCCATCGAACTTTACCAGTCCAAATACGACCATTTTTGTACGTGCCACGGATAATGATCCTGCCACAAGCACGGAATGTTTCAGAATTATAGAACTCGAACTCATTGTTAATCCTATTCCACTGATTAATCTTCCTGTTCCTGATATCACCGAATGTACCAACGGGACGAATCAATTTGTGTTTGACTTAACCCAGAATGATGGGGTGATTTATGGAGGGTTAGATCCTATGGATTATAATTTGACGTATCACGAAAGTGAAGCAAATGCAGATGATGATGAATTTCCTATTGCAGATCCTGTAAACTATTTAGTAACCGATCCTGGTGTTGTGGTGTGGGTACGTTTAGAAAACGCTCTTACTGGTTGTGCTACCGTGACTTTCTTTAATGCCACGATTGCACCGCTTCCTGTTTTTGTTACCCCTACAGCGCCGCTGGAGGCTTGTGATACCGAAGGACCATTAGTAGGAACAGATATCGATGGGATTACCACTTTTGATTTAACCTTATTAGATGCAGGCATTGTTGCAGGGGATACCACCCTTGCCGTCACCTATTATGAAACACAAGCCGATCTAGATGCAGGTATCTTCATAGACCCTGCCAATGCCTATGTAAATACAACACCAAACAATCAAACGATTCTTGTTCAGGTGAGTAGTACCACTGCAGGGATGTGTATGGGACAAACCACAGCTGAGTTACTGGTCAATCCGTTACCATTTATTGATCCTGTACCACCCGCAATTGCCTGTGATGATGACAATGATGGATTTGGTGAGTTTGATCTTCAAGCCTATGCCAATGCGCTTGGGCTAGGATTACCAGATGTTGTCTTCCGTTTTTATGAAACCTTTGACAATGCGCAAATCGATGATGGCACGGGACAAATAGATACCACCGTACTCTACAATAACATCTCCGGGATGACCGAGTTATTCTTTGTGGCAGAAAACACGGTGACAGGGTGTGAGAAGTTGTATAGTTTTGAACTTTTAGTCTTCCCGATGCCTGATCTTCCTTTAGAGATTGATGACTTACGGGCATGTGATGATGACGCTGATGGCTTTGCTAGTTTTGATCTTACCTTACAAGAAGGCGCTATTTTAGCGAATATCGCTCCTTCAGAGCAAGCGAATTTCATCGTCACCTATCACAACACGGCTATGGATGCGATAGATGGTACAGCAGCTATTGTAACCCCAGGAGCGTATGTGAATCAGGTAGCCAATACCACAGAGACGATTTTTGTGCGTGTAGAGACCAATGACGGGACACCAAATAACTGTCCTTCCTTTATTGAGTTTGATATTGAGGTGGTACCACCACCAGTTATTAATCCAGCGGGAATAGATTTAAACCTAGTGGTATGTAATGATGATGACGATCCATTAGGGACTATTGAATTTGATTTAACGGTGTTAGAAAATGATATTACAGGAGGTGATGATTTGGTGAATGTGACCTATTATGCATCACTAGCAGATCTAGCCAGTGATACGCCTATCACAACTCCAGAGGCTTATACCAATATCACCAACCCACAGACGATTCATATCGTAGTGGCACCTTTTGATTTACCTGGCTGTTCTTCTCAAGGTCTTTTTGATATTGAAGTATTACCCCTTCCAAGTCCAGGGACTCCTGATGCTGTAGCACTATGTGATGATGATCTAGATGGAGATGATACCAATGGGATTGTAGAATTTGATCTTAGCTTAACAGTCACAGAGATTGCAGGAGGAGAAACGGTAACGATAAGCATCTTTGATGATCTTACCTTGGCAGAAGCCACTCCGTTTGATCCTATGGATATTGTGACTACTGTCGGAGGTGGAGGAGAGATTCTCTATACCAATACGGTTCCAGGCGGACAAACCCTATATGCACGTGTAGAGAGCACGGTAAGTATTGTTAATGGCGAGCCTTGTTTTGTGATTGTTCCTTTTGATGTGGTGGTGAATCCATTACCGATTTTAGCACAAGACACTCCGTTTGATTATACCTTCTGTGAGGAGTTTGATGGTGATGATACCATGGGAGATGTAGATTTAACAACACTTGCAGATGATGCTGGATTCTTAGTGGCTCCACAAAACACTGCTGACTTTACCATATCCTATCACAATACGGCGACGGAGGCTGAGAATGGGGCCTTCCCAATAGATCAGTCCGTGATATTTGTAGTAACCGATGATGATGAGATCTTCTTTAGAATAGAGAATACAGTGACGGGATGTGCTTCTTTTGGAAGTGTGATCTTTACGGTGGAGAGTCGTCCGCTGGCAAATCCAGCACCCGATATTACCCAATGTGCTGATGATCCTGGCGTGAATGGAATTCCAGTACAAGATATGGCTACGTTTGATTTAACACAGCAGAATGCTATCATTACAGCAGGAGAGCCTACCACTTCTGTGGTGTATTATACCTCTCTAGTCGATGCGCAAAACATGGAGAATCCTATTGCAGATCCAACGGCATTTGTCAATACAAGTGATCCTCAGACCATCTATGCACGAGCGATTAACACCTCGAGTATGTGTGAGTCTACCGATGTGATTGAGTTTATGATTTTTGTAGAGCCGTTACCCTATACTGATTTAAGTAATGAAGGCGGTGAGATTTGTGTGGATGAGCTTACAGGAGAGGCTTTAGATCCGTTTGTACTTGATGGGACGGTAGAAGATGCAATCCCAGGAGTGAGTTATGCCTATACATGGACACGTGATGGGACGCTGGTTTCTTTAGATCCTACCGTGACGGTAGATCAGCAAGGAGAATATGAACTTACGATTACAGCGACCTATGACAATGGCATGGGAGTGATCACAAGTTGTGATTATGTGGCTAGTGCAAGTTATGTAGCCGTCAGTGCTCCGGTGTTTGAAGCGATTGTTTTAGAGAGCTCTTTTAACCCAGGAGGGGTATATACTGTAGAGGTGATTAATGCGGCTGACTTTAATGGTAATCTAGATGGGTTTGAGTTCGCACTTGATGATGGGCCTTTCCAGAGCAGTACGATCTTTACAGGAGTGACTCCAGGAGATCATACCGTATTTGGAAGAAGAGCCTCTGGAGATTGTAGCATCTTTCAGGTAGAAATTGGTATTATTGATTACCCTCGTTTCTTTACCCCTAACCAAGATGGTTTCCATGATACGTGGAATATCATCGGTATTGGCGTAGCACCGAACTTAAACGCAAAGATTCACATCTTTGATCGTTTTGGGAAGTTATTGAAACAAATAAGTCCAACTAGTGAAGGGTGGGATGGTACCTTTAACGGTCAACCGATGATCTCTGATGATTATTGGTTTAGAATCAACTATACAGAACCAGATGGATTAGGAACCCAAAGAGAATTTGTAGGACACTTTACCCTGAAAAGATAAGGTTGTAC
>CAYGQJ010000199.1:1954-4802 GCA_964351845.1 uncultured Flavobacteriaceae bacterium | reverse complement strand
CGGCGGGATTCCTAGCATCTATTAAACGCTGCGATCTACGATCTTGCTTATTAATGATGCTACTAAACTAAAAAAGCCTTTGCAATTAGATTGCAAAGGCCGTATTCTTTTATGAAAAGTTATGCACTATTCTTCTTCGTCTGATGTTTCTGGAGCTGCCTCTGCTGGTGCCGAAAAATCCATCAAGTCATTTTTCTGTAAGATATTGTACCACTGTACTACTTTCTTAATGTCACTAGGATATACACGGTCTTCATCGTAGTCTGGTACGACATTAAAGAAAAACTCTTCGAGTTCATCTTTAGACACCTTATGGTTGATCGTAGGGCCTCCTTCTTCTTTTTCTTTGATTTTCTCAAAAACCTCACGTAATGGTATTTCCTCAGTAAGGGTGTAAATCGCTATTTCTGAAAGGATACTTACATTATGACGCAATCCTACAGAAATACGCTTTCCGTCTAGTAATGATTGTGCTACAAACCCACTACGCGTTTGTGTTTTTAATTCGTAAATACCTGGTTTTCCAGAAATCGCTAATATTTTATCTAAACCCATATAATTTATGTTATCAAAATTGGTCGGCAAATATGCGTTGCCCGAATGTAAAATCAAAATTTATTCTCCACGAAAATGAGGTCATTGTCAAATTTTTAACAATTTACACTCATTTAACTATCTCTTTTTAGAAACCGCTGGAAAACGCATACGATAATCGGCGTCACATTTTCCTTTAGAGATATTGGCAAGTCTTCCTTTAAGAATCCGTTTTTTTAGGCTTGAGAGCTTATCAATAAACAAAATGCCTTCTATATGATCATATTCATGCTGAATCACACGCGCAATAATACCATCAAAGGTTTCGGTGTATTCCTTAAAATTTTCGTCTTGATAGCGCATAGTGATCGTAGACTCTCTAAACACATCTTCCGTAATCCCAGGAATACTCAAACAGCCTTCGTTAAAAGGCCACTCATCCCCTTCTCTTTCTATAATTTCTGCGTTGATAAACACTTTTTTAAAGTCCTTATACATCGCTCTCTCTTCGTCTGTAAACTCTTTGTCATTGGCAAAAGGAGACGTATCTACGAGAAACATTCTGATAGAAAGTCCCACTTGTGGAGCTGCCAGTCCTAGGCCGTTGGCACCGTACATGGTCTCAAACATATTATCGATAAGCTCAGGAAGCTTCGGATATTCTTCTGTAATGGGCGCTGCTTTTTTCTTTAAAACAGGGTCTCCGTATGCTACTATTGGTAAAATCATGCTACTTATTATAAAGGTAATCTTGTAATATTATCGTGGCACTAATTTGATCAACAAGTGCCTTATTTTGTCGTTTCTTTTTTCCAATCCCGCTGTCAATCATGGTTTGAAAAGCCATTTTTGAGGTAAATCGTTCGTCTTGACGAATAATTTTTAAGTCGGGAAAGGTTTTGAGTACGCTTTCGCGAAAGCGTAAAATGTCTGCCTCTACATCAGAAGCTTCATTGTTCATCCGTTTAGGCTCTCCAATCACCATGGCCTCTACGTTTTCCTTCTGAAAATAATCTTTTAAAAACGGAATCAGCGTTTTGGTATCTACCGTGGTCAAGCCCGAAGCAATGATCTGAAGCTCATCAGTGATCGCAATCCCCGTGCGCTTCGTTCCATAATCTATCGCAATGATGCGTCCCATTCTTAAAATTTGGTGCAAAAATAAGGAAAACCAACCTATATCTTACTAGACTCCTATATAAATACAGGCGTTGTTAATTTATAGAAAATCTGAGGTTGGAAACGTTTGTGAAGTTTTATCTTTGAATTTATAAACGATAACCCAACCATGACGTCTCGACTTCTTTCGCTTTTTCTACTCATACTCCTATGCATGGCATGCCAAACGGAGAAAAAAGTGTCAAAAGAAAGCTTAGAACTGTCTGATATTAATTTGGTGATTACTTCAAAGACGCCTATAGATTCCGTTTGGATCGCAGATATCGGACAAAAAGAAAATCTATTCTTACCCTATAAAGATACGATCAAAGTCGATTTAAAGAGGGATGTGAATGACCTTTACAATGTATATGTGCATTCAGAAGGTCAACGCACAGGAACACAAGTATGGCTGGATGGAGATCGACTCATCCTTGATATGCGCTTTGATGCTAAAACATTAGCCGTAGATCAAGTTGATACATCGCCATTGTACGATGCTGTGATACAATACACCAAAACGTATCAGGAGTTACTTACCGCCAAAGCCGATAGTACGACCATAGACAAATTTTTGATCTCAGAAATACGTGCGCATACTTACACACCATTTTCTCACGCTATTGTTGGTGATTATTTGTCACGAAATCAAAATAATCGTGATAAAGTGGATCAGGTATACCGAATCATGCGTATGCAAACAAGTACTTTAAAATCACATTTTATCAACAACTTTGATAAAATGCAGCAAATTCTTGATCAGGAGGCGGTACAATTTGATCAATACGCTTTGGGGGATCTTAACGACCAAAAGACAACCATCTCTTTAGATCCTTCCAAACGATATTTACTCGATTTTTGGTTTGTACAATGTCAACCTTGTTTACTAGATCACAAACGCATTGCTAAGAATCTAGCTATTTTTGAAGACAATGATATTGAACTTATAGGAATCTCTAGAGATACTAAATATAGCTCGTGGGAAAGGTACCTCAAGAAACACGACTACCCATGGGTCAATGTGAGAGAACAAGAGCCTGAAAAACGATTAACGTATGATCTGTCCGTTTGGGAATTTCCTACCTACGCACTGATAGATCACACGGGCACTATAGAAGCTCGGTTCCATAGTTTTGCCCAATTTGAAAATTATATA
>CAYGQJ010000199.1:0-1854 GCA_964351845.1 uncultured Flavobacteriaceae bacterium | reverse complement strand
AATAGAATTTACATTTGTTATGAATCAATTACAGAATCTAATAGAAAAAGCTTGGGACGATCGTTCTGAATTAAAAAACCGTGTGACCATTAATGCCATTCGTGAAGTGGTCGATATGCTCGATCGTGGGACCTTACGTGTCGCAGAACCAACAGAAGACGGATGGAAAGTAAATGAATGGATCAAAAAAGCGGTGGTTTTATATTTTCCTATTCAGAAAATGGAAACCCTAGAAGCGGGTATTTTTGAATATCACGATAAGATTCCGCTAAAGAGAGATTATGAAAACCGTGGAATTCGCGTGGTACCAAACGCTGTCGCACGTCACGGAGCGTATATATCTAGCGGCGTGATCCTGATGCCAAGTTACGTAAACATTGGTGCCTATGTAGATGAAGGCACGATGGTAGATACGTGGGCAACCGTAGGAAGTTGTGCGCAAATTGGTAAAAACGTACATTTAAGTGGTGGTGTTGGTATTGGTGGTGTATTAGAACCATTACAAGCAGCGCCAGTGATTATCGAAGACGGTGCCTTTATCGGAAGCCGTTGTATTGTCGTAGAAGGCGTGCATATTGAGAAAGAAGCCGTATTAGGTGCCAATGTGGTACTGACGATGAGCACTAAAATCATTGACGTAACAGGAGATGAACCTGTTGAAATGAAAGGAAGAGTTCCCGCACGCTCTGTAGTCATTCCCGGTAGTTATACCAAGAAATTTGCCGCTGGAGAATACAATGTACCTTGTGCACTGATTATAGGAAAACGTAAAGAAAGCACCAATAAGAAAACATCACTTAATGATGCATTAAGAGAATATGATGTAGCGGTTTAAAAACGCCCAATGGATAAAAAAATATTGATTATACAACACAAAATGATAGGCGATGTACTCACATCGTCTATTCTTTGTGAAGCGATCAAATCTCACTATCCAAATGCTACGGTGCATTATCTTGTAAACGAGCATACCTTGCCCGTACTCGAAAACAATCCTTTTATTGATAAAAAGGTGGTATTTACGCCAGAAATGGTCAAAAGCAGGAGAGCAGCAAGACAATTTCGCTCACAACTACCTTCAGAAGCCTATGACATTGTGATCGATGTGTATTCAAAAATTGGAAGTTCGCGCATCACCAAAGCAACAAAAGCCAAACAACGGATTGGCTATAAAAAATGGTACACAAAGGCATTCTACACCGATTTGTTCACTTACCATTACACCGCCGAAACCGAGGCTGGACTTGCTATTGAAAATCGGATGAAGTTATTACAGGCCATTGATACTAGTTTTCCGAAGGCACTAAAACCAAAGATCTATGTGACGGATGCTGAGACCGCTTCCGCGAAAGCGAAACTAGCAGATGTTAAAACCCATCCAGATCAAAAATTATATATGATCGCTATTCTGGGAAGTGCGCCCAACAAAACCTATCCCCTCCTCTATCTCGCGGTGGTATTAGATCATATCGTTGCTACCACGGATGCCAAATTGCTATTTAATTATATCCCAAAACAATTAGACCAAGTAGATGAACTGCTAGCGCTGTGTTCTGAAAAAACACGTCAACATGTGCGAAAAGACATTTATGGGAAAAGTTTACGGGAGTTTATTGCATTGACCTCCCAATGTGACGCATTGATTGGTAATGAAGGCGGTGCGATCAACATGGCAAAAGCCATTGATATTCCTACATTCGCCATCTTCTCGCCTTGGATTCGCAGAGCTGCTTGGTCCTTGTATGAAAATGATCAGAATCATGTGGTGCATCTACAAGATTATGATGCAGCCCTTTACAACACAAAAAGCCTAAAGGAGATAAAAAAACGAACAAATCATTATTATTCGTTATT
>CAYGQJ010000198.1:0-4954 GCA_964351845.1 uncultured Flavobacteriaceae bacterium | reverse complement strand
TCATCTAAGATCGTATAGACATACATTCCCTTAGCAAGTTGTGGTGCCCTATACTGTATAGTTTGGGTACCTATTTGAGCATCTATTTCTTGTTGATCGACCAATCGGCCTACCATATTATATACGTTCATCTGTGTCGCATTCATCCCTTGAGGTAATTGTATGGTCGTACTTTCTGTAAAAGGGTTTGGATAATTTCTAAGCGTTGTACTTTCCATTTCAAAAGTCTCTGTAGTTAAGGATGTTTCATTTGTGAAACGCACATGCTGTATATCCATTTCTTTCGTGACTAGCTGTCCATTTTCTGAAATCATCGTAAAAACGATCGTCACCACATCATCCAGCACTACACTATCGATAGGAATGATAAACTCTTGAAACGTATCAGTGAGCATGATCGTCTGCTTGTACTGATCTTCCCATACATCGATACTTTGCTTGACAAACGTAATTTCTAGGCTTCCTGTTCCTTTTGCGCTTACGCCAAAACTCGTATACTCAGATACATCTACGGCTTTAAATCGAGGAGTCAAAGCTCTGTATGCAGCTACATACGTATTGGTTGTTGCTTCCAAATGTACATTCCTTTCTATTGGGAAATCGCTTGAATCAAAGTTCTCCGTATTTTCAGAAACTGTGTATTCTTGTACGGTGGTCGTAGGCTGACTATCATCTATTCCCCAAGGGCCATCTGACATAAATAAATCGTCTGGCGTAGCGTTACCATCCCCTATTCTAAATCCTATATCAAAAAGATTTCCAGTGGCTACAGTCACTTCTGTGCTGTAATTTCCTTGTAAATCTATCGTAGAGGTCATGGTTTCTATGGCGCTTGTTTCTGTGACACGAATCCCCGCATCAAAAGTAACCTCTTGCGTGGCATTGGTATTGATGATCTGCAAATCCAATCCGCCTTGTACATATGCTCCTTTTCTCACAAAAACAGTAGGAGGTGTTGAAGTAGCATAGGCAGAGATTGGTTTTTCAATATCTAATAAACGAAGCACTTCTTCTCCTAACAGATATAAATCATCAATAGAATTTGACCAAATCTGAAAGTTATAAAAAGACATATCTTCTTCATATTGATCCAAATTCCAATGACTTTCAATCGCAAATTCAGTATCGTTTGTGACCGCTTTCGCCGAAAGGCTTAATACAAACTCAACCGTGCCATCTACATTTTTTATGAGTGATTTGATAAAAGCCTGTTCATTAATCGTTATGGTAGATACAGAAAGTAACTCGGCGCCCAACAAACGATCACAGATGTATTTGGTATGCTCATACACCCCATCTTCTGTTTTGATAGCAAGGATAGAAGCCACCGATAGGTCTTCCTTTATATAATCTACCGAATAGATTTCTGTTGCATTTGTAATGTTTAAAAGATCTGTAGGGCTAGACTCTACCACATATTCTTCTGCAATAACATCTAGAGGAATAAAATCTTCCAATTGAATCGCTTCATTGGCACTTTTCTGGCCGTACGTCGCTTTCTTTTCAACACGTTCTGCGATCTCACTATCAAATCTGTAGCTTGTTTTAGCCCGATTGTAAGAACGTTTATTAATCGCATCAGAAAGCCGATTATTGCTCTCTAAACCTCCATTATTCGCACTAGACGTAGGTGCTTCAATCACTTCGCAATTCCCGTATCCAGAACACGAAGGATCCTCACAATCTATGAGTCCGTCACCATCATCATCGATTCCATTGTCACAAATTTCTTGAAGTACGGGTGCTGTCGGACAGCGGGCGCCGTCATTACTCGCACTAGAAGGTCCAAAAGCAAATAAATTAGAATCCATCGGAATCACACCATCAAGATCCTGCACGCTTTGAATCACATAGACCGTTCCTGTTTGATTGGCAGATACGTAAAAACGTCCTGAAAGATCAAAATACACGGCACCATACGTATACGTAAGGCCTGATAAAATAGGCACTTCGCCCAAAGATTGCACGACCCCATTAGAAGGATCAATACGATACAATATATTGGTGTTTTTCTCTACCGTATATAAATAGCCATCAGCAGCATTAAATGCCCAGTCGTGAATACTCATACTTTGCGATAAATTTTCAGTAGCGATATACCCGCCATAATTTGCAGATTCTGGCTGTACATCTATTTTATGGTACGTACTTCCGCCAGATTTTAAATAATAAACTCCGTCAGAGCTTACATCGCCTATATAATTATTCCCATTGGGTAATTCATCTATATAATACGTCGTAGTGGTAAAGTTTTTACCGATACGTACAATTGTTTTTGAAGGAGAGTTCAAAAATCCCCAGATATATCCGTCGGCGGGGTTATAGCCTGCCGCATTAATATTTCCTTCGGTGATATTTTCGGCTATCTGAAAAGAGCTTCCAGAAGCGAGATCGATGGCATACACATCATTGTACTGAAATAAGTATGCGCTGTAATCACAGTTAAAAGGAATGTCTTGCGCTTGCGTCGCAATAGTAAAAAATAGGAGTACGCTAAGTAGTTGTTTCTTCATGGCTTATCTGTTTATATAGGCCAAATGTAGTGGGAAGAAACACGTTGTTTTTTAAAAATCGGCAAGCAATCAGGAACTATAGACGAATGGTATTTTTGAAGCGTTGAGTTGTTTACAGAAGTTTCCCGCTTTCGCGAAATGGTATGCTAAACTTGCCGAAGTAGCTAAAACAGTAACGGCACTAAAGTAGCCGAACACATTGTTTACCAAATAAATATAATAAATAGTATAGGTTGTCTGTTCGAGCGCAATCGAGAGCTATCTAATCAATCTCAGACCTCTCGACTGCGCTCGAGGGAACATCTCAAGTTTTAAAACTTCCTATCCGGATGAAACAGGGTCATGTCCATACTCGGAGTAACCTCATCGATCACTTCTTGTACAAGTTTTCCTGTCGAAGGACCCAAACTCCACCCCATCATCGCATGTCCCGTGGCAATCGTTAGATTTTTACACTTCTTACTTTTCCCGATATAGGGCATTCCATCTGGAGACACTGGACGCAGTCCGCTTGCCGCTTGGGCTTTTTCTTCGGGTGTTACGGAGACATCTGGGAAGTACCGTTGTACCCCTTCGGCAATCGCATCTACCCGCTGGGAATTGATACGCTGATTGATGCCTGCAATTTCCATTGTTCCCGCAAAACGGGTAAATCCGCTCATAGGCGTGATGGCTATTTTTGCTTCGGCGAGAATAGAAGGATACGTAATTCCTGTCGGTGTGGTGGTCTCTACACGATATCCTTTTCCCGCTTGAAGAAGTAATGGAATGTTAAGCTTTCGCGAAAGCAGACTCGCCCAAGATCCCGCTGCAAGCACATACTCGTCTGCCTTGAGTTGTTCTTTATTCGTTTTCACGAAAGTGACCTCCCCATTTTCAACACCTAAATCCAATACTTTCTCTTCTTGTCGAATCACCACCCCTGCATTGACTAAATAGGTTTTGAGTTCGTTCATAAAAGCACCGGGTGTGGTATGGTGATCACACTCAAAATAGGTCGCCCCTACAATATCTAATTTGGCATCTGGCATCATCTGTTGTACTTCTGCTACCGAAACAGCACGAGCCACCAAGCCCTCTTTATGAGCCGTTTCTACCAGTTCCAACTCGTGATGAAGGGTTTGCTCGGTCTGACAAAGCATAAATAACCCTTTTTTCTCCAATTGGAAATCTAAACCCTCTTCTTGCTTAATCTGATCATATAAATCACGTCCCATCACAGCAATTTCGCGCATCACAGGAATGGCACGTTCTACATGTTTGGAGGTACAGGATTTATTAAATGCCCAACTCCATTTAATCAAGTCGGCGTTGAGTCGAGGTTTGATATACAGCGGACTCTTACTATCGAACATCCATTTGATGCCTTGTTTCATGACACCCGGAGCCGACAAAGGGATCATATGACTAGGTGCCAAATAGCCTGCATTCACATACGAAGCACCTCCGTCCATTTTAGATTGGTCGATCACCGTGACTTGATGTCCCGATTTATGAAGAAAATAAGCACAAGATAATCCTATGATCCCGCCGCCTATGATGATAATTTCTTTCAATGATTTAATGGGTTAATGGGTTAATGGGTTAATGGGTTAATGGGTTATTAATATAAAATTAGCCAAAACTTAATGACTACCTACATTTTTGTATTTTCTAAAACTAGACTCAGGATTAAAAAGAATCAAGAATCACGACTTTATTCTTAAAAGAGTCTTGACTCTTGACTCCCTTTAGTCTTGGTTCGTGCGTAGCACTTTAGATTACCGAGAACCCAAACGCATACGGATCATCTTCATCTATGGTAATGGTATTGTGTCCATACCTGCGTGCCCATCCTTGAATGCTGGGGATAATGGCTTTGTGTGTTCCTAAACTAACTTCTTTTTCAACACGACCTACAAACGTAGATCCTATAAAACTCTCATGAATAAAAGGCTCGCCGACTTCTAATGTTCCTTTGGCATATAATTGCGCCAATCTTGCCGAAGTCCCCGTACCACACGGACTCCGATCAATGGCTTTATCTCCATAAAAAACAGCATTTCTTCCAGAAGATTTCGGATCTAAAGGCGTGCCCGTCCATAACATGTGTGTGACATCACGGATGGTATCATTTTCGGGATGGATAAATCGATTTGGATATTTGGCATTAATACGCTCTCGAACGACTTGGCTGTAATGTATAATCTGACTTGCTGTAAAATCATGCACGCCAGAAAAGTGTGGTTGCGGATCAACAATGGCGTAGTAATTCCCGCCATACGCTACATCAAAAGTGATTTCTCCTAATTCTGGACAGTCAACAGTGAGACCCTGAGCGGCGAGATACGAAGGCACATTGGTGAGTTTGACCCAATCTACTTTGTTGCCTGTTTGTTGGTAGTCAATTTCCACCAATCCCGCAGGGGCTTCCATGCGGACTTTCCCTGGGGTTTTTGGAG
>CAYGQJ010000197.1:0-4986 GCA_964351845.1 uncultured Flavobacteriaceae bacterium | reverse complement strand
ATACTACTGCGGTGTATGCGTAAAAACTGCGTTGGATTCAGTTTTTCTTCGAGCTGACTAATGCCCCGATTGCTGATATAAGACTCTTTGGCATCATAGATTTTAGAATAATCCCCATAGGCTTCTATGCGATAAATATCCTCAGTGGCGAGGGTGACGTATTTGGTGCCTTTTTCGACGATCATCCGATCGGGATAGGTGGTTTTGGACATGATATGCTGATCGGCGAGGGGGAGGATTTGCTTGGGCGAACTGTCTTTTAACTTTGAAATTGCCTTGTCAAAACGCTCTCTGGTATAAGGTTTTAGGAGATAATCCACCGCATGAACTTCAAAGGCTTGTAAGGCATATTTGTCATACGCTGTACTGAAAATAATAGTCGGTAATTCGTTGAGATGTTCGAGGACATCAAAACCCGTCAAGCCCGGCATTTGAATATCCATAAACACCAAATCTGGACGAAATTCATTAATGATTTTAATCGCATCGACGCCATTATTGGCTTCGCCTACAAGGATCAGTGTTTCGTGATTTTCTAAATACTCTTTAATAAGCGCACGACCTGATTTTTCATCATCGACTATGACTACTTTTTTCATAATTCAAATTGCACTTTGAGTCCGCTAGGAAGATTATCACTGACGTGTAGCGTCGATTGATACATTTTCTGAAGGCGTTTTTGTGTATTACTCAAACCTACGCCTAGATTAAAAATCGCTTCTTTGTCTTCAACGCCCACACCTGTATCGCTGATTTCAAAAAGGAGTTTATCTTCTTTTTCTTGAATATTTATATCGATTCGCCCCCCTTTTACAAGCGGAGAGATCCCGTGTTTTACAGAGTTTTCAACCAATGGCTGTAAGATCATCGGTGGGATTTTTCGCGAAAGCAAACCATCATCCACTGTAATCGTGATCGAAAGGCGGTCTTCAAAGCGTTTTTGCTCTAGTTTTAGGTATTTATTGACAAATTCTAATTCCTCGGCAAGCGTCACAACATCCTCCCGACTGGCTTTAAGCTGATACCTGAACAAATCCGAAAGCTCTGCAATCATCTCTCGGGTTTCCTCCATTTCTTTAGGAACACTTGCATTAATGGTATTAAAGACATTGTATAAAAAATGCGGATTCAACTGTGCTTTAATGGCGCTTAATTCGCTCTTGAGAGCCGAATTTTTAAGCTCAATCTCATACTGTAATCGCCGTTGATTAATAATATAATGCTCATAGGCATGAAAAATAGCAAACTGAACCAAATAAAACAACGCAGGGATATACACATCCCATACCTGTGCATTGCCTTCCAAATGCCAATACCCTAGGTAATCACAGGTGAGGTAAAAGAGCTTCCACGCAAATAGAATAAAGAAGGGAAGCCCTACAAAATGGAGTAGGAGTCTGTAGGTAATGGGCTTACTTCTATATACACGGAATATAAAAAACCATACAATCGCTGTGGCGACAAACATAAAGGTATACTGTAGCCCTTGTGTAAAATACCAATCTTTTATATCCCATACCGAATCTTCCGGATTGTTCTGACCCCCTCTATTGTAATACAGCGTGACGTGATAACAGAATGAAAGAATAATATAGACACTAATGACGGCTAAAACCTCTTTAACGCGTATGTTGAAGATTCTTTTTCTCATTTTTTAGTTGTTGTCAAATACCCACCATACTTTCTTATTAGATGGATTGTAGCTCAATTTAATAATTCCTTCGTTAGTTTTAATCAGATAGTTGCCTGTTATTTCAAGATCGGTTCCGTTTTGCCATGCAGATACGGCTCCGTCACGGTAATAAAAAACAACATCATTCGAAAATTCAATACTGGCATTATATCCCGTGTTGGTATCATTGGCAAAGTAGCGTGCGCTTGTCATAGACAGTCCATTACTGGTCATAGATGAAGCTCCATACGTTTCACCATCTTTGGCACGTCCGTAGGTTTTACCCTTTTTAGACCTGCCGTAGGTGTATTTGGTGTTAGGATTGTAGTCCATATCCGTATGTCCTAAAGAAAGCGTCCCGCTGGAGATTTCGTAGACATCAGGTTCATCATTCCACGTGGTAAATACAAATAAGGTAATCGGTATGTCGACTTCATATACTTTGACTGTTTTTAGTTCTTCAGGGCTCAATACCGTGTTCCCATCGGCATCTTGCGCTACAAAACCGATGCCTGGTGGGTAGCTAATTTCCTTTTGATTGTCAAGTTTAATTTTTAGATAACTCGTTTCTGTAGCGTTTGCTGTAAAGACCATAAACAAAAGGCCTATACATACTGCGATATTCTTTTTCATAACGATTTTTTTTGATTTGAGTCAAAATTAGAACGATTTCACTGGGTAACCATACAACTTTCGATGAGTCGCCCTATAGATCGCCCAACGGTCCTTTGCCCACTCATCGGGTTATGGTACGATTCGTCGGTTCCTTATAGTACCAATAAAATGGGTGTGGCATATTTGTACCAAACAAGTACCACTATGAACACTCGAATTCTATTTTTTATCTTACTGCTTTTTGTGTCCGCTTTCGCGAAAGCGGTCTCAGCCCCCGTCCAATCTTCACAAACCTTAAAAGGCAGCGTCGTATCCGAAACACAGTCTCCTTTACCCTACGTAAATGTGATTGTCAATACCCCTGATGGCACGCTCGTCAAAGCCGCTATCACCAATGAAGACGGGACTTTTAGAATCACAGACCTTACGCCCAATACGTATACACTGATTCTTTCTTTTGTGGGATACACCACGGTCGAAAAATCCATCACCATTACCACGGAGACGCTGAATCTACCGCCTATCCAACTCCAACTCGCCACCGAAACTTTGGAAGAAGTCACGGTAGTGGCAGAACGACCGATTATTCAAGTGGAGCCCGATAAAACCATTTTTAATGTCGCAGGGACGGTGAGTAGTGCGGGAAATAATGGCATCGAACTCCTACGCAAAGCGCCGGGCGTGCGGTTGGATAATAATAACAATGTGATTGTCGAAGGGAAAACGGGCGTGCTTATCTACATTGACGGGCGTCAGAGTTTCTTGCAAGGCGACGATCTTACTGCCTATTTACAAGCCTTACAAGCCGATACGATTGACAGCATCGAAATCATCACACAGCCCTCCGCACGCTTTGATGCAGCGGGCAATGCGGGGATCATCAACATCCGATTGAAACGAGAAAAAGGACTCGGTACCCGCGGGAGTGTGTCGAGCACTGTGACCGTGGGGGATTATTTGCGAACCAATAATTCGTTGTCCCTCACCAGCCGACTCAAAAAATGGAATCTGTACGGCACCTATTCCAATTATATTGGGCGTTCTACAGGGTTTATTGACCTGTTTCGGATTCAGGGGAATTCGATTTTTGATGCCCAAACCGATTCAGAATATGATGGATTCTCAAATAATATCCGTTTTGGCGCCGATCATTATCTGTCCAAGCGAAGTACGCTAGGCGCGGTATTGAGTACCAATCTAAACGATTCTGAAAGCCGATCCAATAGTCGTACGCCAATCATCAATCGTACCACAGGCATTATTGATAGTATTTTGCGTGCGCCCAATCGCTCTGAAAGTAATTCGGTGAACCTAGGCATGAACCTCAACTATCGCTATCAGGACACGACAGGCACTTTTTTTAGCGCCGATGTCGATTATGGACGCTATACCCGCGACCGATTCAATAACCAACCTAATTTTTACGTTACGCCCTCGGGCGAAGTGCTGAATGAAAGCATCACCAATCAAGATACGCCGATCAACATTGATATTTATGCCGCCAAAGTTGATTATGAGCAAAAACTAGGACAAGGAACGTTTGAAACCGGACTGAAAGCCTCTAAAGTCCGTATTGATAATACCTTTGATTTCTTTGATGTCATCAACGGGATGGATGTGCTGAACCTCAACAGGAGTAATGAATTTTTGTATGATGAAACCATTTATGCCGCTTACGCGAAATACAACGCAGGGGCAGGCAATTGGAAATTTCAAGGCGGACTCCGCGTCGAGCGTACCGACTCCCAAGGCGATCTCACCGCCGATAGTGACACGAATAATCAGTCCGTGAGTCGAACGTACACCGATTTGTTTCCATCCGCAGGAGTGACCTATGCACTCAACCGAACCAACTCTTTCGCCCTTAATTACAGTCGACGCATCCAGCGCCCGAATTACCAAGATCTCAACCCATTTGAGTATCAGTTGGATGAGCTCAGTTTTAGACGTGGGAATCCGTTTTTACAGCCGCAATACACCAATAATATCAAGCTCTCCCACACCTATAAGTATACGCTCACGACCAGTATCAGTTATTCCTATGTCAGCGACTTTTTTGCACAAGTCACCGAAGCCGTCGGCGATACCCGAAACTTCTTAAGTGTACGTAATGTCGCCGATCAAGAAGTGTATAATGTGAACATTTCGTATCCCTATAAAGTCAATAGCTGGTGGAATACCTACGCCAATGTCTACGGCTCTTACAGCAAGTACACCGCCACCAACCCTGCGTTTATCTCCACGTCTCAAGAAACATTTGGATTCTACGCACAAAGCACCTTTAAACTCCCGAAAGCCTATACCTTAGAAGTCAGCGGTTGGTACAGCAGTCCGTCGATATGGGGAGGGACCTATGAGACTGAAAGTTTAGGTTCCCTCAATTTGGCTATCCAAAAAACATGGAAGCAGTGGACGGGTAAAATCACGGTAAATGATGTATTATACACCATCCCATGGGAAGGCATTACGCAATTTGGCGACTTGTTTATCGACGGCCGTGGAGGCAGCGATAGCCGAAATGTGAACTTTTACATTCAATATGCTTTTGGGGATAACGACGTCAAAAAAGCCCGCAAACGCGATGGGAGTTTGGAAGATGAGAAGGGGAGAATAGGACAAGCCCCCTAACCCCCGAAGGGGGGATTCTCAAAGCCCCCTAACCCCCAAAGGGGGGACTCTTACTCAAACTCCCTTACTCT
>CAYGQJ010000196.1:2569-5073 GCA_964351845.1 uncultured Flavobacteriaceae bacterium | reverse complement strand
TTTCTATATCATTTTAATGAAGTAAAACTGAAGTGTTTTTATTTCTATTAAAAAAAACCATAGTTTCGTAAAACACATCACTACCATATATAAAATCATTAGTCGCTATAAGTAACCTACTACTCAAGTGATATATAAATAAAAACACCGGTATCAATGAAGCATTTACAAATCTCTAAAATCCTGTTTATGAAAAGTAAACGTATTCCTGCATTCTTATTGTTTATTCTATTCATCGGTATCAAGGTACATGGACAAGACACTAAAACATACACAAATATTGACTATGACCGCGCAGCAGCAACCCTGTCTGGAAATACCAATACACTAATTGACAATGACATAAGACCAAGATGGTTACCAGATGGAAGACTTTGGTATAGATCATTGACTGAAAACACCATGGAATTCAAATTATTTGATCCTAAAAATAAAACGCAAATACGAGCGGATTCTCGGAATGATTTATTCGAGAAAGCCAATGTTGTCATAGAGAAGAATGTTGGATCCTACATGCAGATAGCATCCCCAAACGGTAAGTACGTAGCCTTTATTAAAGATTGGAATTTATATGTACAGGAAGTAGCAACAGGAAAGGAAATAGCACTCACCACAGATGGTATAAAAGATTTTGGGTATGCCACTGACAATGCTGGTTGGAGACAAAGCAATCGCCCGATCCTAAGCTGGTCACCTGATTCAAAAAAAATCGCAACCTTTAAGCAAGATCAACGGCACGTGAGTGATATGTATTTGGTGAAGACCAAAGTAGGTGCTCCAGAGTTAAAAGAATGGAAATATCCCCTTCCAGGAGATTCAGCTATTATTCGTATTCATAGGGTCATTATTGACGTTAGTGAAGACCCAAAAATTGTTAAACTAAACATGAGTTCTGATGCAAGACGAGGAACTTTATGCGATGATATTTCATGTGATGGTAGTTTTGATGATATAGCATGGAGTGAAGATAGTCAGCAGCTTGTTTTTGTATCTACAAGCCGTGATCACAAGGAAGAACGTATAAGAATAGCAAATACCAAAACCGGTGAAGTCAAAGATATTTTTGAAGAAATAGTGGACACACAATATGAATCTGGACAAGGTGGAATAAATTGGAGATACTTTTCAAAAACTAATGAAATCATCTGGTATTCCGAAAGAAGCGACTGGGGGCATTTGTATTTATATGATGCGAATACAGGTGTTGTTAAAAATCAGATTACCAATGGAGCGTATGTTGTTCGTAAGATTTTAAAAGTCGACGAAAAAAAACGTACTATTTATTTTACAGGGAGTCATCATGAAGGAAAGGATAATCCATATTTCAGCTATTTGTACCAAGTAGATTTTGATGGTAAAAATCTAAAATTACTCACCCCGACCATAGGTCATCACAGTAGTACGATATCTCCTAATGGAACATACTTTATTGATAGTTATTCGCAACCCAATATACCGCCTGTGCATGAAGTAAGAGATATCAAAGGCAAATTAATAAGCACTTTAGAAAAGACTGATATTTCTAGGCTTACCGCTACAGGCTGGAAACCAGCAACGCCATTTACGGTCAAATCTGCCAATGGTGAATGGGATTTATATGGTCTCATGTATACTCCTCAGAATATGAAACCTGATCAGAAACTACCTGTGATCGTTTATATCTATCCAGGACCTCAAGGAGGCAGTGTTGGCTCATGGAGTTTTCGTGCTTCTCGAGGCGATAATCAGGCACTTGCCGAATTAGGTTTTGTGGTGGTTCAAATTGAAGGAAGTTGCAATCCTAACAGATCAAAATCGTTTCATGATGCATGTTATGGAAATATGGGAGAAAACACCTTATCAGATCAGATTTCAGGGTTGAAACAATTGCAAGACAGACACCCTTTTATGGATTTGGAAAAGGTTGGGATTTGGGGACACTCAGGAGGTGGTTTTGCCACTGCTGCAGCCATGTTTAAACATCCATATTTTTTTAAAGTAGGGATTTCAGAATCAGGAAATCATGACAATCGAAATTACGAAGATGATTGGGGAGAACGATACATAGGATTAGAAACCAAAGACAAGAACGGTATCTCCAACTATGCGCAACAGGCTAATCAGATGTTTGCTAAAGATTTAAAAGGAAAATTATTACTCATACACGGTGGTATGGATGATAATGTACCTCCTTATAATTCCTATTTGGTAGCTGATGCGTTGATTAAAGCTAATAAAGATTTCGATTTCATATTACTTCCCAATGCAAGACACGGTTATGGCAGAGACAGCTATTATATTATGCGCAGGCGCTGGGATTACTTTGTAAAGTATCTAATGAATGCTACGCCTCCTAAAGAATATGTAATCAAATTTAGCCGTGATCCGAGATTAAACTAAATTGTGAATTGTTTTTTTGAGAAATGAATTTTACAATAAGACGGCCTGAAACCTAAGGAACAGCTACCAATAAAAAAAGAATCAAATTTTTGATCTTTTTTGTTGGTAGTATTGTACTCTTTGTA
>CAYGQJ010000196.1:0-2469 GCA_964351845.1 uncultured Flavobacteriaceae bacterium | reverse complement strand
ATCGCCAATACTTTGCCATACGAAATACAACGCCATATCCATTCTAAAGGGCCATACTTAAAAAAATGAAGCCAAGTTTTGCTTAACAACACTTGGATCACAAACACTAGTGCCGCCAGTCCCATAGATTGGGATGGAGATAGGGTTTGATACCAGTGTAATCCAATAGAAGAGAATATAAAAAGACCTGTCGCGCTCTGTAGCAGATAATTAGTAAGTGCCATACGACCTGCATATTGTAAAGGGGATAAAAGCTTTTTCCAAAACGGGTACTGATACCCATACGCCACTAACCACACCAGAAACAATGCCATTAACGTATCACAGATTTGCATGCCATAGATGAAAATTGATCGCCAAATCGGTGCTGACCAAATATCCGTGTCCCATAGAAAGAATAAGAAAAATAATCTGTACACATTAGAAAGTATGGCTATCCATAGCACTGGTTTCTTAATTTGACGAATCCATGTTGGGATATCGTGTAACCATCCCTTCTTCCCTATGGTGAGTCCGAGGATAAACATCGTAAAAGCAATGGGCATCAGGGATACAAATAAGACATGTATATTACTTTTATACTCCTGTATGCGCAATTGCATGCCTTCAACATACGTGCCTTCTCGAATAGTCGTTACTATAGATTCCGATGTGTATGCGCTAAGATACCTTTCGGCTTGATATCCGATACGAGAAACAACCCATTCAAACAATGACCCATAAAAAGGAAATAGAAATACAATAAGTGCCAAGATCATCAATTGCTTAGGCGTCCATTGTACAAAGAGGAGCGTACACAACCCTAAAAGCGCATAGATATGTATAACATCCCCCGACCATAAAAAGAGAATATGTGCGACCCCAAACAAGAACAAAGCACCCATCCTACGATAAAAGAAGGCGATCGATATACCTTTTCGCTTTAAGCTCATCCATTGAATACTGATTCCGATTCCAAAAAGGAACGAAAATATAGGAAAGAACTTCCCGTAAAAAAAGAGTTGTTGTATGCGCACTACGAGACGATCTATATCCGATGTCCACTGCTGTGAAAAGGCATCTTGATTCATAAACACGCAATTCATAATCTCGATATTCACCACAAATATACCTAGCAACGCAAATCCTCTTAGGATATCGAGTAGTATGATTCGGTTTTGGATGGGTGTGTGATGTCCTTTTTGTGGTGTAGGCATATGTTATAGATGGTATTCAAAAATACAATTTCAAAACAAGAAAAACTCGCTCCATTTTAATAACCGTATCTTTCCGCTACATCCACCTAAACCTCAACATTTATCATGCGCAACTATACGCTCTCTATACAACCGCTGTACTCTATTGTCTTAGCAACCCTCCTATTTTGTAGCTGCCAGAAAGAAACTACAGAAACAGCTGAATTACACAAAGATGTAGATCACTGGGCGTTTACAAATTTTACCAAAGTAGATAGCATCAACCCGATTTTAAAACCTACGACCCGCTTACAATTTGAGTGCCCGATCACAAAACAGGAACGCCATTGGGAAGAACGAAATGTCCTCAACCCGTCGGCTATTGTGAAAGACGATCAAGTCTATTTATTTTATAGAGCACAAGATTCTATGGGAACGTCACGCATTGGTCTTGCGATCAGTGACGACGGACTTCATTTTACAAAACAGGAAACACCTGTTTTTTATCCCGATGAAGATGCGATGAAACCGTATGAGTGGAATTATAGAAAACTAAACGGCGAATCGCTCGTTGAGGATTGTAAAAGCTGCTATTTTGATGGCGTGGAAGATCCTAGAATTATTGAAAGTGGGGATGGCACCTACATCATGACATATACCGCCTACGACGGAAAAACAGCTCGCCTGGCGATTGCCTCTTCTAAAGATTTAATCAACTGGACAAAACACGGACTCGTACTACCCCAAGATCGCTACAAAGATTTTTGGTCAAAATCGGGTGCGATTGTCGTGGAAGTTGTCGGAACTAAAAACATTGCCAAAAAGATTGACGGGAAATACTGGATGTATTTTGGCGACACCAACTTATTTATCGCGACCTCAGATGATTTGATTCATTGGGAAGTTTCCATCAATGAGGAAAATCAGAAAATGATTTCTGTGTTGCATCCTAGAAGTGGTTATTTTGATAGCCGACTGGTAGAACCTGGTCCGTTTGCTATTTATAAAGAAGAAGGTATTTTACTGATTTATAATGGAAGTAATGCTGCTAATTTCAACGATCCTGCCTTGCCGAAATTCACGTATGCCGCTGGGCAAGCCTTGTTTGATAAAGCACAACCAAATAAACTACTAGACAGAACGCCTTCCTATTTTATCCATCCCGATAAAGACTACGAGAAAATTGGAGAAGTCAATGAGGTGTGTTTTGTAGAAGGTTTGGTTACTTTTAAAAACCGCTGGTTCTTGTATTATGGTACTGCCGACTCCAAAATTGCTGTTGCTGTTCATGAAC
>CAYGQJ010000195.1:0-5116 GCA_964351845.1 uncultured Flavobacteriaceae bacterium | reverse complement strand
CATGCTCCCGCTGGGCTTCGCCCAATCCTTGAAAAAATAAATTTTCAAGTATTGGGCAAAGCTCATATTCATTTGCTATACTTATATATTACACTTCAAACAATATTCAATAAGTATATATGTTCGTTGCGCTAAATATATATTTTGCACTTTTAAGCAAATTGTTAATCTTTTTATACAATCAAAATGTTATCTTTGAGTAAATTAAAAATCGTTACAATGAGTAAGAATTCAGACCACATTTTACTAAAGGAAATTTTAAGAGTTAAGGAGCAATTAACCAAAGTTAGCACACATTTAAAGAATTGTAATAACAATATGAGTATTATAGTTAATAATTTAGACATAGAAGAAAATGAATTAGATGATTTGTTCTTAGATGAAAAAATTGATATATTTGGCTCAATACCTGCGTTAAAATCAGAATTTGCAGCCAATAATTTAAATGAATTATCTTCTATATTGCTAAAACTCAGAAAGAAACTAACTACTAAAAAATCTTAATATGGAAAATCAAGAGCTCACAATAGAAGAGATATTAAACTATAATTGCAATATTTGGATATATACAAATGTGCAACTAGTAAATCAAGATAAGGATACAAAAAGCTATATACGAACTAATAAAGATATGCTAGAAGAGTTTGTAATAGCCAGATCTGATCAATTCAAATTTAAAGCGCTTATTAGTTGGTCTAATGGACAAGCTAAGGCTATATTTATCACGAACATATTAAGATATGCATAATGAGCAAACAACACTATTACCAGCCCGCGCATGATTCCGAAGAAATGCGCAAAAAATTGCGTACAACGCGAAGAATTACCCGTGAAATTGAAGCCAAAATAGTTGCATTTAAAAATTGCAATATAAAGACAAATGAGAATCCAGATTCTATTGAACAGTTCAATGAAGTATTAAGATTAATAGAATCAAGACTTTCTATGCTTGATTATTTTAATACTAAACTCGAGTTTGAATTGTCTCAGATTATCAAGATAAAGGCTATATTGTATTCGTTAAACGTTTAATAAATCTTAAAATTTCTAAATTATGGCACAAGAAAACACAGTTGTCAATCTTCCAAGCGGCCAAATGAAAAAAGTCACAAAGGATTATGTTAATACATGTATCCCGTTGTTCAAACAGGCTTTAACCGTAATTATCAAATCAGAGCTAGATGCTGCCCAAAAAGAGAAACAAGCAAATGCAGTCATCGACTCAATGGTCAATTTTCTTAGCCAAACCGATGAGCTCGCGCTTTCACTTGGCGATTGATGATAGGTATATCTTTATACATCAAAGGGACGTTGAATAGACGTCCCTTTTTTGTTGCTATAACTTCGACTCACCTTCGTTGCAAGTTCGAATTTACCTTTCCTATGAATGCACCAATCACAATGCATAGATGTTTCAAATTCAATGGGTATAAGCCAGAAAAACGATAGTTATTCAGCACAAACACGTTAATTAGTCATAACATATTAAAAAATACTATTATGGGAAAAGTAACAGGGGGCATATTCGGCCCTATCGTTAACAAGGTTGGAAGCGTGATTTTCGCGGTCAACAAAGGTCAAAATGTAGTCCGTAGCAAGCCTGCAAGCGTTTCGCAAGCAAATAGCGAGGCGCAATTATTCCAAAGGGCCAAAATGACTCTTATGGTAGCTCTGTATCGTCTTACTAGTGCTGCCGCAAACATGGGATACACTGCTACACCTAATCCATCAAGCCCTTACAATGCTTTCACGAGTTACAACATTAAAAACGGTACATCTGGTAGCACCTCTAGCACTGTAACATATGACTTTGCTAGTTTGTTATTTGCTAATGGAAGCCTGGGCACTACTGCGGTTACAAGTGTTGCTATCGACTCTGCTGATGAGGGGTTAACGTTTTCCTTTTCATCTAGCACACCTTTGAGTGGCCAAGCATCTACAGATAAGATATACGTGGTGGTGCATAATGCTACTCAAGGTCTATGGGATACACAAATCGCAACAGAAACACGCGCGAGCGGATCCGCTGATGTCACTTTAGCTATGAATGTGGCTGCTGCCGATGTGTGCCATGTATACATATTTTTCTATTCAGAAGATGGATCCAAATCAGGTGTTAATACTTACAACTTAGTAAATGCCTCTTAGTAGTTCACTGTTTTTTGTTTTATAACCCAATTTTAAAGCCCTTCACAGGGCTTTTTTTATTTTAAGGTAGTCATTATGGTTGCAATTGATTTAAATCTCTTAGGTGCTCTCTTAGGGGCCATTACTGATAGGTTAACTAATCTTTATCCAGAAATTGGTTTAGCATATCAAGTCTATTGGGCAACTGGTTGTAGGCGAGATGAGGCTTTAGACTATACTAGATGGGCTTACAATGGAGTTGACACGATTACATTAACACCTTTAAAGGGAAATTCAGAGAGGTCTTTTCTCGCTTCAGCGTTGCCAACAAATTTTGCAAATCATATAATTGCTGGCACTAATCCATTCCCTACCGTTAGGAGTGGTAAAATAGATTATATGTTTAAGCAGTATATATACCAGACTTTATGGTTAACTGATAAGCGACTGCAATCACATGCATTTAGGCATATGTATTGCAAAAGGTTGTATGCCCTTGGATATACATATGACCAAATACGTATTGAATTGGGGGAAACTAATTTATCAGTAGCGCAAGGATATGTTAATTCTTTAATACAGGTCGACAATGGTACATTCAAGGCAATGCAATGGCAAACTACCAGCAATTCATTATTCACATTTGGGTCGGCTTCCAAAATATCATCTATTGGTAATATGATAGTTTTAAGGTACTATGGAGATGAAAATTACTTACCTGCTAATATATTATCAAATGGTGATTCTTTAAGCCTACCTTTATATAGCTACTCTCCTATTTATTCGACTGGAAATACTAAGGTTGTTTCTATATATGTTAATCAAGTTGGTAGTCTTGATGTGATTGACGTGCAAGGCCTTAATGCTTACTTACCTGCTTTAGATGTCCTCTCTAATTTTCCAATTTTAACTACTTTAAAGTTATGGTATTCTAGGTATACTAATATATCGGGTTTATTGTCTGTTCAGGTTAATATTAGAATAATTGATTTTTACGCATCCTTTGATATGACAGCACCTGTATCAATTAGAGATTTTCCCAGCAATTTGTTTTCAGTTGATACATTAGAGATATTAATTTTTGAATGTTTCACAGGTTCTAACCCTTCTGTCTCTTGGCGTTCCGCTATTTCGGTTTGCATCAATTTGCAAATTTTAGAAACGTCAAAAGAAGATTTTACCAATAATCCTATTTCATATACTAATTTTATTAATTGTACATTAATTAGGCATTACTACGCGTCGTTCCCTTCCGATACTTTACCCATTTCTATTGGTTCTTGTAGTTCGTTAGTTCAGTTAAATATAGAATATAGCGATATTGTTGAATGGAATTCTTTTGATGATAATGCAGTTTTGGAATATTTCTATTTTACTAACTGTTCTTTGTTGACTACAATTTTTCCGACTACATTAGTTAACTGCCCTAATATGGCATTTTTTCAATTTAATAACTGTTTTACAAGTACCTTGAGAGTTGATAGTATTATAGAATCTATATTTGACTTTTTAGTGTTAAATGCTGATATTACGGGCGTTGTAAGTGATTTTCGAAATTGCACATGTTACCTTCAGGGCACAAACTCAATCCCTAGCGGCACATATACTGCGCCCGCTGGCTTTGTGCTTAATGTAAGCAATGGTACACCTGCAAATGCTCAAGAATTCCGTTATTGTGTGCAAGAAAATTATGGTTGGACTATGTATGTCAATTAGTAGTTTCATTGAGATTTGTATTATATTTGTAGCCTAATGCTAGAGTTTCTGACGGTTCTCAAACATTAGCTCACGAAAGCAAGCCCTACCAATACGAGTAGGGTTTTTTTATGTCTATTTTTATATGTTTAGTATTTCACCCTTGCATTTGTAGAATAAACAAAACCGTCACAGCCTTTTGGCTGTTTTATAGCTTATTTGGCTCGGTTCCCTCGCGAGACAGGCATGCACCCTAGCAATATGAATGATTTTAGTTTGAAGTTCATTAGATGCGGTTATGTAGAATATTTTGTAATTACTATTTAATTGTATTTGTTCTTTGGCTCGGTTCCCTCGCGAGACAGGCATGCACCCTAGCGGTATGATAAATTTTAGAGTTCTCCAGCTGTTAATTTTTATTTACAATGTTGTCAAGATTAGTAGCCAATATTTTGGTTTGTAGATTTAGGTTTAGTTATATGTTTATGTTTAGAGTAAAAATGTAAGTAATTGAGAGTCAGTAGTGTCGGTAGGGTTATACCGACACTATTATGTCGTTTAGTAGGATTGAACTTAGATGCAATGGCCCAATGTGGCTATGCAGATTAAACGCGATAAAGAAATTCTTAATATATTGCAAGTCTTAACCCAAAAAAAAGCCCTAATTCTCAGGTTCCTTGGACGGTAGCTGCGAGAATTAAGGCATGCACGATAGTAATGAGCAACAAATATAATACAAGTTTTGGTATATTAAGTTTGGATTGGTTGGAATTTGGCATTAATTCTTTCATTTTCTCAAGTTTTGAAGGTAAGGAATTAATCGAATTACAAAATTCTAATATTGTATTAGAATTACAGAAGAAACATCCTAGAAATTTTTCACATCGTTTTAAGGTGTATTATGAAGGTTATGAGATAGCCGAATTGTGCTGTTTGCCCGTCAACACTGCGTTTATGAAGTCAACATATGGGCAAATAAAATTATCTAATCATCTACTTTATGGAACTTACTATTGGCATTATATCGATACTATTT
This sequence comes from uncultured Flavobacteriaceae bacterium, assembly GCA_964351845.1. Taxonomy (GTDB): domain Bacteria; phylum Bacteroidota; class Bacteroidia; order Flavobacteriales; family Flavobacteriaceae; genus Dokdonia. The sequence continues at coordinate 258 of CAYGQJ010000195.1, read as the reverse complement.
TAAAAGATTTTGGAGCTGTATTTCAAAATATTACACGGTTGGACATTGCCTGTGATACCCAAAATATTCAAAGCGAAATTACAGACTTATTACATGATGTATATGTTTTAAAGAATAAACCTTATTTGAATTTCGACAAAAAATCAGGTGAAGACGTTGATTATCTGAGAATAGGGCGAAGAACGGCTCATAAGCACTTAGTTATATATGACAAAGAAAAGGAACTCAAAAAGTCAGGTAAAAAGTATATTAGAAAAG
>CAYGQJ010000194.1:0-5172 GCA_964351845.1 uncultured Flavobacteriaceae bacterium | reverse complement strand
AATGTAGCATTAGGATACTCAGCAGGTTTATTAAATACAGGAAGTGGTAATATATTTATTGGGCATCGATCTGGACAGAATGAAACAGGGAGTGATAAGCTATACATTGAAAATAGTACAAGTGATACGCCTTTGATTTATGGAGAATTTGATACAGATTTAGTTCGGATTAATGGAGATTTAGAAGTAACAGGTTCTTTCGAAATTCCAGAACAATCAAGTATCGTTGATGCAGATGGAGATACGAAAATCCAAGTAGAAGAAAGTGCCGATGAAGATATTATCCGATTTGATGTAAGTGGAACAGAGTATATGACGCTATCTAATGGGAATTTAGGTTTTGAAAATACAGGTAATAGTATTTTCATTGGTAATGGCGCAGGACTCAATGATAATAGAAATACAAATAATAACAATATTGCTATTGGTGAAAATGCATTAGAATCTAATGTTTCAGGAATTAACAATACGGCTTTAGGTCTCGCTACATTAAATCAGGCTACTGGGAATGAAAACACAGGTATTGGTGCTGCAGCCTTAGCGCTTAATACAAGTGGAAGTAATAATGTAGCATTAGGATACTCAGCAGGTTTATTAAATACAGGAAGTGGTAATATATTTATTGGGCATCGATCTGGACAGAATGAAACAGGGAGCGATAAGCTATACATTGAAAATAGTACAAGTGATACGCCTTTGATTTATGGAGAGTTTGATACCAACAGTATACAAGTGAATGGCTCTTTACAAATAGGGGAGAGTACACCGCTGCAAGGAATTTACAAAACAGCAATTACGAGAAATGTGGGGAGAATAAATGGAAATCGTAGTCGTGTTGTTACTTTTACAATAGAAGGTGCTAGTCCTGGGGATGTTGTATATGTATCACCAAGCAAAAACTTGCAAAGTCAAATTGTAATTGGACAATGCTGGGTAAGTGGAGAAAATACGGTAAGTGTACGATTTAGAAATACCTCAGGAGGACAAAAAGACCCAGACGGGAATGGTGCTACATATTATATATCAGTAATTAAATAAAGTTATTACAATGAAAAAAATAATATTACTCGGAATCACTACCTTATTTGTAAGTGTATCGTATTCTCAAAGTATACGTCGTCAGGTTATAGGAGCCACAGGCGCTACACTCTCAGATCGCACCAATATATCTATAGATTTTATGCTAGGTGAAATGGCTATTACAACAGTAAATGATGAAGAAACTTCTATATTTCAAGGTTTTCACAAACGTAACCATAGTACTTTACAAGCTAATGAAGTTCAAATGGATATACAAAGAACTCTGATAGATTCAAATGAAAATGTAGAAGATGTTGATTTTTCAATGTATCCAAATCCTATAAAAGATGAGTTACTGGTGATACAATTTGTACCATTAGAAAGGCAAAAAATAACGGTCACTATAAGGAATATATTGGGGCAAACCATTTATCATAAAGACTATAGTACTTCAGAAAACAGAATACGTTTAGATACCTTTCAGACAATGCCTTCTGGAATTTATGTAGTAGAATTTTTTACAGGAAATAAGAGAATTGTAAAAAGAATAGTGAAGCAATAATCTGTTTTCTAACATAGAATTCAATGTATTTACCAATGCTTAAGGCTCTCTTTTAAGAGAGCCTTAAGCATATAAGGAAATTTATAATAGTGAGATAAAATAATGAGAAGTTACGTTTCTAAAGATTTAGGCTTCATCATTTACAATGTGTATTATTTAATGATCAACTTTTGTACACTCACATCATCATCTGATTGAATGTGTACAAAATACATTCCTTTCGCCAAATCACTCGTTTGAATACGCTGTGAGCTTTGGAAGTTTTCCAATGAAACGGTACGAATTACTTTTCCGTTCATGTCTATAATGGTTAGCTTTTGTAACTGAGCTTCTCCTGTATATCCTAGTGTGACCTGATGGGTTGCTGGGTTGGGGTAGAGGGTTACGCTTTCGCGAAAGCGTATATCGTCTGTATCCAATACATCGCGTTCTTGGAAGATCACCGTGAAACGTTCTGATTGTATGCCTTTACTCGCAGTAAACGAATAGTTATTTTCCTTTAAGTTGGTGATCGTATTTTCTAGATTGTCATTTAGGAATACAGGCGCATTTTCAATCCCAGTTCCTTCCAAATGATCGATACTAATCGTATAATTTTCTTCTGTTTCCACCGAAGTAGCAAAGCCTAACGTCAGTTCTATGGAAGTATCAAAAGCTTCTCGTCCTTGAATAGCTAAGTAGTCTCCATCTAGATTAGTAAATAAGGAAAGGAAGGTTCCGAGTCTCTGACTATCATACCCAGCATCATATCCTTGCGTCGCGTTTTCTGTAAACCCAATACCCGTTTGTGATTGCGCTTCTTCATAAGCAGTTGTTGTGAGATTCAGCCATAATTTATCAACCTCATTATTTTGAGTATTTCTAAATCCATCATTATTGCCTGTCACACGAATTCTATTGGTAAATACTACGGGTGTGTCAGCGCCTGCTTGCGATTGATCTGCTTTGATTCCAAATCCTTGTCCAGAGGCCATAAACTGCCCTGGTGCTGTACCTCCATTGACGGCCGCAACCCCCATCATGGCGTTACGCATAGAGATATCATTCATAGAGAAGTTACTCGATCCAAATCCAGGTAAATCAGAGGTAGGATTGGTTAAATGATCCCAATAGAAGACTTCATTGACCGCATCATTGGTGCTAATAAATTCCGTGACATCAATCGCCGACGCATACGGATTTCCTAGCAAGTTGTAATTATTAATGGTCGCAGGACCGTTGTAGTTAATAGGAACAGTGATGGTTCCTGAGTTGAGTGTTCCTGGATGAGAAGGATTCTGCGTATAGGTTAGGGTATAGGCTCCGTCACCAACATTAGGTTCCGGCTGTGGAAAGATCAACTGACCAATGCCAGCAGGTGGTAACGCTGTACTTCCTGTGATAGGTAATAGATAATCATTATTATCATCTAGGAAGTTTTCAGCGCCATCAAATTCTGGAAATGCCATGAGATCGATAGGGAAGGGGATGAAATTTTCAGGAATAATACTAAAAATCGCTCTAGAATTCCCGTAGACGCGATCTCTCGCTTCGGCAGTTACAGGACTACTCATGGCTACAAAATTACGATCATCTATCGTCGGTGTTGTTTTAGAAATAGAGATTGCTCCGTTGTTGATGGTGATGGCATTTTCTTCTATTTGTACGATACTTCCTTGATGAGCGACCGTAATATTCCCATTATTGGTGATGTTGTTTTGAATATTGATAAAGTTTCCATCGGTTATGGTAAGTGTTGCCATGGCATTCACCGTAAGTTCACAGGCATTGATATCTCCTAATCCCATGGTAGACGTAGTATAATCTTCCGCAATCACAGCAATCATCGTTTCATCGGGTGTTCCATTGTCCCATCCGCTAGTTATCGTGTAGGTTGTGGTGCCACCAGTACAGGTTGCCGTAGGAATTGTTGCACCAGAACAATCAGGGGTGTAATTAAAGAGTTGGGTGCCAATGTCTCCAGCACAATCTGCTCCGGCAGGTGCCGGTGTAAAAGGCCCACAAGCAGTAAAAAACTGATCATCTCTTGGGTCTTCTGTATTAAAACAGACATCTGGAGGGATCATACTATCTACAAATCGGATGCGAATGCGTCCGAGAAATACAGGAGTCGTTCCTACATTATTGACAGCAATCGTACCCGAACTCCAGAATTGAAGCCAATTCAAACTCGCGCGTGTGAGTCCGCTGTCATTGGTGTTAAAGGTATTGTAGTTTCCAACAGTAAAACTAGACGATGCAAGAATAGACCCGTCGGGTTGTTCAAAAAACAAATTCCCATTGGTACTGATTTCTGAACCGAAAGCCGCTTCATTATAGTCAATGAAAAATTGCCCAGGTCCGAGGATAAAATCGGTATCCGACTGGATAAAGACATCTACTTGGTAGAAATCATCATCGACCATAGGATCATCAATAATTTGGGGATTCTCAAAGGATAAAGTGATGTTTTGCCCAAAAGAGAGCGAGAGGGTCAGACAACAAGTGAGTAGTGTAAGTAGTATTTTCATGGTTCGTTTTTTTAATGTTCTTTTAATATTGTTGACTTCGTCCCACATTAGGTAAGGTGAGTAGTAAGATGTCTGTGTTGAGTACTTGTCCGTCCATATTGGCGTCGGTTGTGAGATAACCAGATAGTCCAATGTCAGGAAGACTGTTTAGATAATCTGTAGTGAGCACCTGACCATCTGGAAGGACATCTCCAGCGATTAAGGCATACTGACCATTGGCAAGTTGAATAACGGCGAGACTTCCGCCAGAAATACTACTCAGGTTTTGGGTCATATCTACCGTAGTGGTGGTATCATCCAACGCCACTGGGTTTGCCGATAAAATGCCCAAGTGATTGCGATGGGTAACGGCTATATAATAGGATGATTCGGGGATTGAAAATTGTAAAGCGCTACTACCATCCGAGCTGACAACATCACCATCTCGTTGTAGTAATGCCGATTGGGAAGCCATGATCACAGAAGGATCTGTAGGATCTCTAAGTTCCACAAACACCCAATCGACAATCGCATTGGTTCCAGTGACTGAGAATACTGTTGCATCACAGACCGTACTATCATAAGGGGACGTCGTTGGAATCAAAACAGGGGTTGTACTCCGTAAATTATCACGCATTAATGAGGTCTCTCCGGTAAAAGGATCTGTGCCGGGCCCTTGAAGAAAAACAATAGGGTTCACACGTATACTTACCGATTGAGGAACAATAAAACCTTCTGAAACAGAAAGTGTAGCCGACGTACGTTCAGCGATTTGAACTTCGCCTATCGTATAGAGGATATTAATTCCTCCAGCGGTACTGCTAGCCCCGCCACTATCAATACTAAATCGATCGATGCTTTGTGCGTTGCTTGCATAAAAAATGCTTAAAAAAGCAAGCATATATAAAATTCTCATTGGATGGTGGTTTTAAGAGAAGCTTCTAACTGTGTCATTCGGTTTTTTAATTCCGATATTTCTGTAGCTTTTGCTTCTAAGGTTGCTATTTTGGTTTGTTGCTTCTGAATGATTTCGTTTTGTTCTTGTACTGCTTTGATGAGCACAGGAATTAAATCGGAGTAATACACGCCCAATCTGTCCAG
>CAYGQJ010000193.1:0-5179 GCA_964351845.1 uncultured Flavobacteriaceae bacterium | reverse complement strand
CTTCGGCGGGCTCAGCACAGGCCTGGATGAGGGAAGGAGCTGTGATTTTAGTTTTATTCATGTGAGCGGTAAACGATAAGCGTTCCCCCTTCGGGGGTTAGGGGGCTTTGTAGGGGGCTATTCATTCAGCATACGCTGGTACAGCACATCATTTTGATCACTGTAGAAGACGGCGGGTAATTCGCGGGTGTTGTAATTGGGAGCGGCACTTCTTCCCAGGATGATTTCATCAATGACAGCATCTAGTAAAGGTTCTCCTTGAACGCCTAATTGCCCCAAGTTTGCAAAGTCTTCGCTGATGATAATATCAGGCGTAAACCCATCAAAATAATCGGTCAGTCCGTTGGCATTGACAGAGCGTAATACCAAAGGCAACATCACATAACGATGGTTGGGATTTATAGCATCGGTTCTTCTAAAATCTGGGGAGTCATACAATAAAAAGGAGCCTTCAAATTTTCCTGAGGTAGTCGTTCCTACTTGAATGATTTCAATGTACGGATCAAGTCCGCTGAGGATTAATTCGCTGGCAGAAGCAGAGCTTCCTGTGGTGATGACATAGACTCTAGTGAGATTTAGACTATTGATACTCGCACCATTATTCCCGCTTCCGATGTTTGCATTAAAACGACGATCAAATTGGTTGTCAGGATTGCGGTCTTCGTTATAGGTTTGTCTGATAAATAACTCTCCGTTAAACTGCCCTGTAATCATCGAACTCAGATCATTGGCAGTTTCAATAGAACCACCTCCGTTATAACGTAAATCTAGGATGAGGTCAGTGACACCATCGGCTTGAAATTGTGCGAAGGCATTATTGAGTTGGTCATCAAATTCGTTGGTAAACCCCGTGTAATGTAAGTAGCCGATTTGTTCGCCTTCTACGGTCAGCGTTCTAGCAGTATGTATCGGGTTAATGGTGAGTTCTACTTGGTTGAGTGGAATATCAGTACCATTGAGAGTAAAGAGTTCGGTATCGGGGTCATAATCGGCGAGATTGAGCGTAAAGGCATCTTGTCCAAAAATTTCAGTAAAGTCAGAGGTGCTTGTCAGCGGCACTCCGTTGATCCCTCTGAAAATCATCCCGCGTTGTACGCCTGCATCTTGTGCAGGGCTGTTATTAATCACATAGCGCACAAGTCCGAATACATCTCCATTGCCAGAAGGGTCATTAAACAAGGCAAAACGCATTCCTGTAGAACGCCGAATTCCACTCAATGCATTTTCTAATTCGATATAGTCATCTCTTAGAATACTAAAACGATCGTTGGTAGAGAGAAGGGCTTCAAAAGTAGCTTCGGGAGATTCAAAACTCTCTAAAAAAGCATCCCGTTCTCCATCACTTTCAAAGCGGTCATTTGCCAAATCTGGCACATCTGCTTTGTATAATGACCAGAAGTTAAGGCCTCTGTATATAAATTGGGAGATTTCTAAATTACTTGCAGGTCTGATCACATCATCTAGGTCATCAGAGCAATTTACCATCGTAAGGGACGCTAAGATTCCTAGGAGTAAAAATTTGATCTTTTTCATAAGTGTGTATTTTGTCTATTCAAGAACCCTCATAGCTAGGATTCTCTGTTTTTTTGATCAACTATTAAGCCATGAAAACATAGCATTTGTTTTTTCTTCATTTTCTTTAAGCCAAGCAACCGAACGTTCGTTTTTACTTTGTTGTACATAATGACAAAACGTTTCTATATGTTCACTTTTCGCTAACTTATAAAAAAACGGAATATAAAACCCTTTCCATAATCCGTCGGTTTCTTTGTTTGTGTCTCCTAGTATGGTAAAGAACGAGGTCATATTTTCTATAAATAACTCATCTTCAGATTTGTCTTTATTTTTTTCTAAACTTTTTGAAGCTTCTAATAAAGAAAGCATTAGCTCTGCAGATCTAAATTCTGAATTCGTGTTCAACGTAATATTAATATTTTTAGGGGCACCTTCTTTGGTGGTTTCTTCTTGAACGTCTTTACTAAAATTAGTATACACCATATCTAACGCTTTTACAGACTTTTCGGTATGTGGTTCTGCCAATAAAAAATAGAAGGAACTCAAAAGTGTTGGGATTTTTTCTCCTTGGATATGGTTTACATTCGCTAATAAAAAGTGAGAAGAAATATGACCTGGATTGATCGTCGCGCTTTGTAATGCGTGATATTCTGCATTTGTCACGTCATTGATTTTAAAATAATTAATTCCTAGATTGAAATGCAAGTAATTATCTTCAGGGAACTTTTCAATCCCTTCTTTAAATAACGCGATGGAGGCATCTGTTTCTCCTATAATATCGAGGCAAGAACCTTTGGTTACATACGCAGAAAGTACATAGGTAGGATCGTTATTGTCTTGAATGACTTTTTCACTATATACAATAGCATTATCATAATCCCCTAGTTTAAAATAACTCAACGCCATTTGATTATTAGCCAAGGCAGAAGAAGGGTCTATCTCTAGTGCTTTTTGATAAATTTCGATAGCGGTTTCATAATCACCTTGTATATAGAATTCATACCCTTGTGTTATGGTAATTTCTATTTCTTGATCTTGCGCATAAGTACAGGCATATGTGAAGGCTATGAAAGCAATGAGTATTTTTTTTATCATGAAATGAATGTGTTTAGGGATTATAGATAAGGTATTTTTTTCGGATGCTTTTAAAATGGTCGATTGCGGGAGACCATCCTTTCTTTATTTCTTCAAAAGTATCTCCTTGTTCGATTTGTTTTTGCAATTTTTCTGAACCCGCATGTAGTGTAAAACTGGCTGTTTTAAAGAAGTTTTCTTTATCGGTATGTGCTGCGTAGGCTTCCACTAACCACGCTAGGTTCACGCTTGCTAAATAATCTTCCGTACGTAAATCCATGCCGTGGCAACGGTTTCCTTTTTCTTTAGGATTACTCGCTCCAAAATTAGGTTGCGGGGTGTACTCAAATGGAAAACGCTCAGAAGGCAATAGGGGAGAACCAAAAATTTGAAACTGCATTTCGGTGCCTCTTCCTGCGTTGATCGTGGTGCCTTCAAAAAAGCCTAAACTTGGATACAGGTTGATGCTTTTGTCATTGGGTAAATTGGGCGACGGTCGCGTAGGCAAGGAGTACCGACTGTTATAACCCCAGTTTTGTAATGGAATTATGGTCACATCACATTGTATTCCGTCCTTGAGCCATTGCTCGCCATTCACCATGTTTGCATATTCTCCAATCGTCATTCCGTAGACCAACGGGATAGGGTGCATTCCTAAAAAACTACTGTGCTCAGGTGCTAACGTGGGACCGTCTATGTAATGTGCATTTGGGTTGGGTCTGTCTAATACAATCACCGGAACCCCTTTTTCTGCAGCAGCTTCCATGACATAGGTCAGTGTTGAAATATAGGTGTAAAACCGAACGCCCACATCTTGAATGTCAAAGAGCAATACATCAATATCATCTAATTGTTCTTGGGTCGGTTTTTTGTTTTTACCGTGCAACGAAATGATGGGAAGTCCCGTTTTTGGATCTTTCCCGTCTTTTACATTTTCGCCCGCATCTGCATTGCCTCTAAAACCATGTTCGGGCGAGTATATGCGTTTCACAATCACTCCGCGGCTTACTAACGAATCTACCAAGTGGGTACTTTGCTCCTTGCTGTGCTTATCAGATTTGAAAATGAGGCCGCTTTGATTGGTGACCACCCCCACGTTTTTATTTTGTAAAAGCGGGAGGTATTCGGTGGTTCGGTTGGCGCCCACAATAATCGGAAGATTCTGATCCAAACTCGTATTTCGTATTTCGTATTTCGTATTTTTTAAGGTGGAGTCCGCTTTCGCGAAAGCGGAAACAGATGTATCCTCAACAGGATTAGCGCTAGAATTCTTATTTCCACAAGAAATTAGGAGAAAGAGCGTTAAAAAAAAGGTATTTTTGAACAAAAGAATCTGCATTTTGAATCTGGAGTATTTTATAGCAAAACGGTTACATGGGGCAACATCGTATAAAAGTAGTGCTTCTACGACGATAATAAAAATTGCCATCATTGCGATTGCCATCGGAATGATCACGATGCTCATTGCGATTGCGACCGGATTGGGTTTACAAAAAAAGATTAGAGAAAAAGTGGCTGCTTTTAGCGGCGATATGCTGGTGTCGAATTTTGATGGCAATAACAGTCAAGAGACGGTCAATCCAGTGCCTTTATACCAAGATTTCTATCCCGATTTTGAAGCCGTTCCCGAAGTCACCCACGTGCAAGCAGTAGCCACTAGAGCCGGAATTATCCGCACCGCTACCGATTTTGAAGGCGTACTTGTTAAAGGCCTTGGTGCCGATTACGATTGGGATCGCATTGATGATTACCTTGTTGAGGGGCGTTTTCCAGTATTTACAGGTGATCTGAATACCGAAATGATTATCAGTAGTTACTTAGCGAATCGGCTTGGGTTTACCATAGGGGATAAGGTGATTGTTTATTTTATTGACGATGATTCTGACCGACCGCGACCGTTACGACTGGATATTGTAGGGATTTATCAGAGCGGGTATCAGGAGTTTGATAAGGCATATCTCATGGCAGATATCCGTCATATACAACGAATTAATAGATGGGAAGACTACGAAATAGGTGCTTTTGAGGTATTTATAGATGATTTTGATAAAGTCGAAGAGGTCAATAATTATGTGTATAAGAATTCAGGGTCGTTTTTACGCTCGATTACCGTGATTCAACGGAACCATAATATTTTTGAATGGGTGAAATTGTTTGATTTTAATATTGGTTTGATTATCGCTATCATGATTATCGTCGCAGGGATCAATATGATTGTGGCATTGCTGGTGCTGATCTTAGAACGCACGCGTATGATTGGGATTTTAAAAGCACTAGGAACTTCGGATTATAGTGTCCGCAAGATTTTTATCTACAATGCCATGTACTTGATCGGAATGGGGCTTTTCTGGGGAAATCTCATTGGTCTAGGGCTTGTGTTTGCACAAAAATATTTCGGGATTATTACCTTAAATCCAGAAACGTACTACGTCAAAGTGGCGCCTGTGTATATTAATTTTGGACATATTTTACTACTTAATGTAAGCGTCTTTGTCTTATGTCTTTTGATGTTATTGATTCCTTCGTACATCATCACAAAAATCAGTCCTGTGAAGTCGATTCGATTTGAGTAGGTTGTTGGTTTTTAGCT
>CAYGQJ010000192.1:0-5291 GCA_964351845.1 uncultured Flavobacteriaceae bacterium | reverse complement strand
GATTTATAATCAATGATACGGATCTCGTCATTACGGATTTCAACGCGATCTGCGGTTCCTTTTAGTGCCGTTGTAAATGGTAAGTGCTCTGATGCCAAAACGGTCTTTAATCGCTGCTCTAGCTGTATGATTTGTATGCGATCTCCTTGTTGGATACATTGCTTCTCAAACGCAAGAAAATTGATAAGATACCGTTGGATCACCTCATAAATAATGAGATTCTTTCCTTTAGAAAGATTCATGCTTTTAAAGATCTGATCAAATTGTGCTTTTACAACAGGTTCAATCTTGGTTTCTATGGCATCGATGTGGGCAACGGTAAGCGTAGTGTTTATATAAGGCGTGTACACATATTCCAATACATCATGAATAATCGTCCCCATGGTATTGGCGGCCACAATTTCTTCGACTTCATCTAGTTCTTGGATGCCCAACACGTATTTATAATAAAACTCTAAGGGATTCCGTAAATAAGTACCCAGCGAAGAAGGAGATAATCCAGATGCAAATAATTTTTTGAGTTGTTCGATCACCGCAGCTGTTTTTTGAATGCTTTGTACAGGCAAGGTGGTCATAGTAACTGCAGGTGTCGCAACTATTTGATGAATAGGATGAATCCCTTCTAGTTCTAATTGCAGTAGAAAACGACTTTTTTCAGTAGTGCCAATCCCTTCTGTTGCGGAGGTGTAGACCAAATGGATATGTTCAGAGCGATGTAATAATCGATAAAAGTGATAGGCATATACCGCATCCTTTTCCTGGTACGTAGGTAATTTGTGCAGGTACTTCAAGTCATACGGGATATAGGAATTGGTGCTTTTCCCGGCAGGTAAAATACCTTCATTGAGCGAAGTAACAATTACGTGTTTAAAATCCAGTAATCTGGATTCTAACATTCCCATAATTTGAAGCCCTTGATGTGGATCTCCTTGTAAATCGATGGTTTCTGAGGAGATCGTATCTCTATAAAATCGTATAAACGTAGGAATATCTTCTATATACGAATAGGTGTTATTAAGGGTCACTAACTTGTTGAATGTCTTATAAAAGCCATATAGGTATTCCAAGTTGAGTGCATCTTGAGTAGGGTCAAGTGTGTTTTTAAGAATATGAATAAGCGACAAGCAATTATCAATGGCTTTGACAGGATTGTCTTCCCAGATTTCAAATAAGATCAAGAGGGTTTCAGGAAGCGTCGTAAGTGCTAACATCTCTTGTAAATCGACCTTATTTATATAAATCGTATTTGATTCTTGAATGGCATGAATAATTTGTTCGGCCTGTTCCAATAGCAATTTTTGGATAAGCGGCTGTTGCAATAGGGTAATGACATTCTTGTAATAAAACCCTTTTTGGTTATGCTCTTTTTTGAGCGTAAAAAAATGTTCAAATAGAGAGGCAAGCGGCGTTTGCCGTAACGGAACCCCCATAGTGACATTAATATTCTTAATATTTTTAGGGAGTGCATTGATAATAGGCAATAATAGGGTTTCATCTCCTAGGACCAAGACCGTTTCATTCAGTTGCGCTGTCGAATAGGTCGCAAGATGATTTCCAATATACTTTGCAAGTTGTAAACCTTGTGTGACTTCGGTGATGGTAATCTCCTTTTTTTTTGTGTAATGTGTGTACACCGTTTCAAAAGGATGTGTTTTAAAATACGGCCATTTCTTTTGATGTTCCCGCATAAAAAGAGAAGCTTCATGGGAGGTGTTTTCTATAAAATGCTTCTCAGCATCCCAGTAGATCTTACTATTTCCAGTCGCTAATAATGCTTGGATAAGGTGTTGTTCAGAGGTGTTAAGTGCATTAAAACCTAAGAACACGTGTTTTTTAGAGGTGTTATTCTCAATATAATGTTCAATATCTTCTGCTGCTTTTCTATAAATAAGCCCTTGATGCGCTGTGTTGGCCTCCAGTAAAATAGACGTAAAAAGCTGGTAATATTCAGGGAGAAGTTTCCAGAATTTAAGATAGTTCTTTACAAGCGAAGTCGCTTCTTGTTCTTTTGACCAGTGATTTAAGTCTTGAATAGCACTTAAATAGTCAAAAAAGGAAGTATGATCCACAAGATAGCGATCAATCTCATTAAAGTCGCCCAATATCGTTTGCGCCCATCCATAAAAGATAGAAAAAGATTCTTTGTCTTTGGGAGGTGTTATTTTTAGATACGCTTGGTATAATGCAAATACTTGATCTGTTTGTGAGGCTTGTTTGAGACCTGATAAATAGGCTATAAATTCCTCGATACTATATATTTCAGGAGAGAAAATAGAGCTTTCTAAATGTTGTGCAATATTCGTACGAAGAAAACTACCCGCCCGTCTGCTAGGAACAATAAACGCTACAGAAGAAAGGTCGTCGTATTCTTCTATACACTGAGTGATTACATCTTCTATAAATGATTGCATAGCTCTAAAATAGTATCTTCTGAAGGATTTAAGAAGGTATTTTATATAAAATAAAAGGTATTAAACCATAGATTCCGCTAAAAAGCGGGATTAGCCTGCCAGCCAGCATAGGCAGGTTCAACTACCTATTTTGAATGCGTCTTTCTGACTTTACAAAACATGGTTTCACTACTAATGGGGAATAAAAAAACGCCTTGCGAAAGCAAGGCGTTTTAGTATATAAATAAGGTTTTCTATTACTTAAGGATAGAAAGCTGTACACGTCTGTTTTCTTGACGTCCAGCAGCTGTTTTGTTAGAAGCGATTGGTTGAGACTCACCAAAACCTTTAGACTCTAAACGAGAAGCAGCAATACCTTTACCAGTTAAGTAATTTTTTACTGAAGCAGCTCTTTCGTTAGAAAGGTTTAAGTTGTAAGCATCACGTCCTCTATCATCAGTGTGACCTTCGATTAAGAAACGAGTTGTTGGGTATTCGTTCATGATTTTTGCAACATTATCAAGAGTTGCATGAGATTCTGTACGAACACTAGCTGCGTTGTAATCAAAAAGAACTGACTTGAACTGTACGTTAAGGTCGTTAAGAACCTCTACAGATACTTCAGGACATCCATTGTTAGCTACAGTACCTGCAACATCTGGACAATCATCATCTTTATCTAATACACCGTCACCATCTTTATCTTGGTAAGGACATCCATTGTTTGCACGTGGACCAGCCTCGTTTGGACAACCATCATCAGCATCTTTGATACCATCACCATCAGCATCTGGACATCCACCTAAAGCGGCAATACCAGCTACAGTAGGACAAGCATCCTTAGGATCAGGAATACCATCACCGTCAGTATCAGGACAACCGTCAAATTCAGCAGTTCCAGCTACAGTAGGACAAGCATCTTTAGAATCTTGGATACCATCACCGTCAGAATCAGGACAACCGTCAAATTCAGGAAGACCTGCAACTTCTGGACACGCATCATCCTTATCGTAGATACCGTCACCATCAGTGTCTTTTCCTCCAAAAGCAAATCCTACAGATGCAGAATGTTGGAAGTGTAAAGGGCCATTGTCTTCAAATACGTGCTTGTAGATTGACTGAACGCCAACGTTAAAGTTTTCAGATAACCAAAAACGTGCACCAGCACCTCCGTTAGCAGTTCCAAATCCAGGAGTTCCTCCTGTAAGTTGACTATCTAACCAAGTATAACCTGCTCCAACTGTTAAGTAAGGATCAAACCAAGTACTTCCGATAACTTCTTTTAGACTATATGAAACAGCTCCGTCTACAGCATAATGTTGTAATTCGTTTACAGGGCTTGCATCACCTAATTTATCAATTCTGTTTAATGTTCCAGTTACTCCAACTACGAACCCGTCACCAACATATCTAGAGATGTTAATGTATGATACAGAAGGAAGAATGTTCCAGTGATCGTTTACATTGTAAAATTCTTCAAATACGCCTCCTCTGATCTCAAGGTTAGTTCCAGCTTGACGAGCACGGTCTCCAACAGGATACGTGTCAATAGCATTGGCACCGACATTAATTGCCCAAGGGTTATTTTTGTCTTGTGCATTCACCGACCCGATTACCATGATCAGAAGCGAAGCAACTAAAAATCTGCTAAGATGTTTCATTGTTTATTCTTAATTTTAAGTGTTAATTAAAAGCAAAAGTAAGTTGTTAAAACTAATCAACAAAGATAAAAGTACTAAAATTTTAGAAAATGCATTGTCTATCGTGTAAAGAATGTTAATTAATAACGCCTAATTCCTTTCCAACTTTCGTAAATGCCTCAATAGCCTTATCTAAATGTTCTACCTCGTGAGCCGCGCTTAACTGTACACGTATACGGGCTTTACCCTTTGGCACCACAGGGAAAAAGAAGCCTATCACATAAATTCCCTCTTCCAATAAAGCATCTGCCATTTGCTGCGAAAGCTTGGCGTCATACAACATAACAGGCACAATAGCAGAATCTCCATCTATGATGTCAAATCCCGCATTTTTCATCCCATTTTTAAAATATGTGGTGTTGGAAGCTAGCTTATCACGCAAAGAAGTATCATTTTCTAGCATATCAAACACTTTAATAGATGCCCCTACAATGGCAGGAGCTAGTGAATTAGAAAAAAGATACGGTCTACTGCGTTGTCGTAGGATTTCTATCACTTCTTTTTTGGCAGTTGTATAGCCTCCCATAGCTCCTCCCATGGCTTTTCCTAGCGTACCCGTAATAATATCAATACGACCCATCACTCCTTTTTCCTCAAGTGTACCGCGACCTGTTTTCCCGATAAATCCAGTAGCATGGCATTCATCTATCATTACCAAGGCATCATAGGCATCAGCCAGATCACATATTTCATCTAGTGGCGCTACAAGACCATCCATAGAAAACACACCGTCAGTAACGATGATTTTATGACGTGCTCCCGCTTCATTTGCTTTTTTAAGCTGCGCTTCTAGATCTTGCATGTCATTGTTTTGATAGCGATAGCGGGCTGCTTTGCATAAGCGAACCCCGTCTATAATAGAAGCATGGTTTAAAGAATCAGAGATAATCGCATCCTCTACTCCTAATAAAGGTTCAAAGACACCCCCATTGGCATCAAATGCCGCAGCGTATAAAATCGTATCCTCCGTACCGTAAAAATGAGCAATCTTTTGCTCTAGTTCTTTATGTATGTCTTGTGTACCACATATAAAACGTACAGAACTCATTCCAAAACCATGAGTGTCCATCGCATCTTTTGCTGCTTGGATGACCTCTTTGTTTGAGGAAAGCCCTAAATAATTATTTGCGCAGAAGTTAATCACCTCTTCTCCTGTAGAAATCGTGATGACCGCATCTTGTGGTGAGGTAATAATACGTTC
>CAYGQJ010000191.1:3955-5344 GCA_964351845.1 uncultured Flavobacteriaceae bacterium | reverse complement strand
GTGTAGATCTCGCTACAGAACTAGACAAAGAAGACATCCCATACCTATACCTCACCTCACAAACAGATCCAGAAACCATTACACGAGTAAAAAAAACCAAGCCACTAGGGTATATTGTAAAGCCTTTTACAGAAAATGGATTACGGAGCAACATAGAGCTCGCGTGGCACAATTTATCGTTAACCGCAAAAGAATATGTACTCATCAAAGCCGAAGGCTACATTCATAAAATCGATCAAGCAACGATCAAATACCTGAAAGCATTTGACAACTATTGCTATATAGTGACTACCACAAAAACACTACTCGTCCCGCACACATTAAAACATACCGTAGCAAAATTAAATAGCGCTCATTTTATTAAAACACATCGATCTTATATTGTCAATAAACATCATATATTAAGCATCACACAAGACAAAGTAATTTTAAATAATGAGCCTATTCCGCTAAGTGCCGCTAACCGACCTGTATTACTAAAACTTTTAGAGTCCTAACTTTTTTCAGGTCTAAGCAATAGTTGTAAGTAGTATAACTTCACTAAATAAAAAAAGCTTTTCACTAAATATTTTTTGATCAAAAGACAACTACGAGTATGTTTGGATTGCAATATAAATGATGTCAGGGCTTACAATAAACTCTCACTAAGAAATCTCACTAAAACAAATTCCTGCATCATTTATTATTGCATAATCTAAGTATATCCTACCCCCATAGAAACCCCTTTTTTTTGTAAAATCAATCTATCACTAGACGCATAAAAAATATTTTTTAAACGCTAATAAAAACAATAATAATTTACATGTAGACGAAGGCTTTATACGCTTTCGCGAAAGCGTAAACAGGCAAATTTCACAAATTTTATCTAGAAAAAAAGACCAGCGAAAGAAACAAAACGATTAAAAGTATCCTTTTTTAAATATGAACTTTTAAAAAATGTGTATTTTTACCCTTTAAAATAATATGTGTAAAATATCTTTCAACAATAGAGAGGCTTGCTTTTAAATTATTGATTATCAACAAAATAAAGTTTTACAAGTAAAAATTTACACCTAAATATACGATTACACAAAAACCGTCGTTATAGTATAAATAACACGTAACTAAAGATAATCAGTCTCTAATAATGAGTATTTTATAATTTTCTATTATATTTGCAGACGCCTTAGAGCTAAAAATATTTAAGACTGTTGTAATTGACTTTTAAATAATCAATTATGATTTGGGGTGAAAGCCAAGCATCTTGCTTGGCTTTCTTTATGCACTAAACTCAAATAAAACGCGTACCAACAAATCAAAACGGGTCGCGAGTGCACTACACAAACGAAGCATCAAAATCTCAATCGAGCGGTTTTTATACTCCCTCTGCATCTTGCTTGGCTTTCTTTA
>CAYGQJ010000191.1:0-3855 GCA_964351845.1 uncultured Flavobacteriaceae bacterium | reverse complement strand
GGGGTCGCGAGTGCACTACACAAACGAAGCATCGAAATCTCAATCGAGCGGTTTTCATTAACCTCTGCATCTTGCTTGCGGGCTTTGCTTATAAAATTTCGCGAACCTGCCTCGCCGGCAGGCAGGAGCGTATAAAAAAACCTCCTTCGTTTTACTGAAAAAGGTTTTGATATAGTAAGCGTATTCGTACTCTATTTTCTAATAGGAAAAAACAGTTTCTCCTTTGGCTTCTTGATCTTTAAATCGAACCACTAGATCCAATGCATCTGGAATAACATCACTACATAAAATAATAAGAGACCCTTTCTTCGCATTATTTGCCGCGTAGGTAATCGCCTCTTTCTCAGACGGAATAATAGTCGTCTTTTTGTTAGGATCTTTTGCCATGATGCCGTCATTCAGCATTTTAATTAATTCTTCTTCTGTTTTTCCTCTAAGGCGTTTATCTTGACGGATAATGACCTCGTCAAACATTTCTGCGGCGATCCTACCCATTTCATTATTATCTTCTACGCGACGATCCCCAATCCCTGCGATAATACCTACCTTATAAGAATGATCAAGGTTCTCTGTGAATTTTTGCAATGCTCGCATCCCAGCTGGGTTGTGTGCATAATCAAGGAGAATGGTAAAATTATCAAATTCAAATATATTTAAACGACCAGGTGTTTGAGACGCAGAAGGAATAAAGGTCTCTAAGGCTGCTTTCATATCCTCTATACTAATCCCTCTAATATTTGCTGTCAGGATTGCAGGAAGTACATTCTGAATCATAAAAGTCGCCTTTCCACCATACGTAAGTGGAATATCTTCTACTTTCATAATACGCATTTTCCAAGTTCCTCTACAAATGGTTACATAGCCATTTTCAAAAACGGCCGTAATACCTCCTTTACGCTGTAGTGCTTGAATTCTAGGGTTATTCTCGTCCATAGAGAATAAAGCTAAATTACTATCAATATTTCGACGCATATTATAAACAAGATCATCATCTGCGTTTAAAATAGCATATCCATCTGGCAAGACCGTTTCGGGAATGACGCCTTTTACGCGAGCTAGTTGCTCTATGGTGTGGATTCCTTTAAGTCCTAAATGATCAGCAGCAATATTGGTTACAATTCCTATATCACAATTTTTAAATCCAAGTCCCGCTCTTAACAAGCCACCTCTTGCAGATTCTAATACCGCAAAGTTGACCGTCGGATCTTTCAATACAAATTCTGCACTCGCAGGCCCTGTACAATCACCTTTCATTAATAATCGATTTTGAATATATACGCCATCACTTGTCGTATAGCCCACCCTATAACCGCTCATTTTTGCAATATGAGCAATTAATCGTGTCGTTGTCGTTTTCCCATTCGTTCCGGTGACAGCTACGATAGGAATTCTACCTGTGTCTCCTTGTATTGGGAACAATTTATCAATAACTGGTGCCGCTACATTACGAGGCAATCCTGTGGTCGGTGCTAAATGCATTCTAAATCCAGGTCCTGCATTCACTTCAAGTACAGCACCTCCTGTTTCTGATAAAGGTTTTGTAATATCATCTGTCATGACATCGATACCACAGATATCCAGATCAATGATTTTAGAAATACGCTCTGCCATAGAAACGTTTGCAGGGTGTACGATATCAGTTATATCTTCGGCAGTACCACCCGTACTTAAGTTGGCAGTGTCTTTTAAAATTAATCGCTCTCCATCTTTCAATACAGAGTCTACGGTGTATCCTGCGTCTTTAATAATCGTCTTGGTGAGATCATTAATCGTGATCTTCGTGAGCACATTTTCATGCCCAAAGCCCCTACGTGGATCTTCATTTACTTTATCTACAAGTTCTGTAATCGTAGCTATTCCATCGCCTATCACATGTGCTGGCGTACGAATCGCTGCGGCAACAAGTCTATGATTAATAACTAATAATCTATAGTCATCACCTGTAATGTATTTTTCTACAATGACTCTACTAGATACTTTCTTGGCTGCATGAAACCCGACAAGTGCGTCTTCGTAGTTTTGAATATCTACCGTAATCCCTCTTCCATGATTTCCATCAATAGGTTTTATCACTAGCGGATATCCTACATAACGACAGGCTTCTTCAAGACTTCGTTCTTTGCTTATAATATCGCCACGAGGAACTTCAACTTCTGCTTGTTCTAGCAAGTATTTCGTGTCTTCTTTATCGCAAGCAAGCTCTACACCGATACTACTCGTTTCACTCGTGACCGTCGCTTGTATTCTTTTTTGATTGGCGCCATACCCTAATTGACAAAGCGAATATTTATTTAATCGAATCCATGGAATCCCTCTACTCGCTGCCTCCTCTACAATAGAGCCTGTACTTGGCCCTAATCTTTCCGCTTCTCGCAACTCCCGCATTTCTTGTACATCCTCTTTTAGATCATAAGCTTTCCCTTCGATAAGCGCTTCACAAATACGTACTGCTGCTTTTGCTGCATATCTTCCTACACTCTCTTCTATATAAGAAAAGACAACATTATACACGCCTTTTTCCCCATAATCTCTGGTTCTCCCGAACCCTGTATCCATATCTGCTAATGTCTGAATCTCTAGCGCAATATGCTCTATGATATGCCCCATCCATGTTCCTTCTTCTACACGCTGAAAAAAACCTCCAGGCTCCCCTACAGAACAACGATGCGAGTACATCGTGGGGAACATGGTTTTTAAACGTTCTAAAAAACCATCAATGGTATTGGAGGGTCGTTCTTCCATCTCTTCTAAATCCAAGACCATTACAATTAATTTATGACGTCGCACAGACCAATAGTTTGGGCCTCGCATAGCGTTGATTTCTCTTATTTCCATATATAGAAGATTAGGTTGGTAATTACGATTCGTATCCTATAAATATATACTTTTTCAGGAACATTTACCGTATTTTTGCAAACTGTTAAAAAACAAAATATGGCTAAAGGAACATTAATTCCTATCGGAGGAAACGAGGATAAAGGAAATACAGAAAATGAGCAATATACCCTTGAGTATGTTGAGGATGGTATTCTCTCTAGAGTGGTTAGTGAAAGTGGAGGCCCTGAGGCATTGATTATTGTCATCCCTACAGCGTCTAGCATTCCCGAAGAAGTAGGAGAAAATTATGTAAGTGCCTTTGACAAACTAGGGTGCAGCAATGTGCATGTGATGGACATTCGAAAGAAAGAAGACTCAGAATTAGCTGAAAACATAGCACTGATCAAAAAAGCAGATTGTATCATGTTCAGTGGAGGAAATCAATCTAAAATCACACGGAAAATAGGTCATACAACGATCCACAACATCCTTCAAGACCGTTATGAAAATGACAATTTAGTCATTGCAGGAACGAGTGCTGGCGCCATGTGTATGTCTAAAGAAATGATTACCGGAGGGAGTAGTACCGAATCCTTTATCAAAGGAGCTGTAGGCATGGGAGAAGGCATGGATTTTATCTCCAACCTGATTATTGATTCTCATTTTATTAAAAGAGGCCGATTTGGGAGACTCGCCGAAGCCGTTGCAAAATTTCCAAAACATTTTGGGATAGGCCTTGCAGAAGATACTGGATTAGTTATTAAAAATGGGGACACCTTTGAAGTGATAGGATCTGGAATGGTGATTCTTTTTGATCCTACAAAACTCAAACATAATAACGAAAGCGTACTGAAAGAAGGCACACCTATGTCACTCGTAAATTTAAAGACGCACGTCCTCGCTAATGGAGATCGCTTTAATTTTAGAAAAAAGAAAATTAAGGTCCTTCCTGTAGAAGCCCCTTTTGTGTAGTTTTGGTCTTTGGTCTTTGGTCTTTGGCCTTTTTGAGATTTGAGATTTGAGATTTGAGATTTGAGA
>CAYGQJ010000190.1:0-5512 GCA_964351845.1 uncultured Flavobacteriaceae bacterium | reverse complement strand
CATTAAAATTAATACTTCCGCCGGTATACGTCCCTGTGAGCATCCCAGCGATGATGTTGGCATCTTCTCCTAGTACTTCTTGCGGAGAAACGACATACCACGAGATCAAAATACCCAAGGTGGTTGCCAATGACCCAATTAAAAATAAAATAATCATAGGCGCTCCCGCTCTTTTGATAGACGATAGGTTCACACCAAGTAACAAATAAAAAATCGAAATAGGAGCGAGGTAGGTAAAAATTCCATCATACAAAGGAATCGAGTTAGATGCCGAGGGAATCAGTTGTAAGTTGGCAATCACAGCAGTAAAAAGGATGGCGAGCAGGGCTACACCTAACTTTTTGCCTAGGTCGGTTTTGGCAGCATATACAGCCAAAATTACCATGGCAAGAAGCATGAGTAGGACATATACTGGGTTTTCAAGAAGGCTCATAAGCACTCGTTTATTATTGCAACATACAATTTACAGCTCAATATACGTGATTTTATTATCGCATGTCTACCGATGTAGATGTATGATATTTTTTTGAAAAAGCTTTGGGGGAGAAGGGGAGGATGCGTTGTTTTTATTAGAGTTGTGGGCTTGGGTGATGGTTGCTATTGTTGGCTGTAGTTTTTTATTCAATTATTTCTTCAAGTTTGTGTTCAATCACCATTCCTTCTTCGGTTTTAGTCGTCGAATAAAGTTCGCCCAAACCTTGGCAAGTACAGCCTGTCCAAGTTCCATTTAATTTTTCCGTTTGCCCATTAAATTCAGCCGTCAAAGTTTTTTGTGATTCCATTATTGCACAGTTATATTCTATTCCATTGAACACTTTTTTTACGTATTCTTTATGAGTTGTATGTCCTTGAAATTTTCTTGAAACCATTTTATCATTAAAAGGTATTTCATACTCAAATGAATTACTGAAAGTTCCGAATTCACAATATCTATTTCCAACGATAGAATCCTTGGTTGGTATCAATTCGGGATAAGCATCTACTCTTGTGAAAGATTCCATAACTTTCGGAATTCCATTAGTTAGAGTAAATATAGTTGAGTCAGTTACTATTCCTTGAGAGTTTTCTGTAACACTAAAAAGTAAAGAATCTTTATCAACTTTTAATGAATATCTTTTTTTTAACAATTCAGGTTTAGGTTCTCTGTTCGATTTTAAAGAGTAGAGAAAAGTTTTTCCGTTAGTAAAATTGCTTATCGGATAAATGTAGCCCACAAGTTTTGTGTTATTACAGTCTTTACT
The DNA here is from genome assembly GCA_964351845.1 of uncultured Flavobacteriaceae bacterium. Taxonomy (GTDB): domain Bacteria; phylum Bacteroidota; class Bacteroidia; order Flavobacteriales; family Flavobacteriaceae; genus Dokdonia. The sequence continues at coordinate 4,271 of CAYGQJ010000190.1, read as the reverse complement.
TTTCAATTCAACGTTCTTTTCAGAGTTCTGACAGCTTAAAAGTCCAATTAGTATTATGAAGTATAAAGTTTGTTTCATTTCAATTACAGCTAACGGCTCCGTTTATGAAAAGTAGCGATAACTTTTCGGATTAACACAAGCCGATTTTTTAAATTTTACTATTTGTTTTTGGGAAATCGTCATACTTCGACTACGCTTAGTATTTTAAAAATTTGGAACTTTCCAAAAATGCGCAAGCCTTAGTTTTAACAACGCTTTGCGCTATTTTAATATATAATGTTCTACACCATTTTTATTCTGATGTTGCTTTTTCAGCTCGTTCTAAAACCGGTTCGTGATCAAAAGTTGAGCAGCTACCTTCACTCAAAACTCTTTTTCCAATCCTTTCAATTTTACTATTATCATTTTCCCATTCAAACACGTAAATCGTACCTTTAAAAACTTCATTCAATTCACTTTTATCGTACCCGAAATTTTCTTCTGTGTCTATTATTTTTATTGGAACTCCTTTATCAAGATAAATAATTGTTCTTATCCGACCATATGAGAGTCCTATTTCCTGTTCTATTTTAATAATATAATTCTTATTCTGCCAAACAGTTAAAGTGCCGCCACCATCAGTTGCAGTTCCCGTTATTTCATTCCAATCAAATTCCGTTTTTATTAAATCATTAGATTCGTCGATTTCATTTACTCTGTTTTTTATCCAAGTTAAATCATTTTGTTGAAATAAGATTTTTTCTTTAGTTATGATTTTTTCTATAAACTCCGCTGTTTCTGGTTCACCATTATATTTATCTTGTATTACAAATATTCCGATTATTACAAAAGCAATGCTCGAAACTACAAGGATTGTGAAAATTATAATTAATATATCTGTTGTTTTTTTCAAATGGTTTAGAACATTAACACAAAACCAATATACAATATTTTATATGTTATTCTAACAGCATCAGTAAGTTATCAAAAGGTGTATGGTAATTTATATATGACACGTTTAAGCACATTACAAGCGCTTGTAATACCTATAGTTTATAACGTTCATAGGTTTAGAATGATAAAGCATCAATTTTTCTTGTTTTGAATTTGAAATGATGCTGACAAATTCATGTCATTTTATACCTACCCAAGCGTTAAATGCGGCTGTGTTGCTCTGGCTCGTTTTTAAAATGTGAGACTTGATATGAATGGCAACAGTGTTTTTAGTATATCGATTTATTCTTTCAATATACATTCTATTCACAAACTCACTTCTATTGATTTTAAAGAATTTTGTTGGATGCAGCATTTCTTGTATTTCTTTCAAAGAAGTTTGGTTTAATAGGTGTTTTTTATTGCTAGAGTCATAAGCAAAAACAACCCCATAATCTGATTGAATGAACATCATATCTTCTACTTTTAAAAAGTAAATACCAGTATTAGATTTTACAGGAATGTACTCTTTATATATAGGTTTTACGTCTGACTTACTTTGATAATAGGCATCTAACTTGCTAAAGATATCATTGTGGTGAACCTCCATTTTATTTTTTAAGAGCGTATACTTATTCCAAGCCTTTTCAAAACGAGCATAGGAATATGGTTTTAGTAAATACTCAATTCCACTGGTTTCAAAAGCATTCATCCAAAAGCTATCATACGCTGTTGTAAAAATAATAGGGGCAGTGATTTTTAGTTGATCGTATGCCTCAAAAACATTACCATCTCGTAATTCAATATCTGAAAAAATTAAGTCTACATTAGGATGTGTTTGAAAAAATGATTTGGTTGCATCAACAGTCTCAATTTCTTCTATAATTTCACAAACCTCTCCAGTTTTCTCTATATAGTTTTTAAGTTTTTTTCTAGCAGGCGCCTCGTCTTCTATAATGACTATTTTAAACATCGCTATTTGTTTTAATGAGTGGTAAAATAACACAAAAGTCACTCTTAGATTCTTGAATATTTATAGGGGTGTCTGTGAGTAGTTTGAATTGTTTGTCTAGATTCTTTAAGGCAACACCATTGTTCTTTTTTACGCTACTTTGCTCCATCTTGTTATTGGTCACCTTAATTTCATTGTCTATTGTAATATTAATGATTACAGGGTTTTGGGTGGTTCCTAAATTATGTACAATAGCATTTTCTACTAATACCTGTAGGCAAAATGGTGGCACTATGTTGTTCACGTTTTTTGGGTCATTATTAATGATTAATTGATAATAGCCCTGATATTTTGTCTGCATCAACTCAAAATAGTTTTGAGTAAATGTTAGCTCTTCTTGGATATTGATGAGTTCTTTTTCAGAACTTCTCAATGCATACCGGTAGAGTTCTGCAAAACGACTTAAAAAATCAGACGCTTTGTGTTGATCTTCTTCAATAAGTTGGTCTAGTATGTTTAAATTATTGAAAAGGAAATGCGGATTTAATTGTGCTTTAAGTTGCTGTATTTTACTTTTAGAATTACTGATTTTATAGGCATTTAACCTCTTTTTGTAATCCCTATTTTCTTTGTAATACAAGTAGGCCAAAGAAAAACCGCCAAAAATTATAAAATCAATAACTTGTGTGAACACTTTATAGGTTACTTGGTACGTCGAATTAAAGTTTCTAGAAACAGTATCAAAAACAATCGAAATAAAAATTCCAAATACGTTCATTAAAAGGATATAGGAGACGAAACTGATTCCGAAAAATTTTAAATACTCCCACGCAGATGGGGTTTCCTTTGTGTTACTTTTTTCAAACCTTCTTTTGATAAAATCTGTGAAAATGAAAATAAGAAATGCATTTATAAATACCCAAAAAGGAGTGTCTGGATGGAACACAAAATCGTCCCAAGAACTAGTAATGCCTATTTTATTTTTTAGCGTTAAAACCCAACTGAAAACAAATAAGAAAAGAATAAAGGCTTGGTTCTCTTTTAAATATTGAATCGTTTTTCTCATAGTAATAATGGTAAATATATAAGTTTTCAGTGAAGGTTTTTACAGAAACCTCCACTGAAAATTATAAAATTTAGTTCTTTGTAGGCCACGAACTCACCTTATTCCCATTTGGATCATACATTTCTAAACGAACATTATTTTCTGAATCGATACAAAACATCGCTCTCATTTTCCCCTCATCGTCATAAAGAAATAATCCGTTTGGTCGACCTTTCCCCATGTTTCCAATTTCCAGTCTTTTAGTGATACCAACTAAGCCTTTTTCTGCATATTCATTGTATTTTTTCTTCCGTGCTTTTTTGTCTTCTATAGTATCTAATTCTGCCCATATGGCAGCAGTACTTTGCTGTGTGGAGTTTTCAGGTAGATCGTTAAAAACTAATGAACTCTTAATCCTTCTTTTTCCATTTCGTTCCCTATCAGTATTTAGTAACTGCATCGCTTGATCACCATCATATTTATCAAAAGTTAACGAGAGTCCGGAACTATGTCCATTTTCTTTTTTGCTTCCGTCATAAATAAAACCTCCACATTCAATCCCATCTTCATTGAAAAAGAGCATGCCTGAACGTTTCTTACGTTTCACATTGATGGGTCTATTGTTTATTGAATCTCTACCATTGGGAAATTCTTTTACATTAGTGATGATCATTTTTACGGTTCCATCTTTTTCTACAATATTAATACGTTCTACATCTATAGTTCCAAATTTTTGATTGTTAGCTCCTGTAAAAGAAACCGTAGCTAATGTTAGCATACCTAATACTGTTGTAAATGCAAATGTTCGTAGAAAAATTAGTTCTTTTTTTGTGTTCTTCATGATTGATATATTTAATAATTTATACCGTAAAACTACAGGTGTTCTCGTATGTACGAAACCTATTTCTGATGAACTAAGGAAAAATTAAATACAACCAAGGAAGAAGTAAGAAAAGTGATTTTGTTTATACTAGTAAGCCGCATGAGTAAGACATACACTGGGTTTTCAAGAAGGTTCATAAATACTCATGGGTGATCATAACATACGATCTACAGTTTCATATACGGGGTTTATTATTGCATGTTTACCGATGTAGTCGTATTATATTCTTGGGAGAAAAGCTTTGGGGGAGAAGGGTAGCATGCGTTGTTTTTATTAGAATTATGGAGGTGTGCAACGGTTACTGTTGTTATGTGTGGTGACTCTATTCTTCATTTGGATTAATTCATCTATTCTACTATATCTCCCATTCCATAAAAATCTTTTGGTCATCTATGTGAAAATAAAGTTTTTGCTATGATGCCTAGTTAAATTCAGCTTTTAGGGCTATATTCTTCTGATTCAATATGACAATTTCAAAG
>CAYGQJ010000189.1:0-5619 GCA_964351845.1 uncultured Flavobacteriaceae bacterium | reverse complement strand
TGCCAAGACTCAGGAAGGTTTTTGGTGATTTCTATGTTCTCAAAAGTACTACTTTCTCTGGCACCGTGTGTCGTTACCCAATCAGCCATTTTTGCAAGTCCTTCCGAGAGGGGAACTTCGGGGGCGGGTTTGAAAATAGCATTGAATTTTGCATGGTCTGAGTAGGCGTGTACGACTTCTTCGCGTTGCTCTAAGTGGTGGATGTGTGCTTCGGTTTTCATCACCGAGGCAATTTCATGTGCCAGCTCATTTACGGTTGTAGGGAGGTCACTTCCTATGTTGAAGGTTTGATTATACGCTTTCGCGAAAGCGGGACTCTTTGCAATATACGGCGCAACATCGTCTATATAGGTAAACGCCCGACTCTGATTGCCATCGCCAAAAATGGTCAAGGATTCTTTTTTTAAGAGCTGATTCATGAAAATACCCACGACATTGCGGTATTTATCGCCAATATTTTGGTGCGGACCGTACACATTGTGGGGTCTAAACGTGATGTAGTTTAAACCGAATAATTTGTGGGCATTTTCAAGGTCTAGCTCTACAGCATATTTGGCAATCCCATAGGGGTCTTCAGGTTGCGGTTTTTGAGATTCTTTTAAAGGGAGTTCTTGATCTCCATAGACCGCAATAGAGGAGGTGAAGACAAAACACTTGATGTGATAATTCACGGAGGCATTGATCAAATTAATACTCCCGATGAGGTTATTTTGATAATTGAATTTTCGAATAAAGTGACTGAGTCCTTCGGCGGCATACGCGGCCAGATGGTACACATAGTCAAAGGAATAGGATTCAAAAAGCGTATTGACAAGGTTTGTATCTGTAATCGAGCCCTGTTTAAAAATAGCTTTTGGGTGTATATTTTCTTTAAAACCACCCGATAGATCATCTAGCACCACCACGGTATGTCCAGCGTGTATGAGATGTGTGACGACATGAGATCCTATAAAACCCGCGCCTCCGGTAACCAACGACGTATATTGCATCCTACAAACTTACGAATAAGCAATAGCCTACGAAAGGGGAATACAGGACAAAAAATAAAACGCATTCTGTCTCATCTCTGCATATAATAAATATTTTGTAAATTTATAAAAACCTTAAAACCATAATATTATGAAAAAACTAACATCAATAACTGGCGCCACTGTTTTAAGTAGCAAACAACAAAAAGATGTCTTAGGAGGCAAAGGTGGAGGTCCAGATGGAGAAGCTCAAGTATGTGGATGCGATTGTGCAGGAAATGTGACGGGACCCTCGTATTGTTCTTTTATCATATCGTGCCCTCAAGTGTATAACTGTTAACATCAATTTTAAAACGTACACTAAGAAAACACCTGTTATATCTTTATAACAGGTGTTTTTTTGTCCCAAGAGTATCTGATGTCGTGCTTTAAGCCGGTGTGAATAATGGTATAGATCGTTATGAAATTGAGAAAATTGAAACGACAGGGTTATGGTCTCTGTTTTATAAATGCATATTAGAAAGTTAAATTTTTTGTTTCTATTTGATTTATAATAAATAGTGCGTAGATTTATATCAACCTTAAAATCAAAATATTATGAAAAAATTAAAAGCAATTTCTAGAGCTAGTGTATTAAATAGCAAACAACAAAAAGACATTGTAGGAGGTATCAGCGGAAAACCCGATTTATCGCTATGCGGGTGTGATTGTGCAGGTGCAGTTACAGGCCCATTTTATTGTCCTTTTTACATAGGATGTCCTCAGGTATATACGTGTGGTGACGATTCTTAGAATGCTATGATATTGTCTGGTTGAGCGGAGTCGAAACCTATATAAAAGTTCTCGACTGCGCTCGAACGGACAACATTATTTCTTTACTTGTGCCTTGGCTTGCTTGAAGTACTTTACAGGCGGAAATAGCATTCCAAACGATTCTCCGTCGTCTTTGCCTAAATGCTTATGATGCATTTTATGTGCACGTCTTAGTGCTTTTCCATACCAACCATCTGCTTTTCTAAAGAGTTTGAATCGCTGATGTATAAAAATGTCATGCACCATAAAGTATGCGACTCCGTAGGCGAAAATACCCAATCCTATAGGCAGTCCTGCCCAGAAGCCTTCGTATTGCCATAATAGAAAGCAACCGATGCTTACGAGCGCATAGAAAATGAAGAATAAGTCATTGCGCTCCCACCAAGAGTTGTGTTTTTTATGATGATGGTCTTTGTGTACAGACCACATAAATCCGTGCATTACATATTTATGCGTTGCCCACGCCATAAATTCCATGATACAAAAGGTGAGAAGAAAAATTGAGATCCAAAGTAGGGTTTGCATTGTGTAAACTTAAATAAGATTTAGACGATATTTTACATAACTTCGAGCTAAAAGGCTCACTTTTACGTGGTCTGGGACACGTATTCTGCTATTTTTGATTTCAGATGAAGGAACGCGTTTCAATTTGGTTAATAGCTTTTTGTAGTATCTATAGGCTGCATAAACACCAAATTTTGCTTCTATAGGAAGCTGGTGTATGCCTGCGAGTCCTTTTTCAAAATCGCCTTCGATATCTTTGATGATCCGTTGTTTTGATGCTTCATCAAGATCGAGAAGATTCGTGTCAGGGAAATATGTTCTGCTTAATCCTTCAAAATCAGCTTTGAGGTCTCTAAGGAAATTTACTTTTTGAAAAGCAGATCCTAAACTCATCGCGCTTTGCTTGAGACTTTCATAACGTTCTTTATCTCCTTTTACAAAAACCGTCAGACACATCAGTCCTACCACATCTGCCGAGCCATAGATATACTCTTTATATTCTTCATCTGTCAGGTACTGAGACTTTGTTAAATCCAGACGCATACTTTTCATAAAAGAATCAATAAGATGTCTTTCTATCTTGTATTTGTGTACCGTTTCTTGAAAGGCATTCAAGATCGGGTTTAAGCTAATTTTATCTGTAAGTGCGTGTGCTAAGTCTTGCTCAAATCGTTCAAAAAGGACGGCTTTATCATAGTCATGAAAAGAATCTACGATTTCGTCGGCAAATCGTACAAAGCCGTATATATTGTAAATATCTTGTCTAATAATAGGTGACAACATTTTTGTAGCACTCGAAAACGAGGTGCTATATGACTTGGTTACGGTCATTGCACACTGTCTGGATACGATGTCAAATAGTGATTTCATGCTTGCTAGTTATTTTTGGCTATTAGTTGTGCCGTGAGTTTTCCTGATATTAATGCAGGAGGCACTCCAGGTCCCGGAACGGTCAATTGTCCTGTAAAATACAAATTTTTAACCTTTTTACTTTTAAGTTTAGGTCTTAAAAATGCAGTTTGTGATAATGTATTCGCCATTCCGTATGCATTTCCTTTGTAAGAGTTGTATTCTTTTACAAAATCGTCAACACAAAAAGATTCCTTAAATAAGATATGTTCTTTGAATTTTTGTCCAGAAAGTCGTTCTAGACGTTCCATGATAATATCAAAATATTGATCGCGTAATGCCTGTGTGTCTTCTACACCGGGAGCGATAGGGATTAAAAAGAAACCATTTTCTTTGCCTTCTGGCGCCATAGTCTCGTCGTTTCTTGACGGGAAATTCGCATAAAACAACGGTTCTTTTGGCCAGGCAAGGTCATCATATATCGTACGTGCATGCTCATCAAAGTCGGTGTCAAAAAACAAGTTATGATGTGCTACGTTTTCAAATTTCTTATCAAACCCTACATAAAAGAGTAGGGAAGAAGGTGCAAATGTTTTTTTCTCCCAGTATGCCTCTGTGTATTGTCTGTCCTTCTCCGTAAGTAAGGTTTCCGAGTGATGATAATCAGCTCCAGATACTACAATGTCTGCTTTATGAAAGGTGTTATTGATTTCTACGCCTTGTACTTTTCCGTTTTCTACGTTGATTTTTGTCGCAGGGCTATCCGTATGCATGGTCACGCCTAGTGATGTCGCAAGGTCAATCATGCCTTTAATTACCATGTGCATCCCTCCTTTAGGGTGCCAAGTGCCTAATCCAAAATCAGCATAATTCATAAACCGATAAAAGGCAGGGGTTTTATTGGGTTTTGCGCCTAAAAATAGCACAGGAAATTCTAAAATAGAAACCAGCTTTTCATTTTTAAAAGCCTTGCGAACATCATCACTGATGGTTCTAAAAAACTGATTGACACGAACGGCTGTTTCTGGTGTCACAAGCTCAAAGGGAGAAAGTCCTGGCTTATTCACCACATCATTGATCGCAATGTCATAATTGACACCTGCTTTTTTAATGAACTTTTTTAAGGCGGGTGAACTTCCGGGTTCGATGCGTTCAAACTCAACAGCAATTTTATCTAAGGTGTCTCCTATAGTGACAATTTCATCTTGAAACCATACTTGATAGGCAGGATTTAGTTTTTCTAAGTTATAGAAATCGGTTACTTCTTTTCCAAAATCTCTAAAGAATTTGTCAAAAATATCGGGCATCCAATACCAACTAGGTCCCATATCAAAGGTAAACCCATCTCTTTTATATTGCCTTGCTCTACCTCCTAAGGTGTTGTTTTTTTCAAATACATCTACTGTATACCCTGCTTTGGCTAAATAACAAGCGGCCGAAAGTGATGAAAATCCAGAACCAATAATGGCAATGTGTTTAGGCATATTTTGCAGTAGATTTATTAATTAAGTTGACGAATTCACGGATGCTCATCATGAGGCGTACATTATCAGGAATCGCTTTTTCATCGATGTGTTGTACCATGCTTCCTAATACATACAAGTGTAGCTTTTGTTTCCCAAATAAACTATTAAAATCCTTAAAATATTGAGGGATTTCCTCTTTTACAGGCTGTACTGTAAAGTACGTGACAAAGGATAAATTAGGGTGGTTGATAGATAAGTATTTAAGGTTTTCTAGCATAATGCTCTGCCCTAAGTAGATGACTTTGTATCCATGAGAAACGATTTCATAATTTAGAAAAAGGAGTCCTAATTCGTGGATTTCATTTTCAGGAAGATATAAGGCAAATGTTTGCTCGTTACGTGGTAAGGTCTCCCGTTGCTTCTTCTCAATATTGACTAAGATTTTCTGCTTGATCAAGTTGAATATAAAATGCTCATGTGAAGGGTTGATCGTGTCTGTTTGCCATAGTAATCCAATCTCGTGGAGTAAAGGCAGGAAGGATTCATAAAAAATCTCCTCAAAGGTTTTTACTTCAAGAAGGGTATTATAGGTCTTATAAAACAGATTCTGGTCAAAATTCATCATGGCAATCTTAAACGAATTGATCGCATGATTTTCATTTCCAATACTTTTTTCTGATACAATTTGTGCTACAATAGCGGCAATCTCTACGGAAGAATATTGGGCTATTTTAGAAATTTTATACCTGTTTTCTGTTAAAAAAACAACATTCAGTAATTTTTGAAGATCACTCAATGCATATGTTCTAATATTGGTATCTGTACGTTCTGGTTGTAAAAGATTATATCTTTTTTCCCAGATACGTATGGTATGTGCTTTGATTCCACTAAGACTCTCAAGGTCTTTAATGCTAAATTTTGTCTTTACTACATTATCCATAAGCTCTTTTTAACATATCAAATTTAAACAATAAGTTTCTTTTGTTTAACAAAAGTTAGTTAAAATTTAAACAAAACTG
>CAYGQJ010000188.1:0-5667 GCA_964351845.1 uncultured Flavobacteriaceae bacterium | reverse complement strand
GAAGGAATCGCTATAGAAAATGCAACCGTTTTTATCATCGATCATGTGTTAAATACCATTGTCAACCTAAACGAACAGTCGTATACATTTACAGCTCAGAAAGGAGTATATACAGACAGATTCACGATGGTTTTCCAAGATCGTGACGTATTGAGTGCAGACGGAGAAAGCTTTCGCGAAAGCGTAATGAACCTCTACCCTAACCCATCACAGGGTCAGGTGACACTAGCATATGCTGGATCTTCAAGACTTGAAAAAGCCCTGATTACAGACATCAACGGAAAAATCATCAAACGTATCGATCTTCAAAACTTTGATCAAATACAAACAATAGATCTAAATAATCTTGCGAGAGGGATGTATTTTATGCGAATCACATCACAAGAAAATACGGTTATTAAGAAATTAATCCTGAGATAAATAGGTGTTTCTAAAGTATTTTAATAAATGTCACCTCGAGCGCAGTCGAGAGCTATCGTAACTACATATCAAAAACTTCTCGACTGCGCCTGTCTACCGACAAAGTCAGGCTCCAAGAGACAAACATAGTATGACAAATCAGAATTAGAGTAACACTCTATTGTTAGAGTATTACTCTAATTTACTTTAGATACTTAAAATTAAATCAATACGTCATCTTGATCTTGTCTAGACTCTTATAAAATGTATTGGGTCATTTCGACAGAACGAAGAATGAGTGACGAGAAATCGCATAATAGTGATCCTATCAATGTAGTTAACTCAAACTCATAATAGAACTACTTGTGGGATTTCTCGGCGCTACGCTTTGTCGAAATGACTATTGATTATCAGGTTGCCTTTATCAAAGTAAGATTAGAAAGAAGTATAATAGATTAATATACGAGCATATAGCATACAGTTTCATACTTCTAGTTCCCAACTTCAAACGCTTCCTTTTTTATTTTTCAACTTCGAAATTCGGTGTTCAGTATTCATTATTCGATATTCAAAAATCTCCAATCAAAAATCTCTAATCATTCCCTACGTACCCCTACCTAGTTTTTGCAATAGCTACATATTTACTGACAAATTAATTTTATTGTATTTTCACAATCAAACTGATAATTCCCTAAATTATGAAACAGTTACTCTTACTTATAACTTTTATAGTTTCAATTACTCCTATACTTACTGCACAACAGACTTTTACAGCATCTGTTGAAGGTGGTTTTTGGTCACAGGGTTCTACTTGGGAAGGAGGTGTTTCTCCTGGGCTCAATGTAAATAGTAATGCAACTGTTATTATTCCTGCAGGTCGTAGTGTATCTCTAAGAACTTCTATTTTCACTAATAATGGAACGATACAACTTGAAGGTGTTTTAAATATATCAGGATCAGGAAATCCTGATGTAATTACTATTATCAATAATGGAAACATAACCATAAATTCTGAAGGCTTTCTGGTTTATGTAAATCAGGACACCTCTGTATTTAACAAAGATGTCATTACTAATAATGGAACTTTTATAAATAGTGGCTTAATAGATGCTCCACTAATAACAGCGAGACAAAGAGAATTTAATAATACTTTAACAGGTGTTTTTAGAAATCTCAACGGTACTTTGAGACGTAGACTAAATATAGACATCACTAATGAAGGAACTATAGAAAATACTGGCATAATAGAAGGTCTTCATTCTCTTACCAACAACGGATCAATAACCAATGGGGCTGGTAATCTAACGATAAACCCTGCATTGATAGATGCAAATAGGCCTAATGATGGGATTGGGAATCTTGACAATTTAGCTGGAGGCACCATAGTAAATGCAGGTACTATTACTATTAGAAGTGAATTTAATAGTTCTGAAGATTTTACGGCAGCTACTAATCTTGGAACAATTACGAATCAGTCAGGAGGAACTATCTCGATACAACGTTTTTCAAACGCCCTAGTTTCTTTTACAAATGATGCTACACTTAATAATAATGGTACCCTAACTATTAACAATGCATCGCTAACAAACAATAGTCAATTAAATTCTACTTTTAGCATTATCAATAATGGAACACTCAATAATAATGCTACAATACAAAATACAGGAGGAAGCATTATAAACCAATCATCCTTTTCAAATAGAACTACCCTTAATAATATTGGAGGAAGTATACAAAATAGTGGTGCATTTACAAACAGTGGTTTTGGCACATTAAATAATGATAGTACTTCCTCAATTGTTAACACAGGAACATTCGTGAATAATGGGCAACTTATTAATGCTGGTGGTGGGATTACAAATAATGCTGGAACATTTACTAATGTAAATAGTCCAGCTACACCTGCTATCTCTGCTACTATAAATACGACAGGCACTATTACCAATAATGCCACATTTACAAATTCATTTTTCTTTATCAATAGTGGAACGATTACGAATACAGCAAATATGAGTAGCCAATTTATGAACAATAATGGCACATTTAATAATGAAGGCACATTTACAGTGTTAACCAATGGTATAGTAAGTAGGGTCACAGGTACATCATTAATAAATAATACAGGATCACTTACGGTTCAATCTGGAGCAGCATTATCGCTTCCCACTGCTACCTTGTCCAATACAGGTACAGTTTCTATAGCAGGCTCGTTAAATGTCTCCGATGTTGCGTCTGTTTTTAATAATAATCCTGAGGGGCAAGTAACTATTACAGGATCTGCCAACATAAATTTTGGACTATTAATAAATGATGGCATATTTACTAATAATGCGGGAAGCACATTAACTATTGATAATGGAGAGTTTAGAAATGAAGGTGCTGGACATTATCAATTAAATGGCATATTAACACTCAACAATAGTGGAGAATTCGATAATAGAGGGGACACGCTTAATAACAATATGGCAACGGTTACAAACAATGGTTCTATATTAATTAATGGCAGCAATTCAATTATAAATAACTCTGGCTCTTTTATGAATCTTGGAGCTATTGAATTTGCAATTAATAATGGGTCCGGAGGTATACTTAGCAATCTTTCTGAAGGCAATCTCACTAATCAAGGAATGATTGATTTAGGTTTTGGAGGAGAATTACGTAATTTTTCAGGCGGCAATGTGATTAATCAAGCCATGATCAACATAGGCTCTGGAGGAGAATTAAGTAATTTTTCAACGATCACCAACCAAGCTTCAATTATTATTACAGGTAGTGGAGAATTGATCACAAGAACAAATAGTAGCGTAACAAATACAACTACAGGTATACTATCGAACGGAAATAATTTTATCGCCCAAGATAACGGCACGCTTATTAACAATGGGACACTTACGGGCACAAATGCATCGCATGAAGGCAACTTTGTTAATGCGAGTACTTTATCTCCAGGTAATTCTCCAGGCATTTATTCTTTCACAAATGCGTATACTCACCAAAATACGGCAAATCTAAATATTGAAATTCAAGGCGCTTCTATACCTGGAACAGATTATGATCAAATACTTGTTGCAGAGTCTGTCTCACTGGCAGGGACACTTACTGTAAGTTTACCTACTGGATATGAACCGCAGGTAGGCGAAACCTTTACCATAATAACTGGAAATGCAGTCTCTGGAACTTTTGATGATACATTTTTACCTAGTTTAATTAATGAAGATTGGCAAATTAACTACACTCCTACTAGTGTCATATTAGAAATAATACCCGCATTAAGATTAGCTACCTCATTACCAGATATTAACGCGCTTAATGTAAATAATAGTACAGATATTGCACTTACATTTAACCAAAATATTGATCCTACTTCAATAACTAATTCTTCTATAAAAATTTCAGGAAATTATGGAGTGCCGTTTACTTTTTCTAATCCTATAGTTACCGGAGCCGTAGCAAACATAGACCCTAATCGCGATTTCTTTCCTGGCGAGACAATCACAACAACTTTAACGACTGGTATTTTAAATACCGTACAAGAATCACTTAGAAAACCTTTTACCTATCAATATACAGCCGCTGCAAACCCAAATAGTCCAGGTACTTTTCCTATAATTGGTCATAATTTGATAGTAACAGATGCATTTGCAACTGTAAGAGTTAATATCGCAGATATAGATAACGATGGCGATTTGGACGTTGTTTCTTCTTCCTCAGATAGCCGTCTTTTTTGGCACAAAAATGATGGTACAGGAAATTTTACACAACAACCAAATATTAGTTCGAACGCGCAATTCATTTCTGAAATTACATTTGGGGACCTAGATGGAGATGGTGATTTAGACATCTTAGCAAACTCAATATCAGACAGTCGTATTATCTGGTTTAAAAATGATGGTGCTGGAAATTTTACACAACAACCAAATATTAACTCCGATATAAGTTTTGCCGATAATATTATAACCGCAGACCTTGATGGCGATGGAGATATAGATGTCATAACAACGTCAACATCGTTTCAAAGCAACCGTATTGCCTGGTTTAAAAATGATGGTTCAGGAAATTTCACATCACAACCAGACATTAGTTCAAATGCAACTGGTTTTTCTGATCTTACTCTTGGAGACCTTGATGGCGATGGAGATATAGATGTACTTGCAGCTTTGGCTACAGAAGGTAAGGTCAATTGGTACGAAAATGATGGCACTGGAAATTTTGGTACTTCACAAAATATTACAACTTCTACAATAAATACGGTTACTGTAAATACAGCAGATCTTGATAATGATGGAGATTTAGATGTGTTTTCTAGCAATTCTTTTGCCAATGGCGAGCTAATTTGGTATAAAAATGATGGATCTGGCACGTTTACTCAACAATCTAATAATACCTCGACTCCTGATGATATTACTGATACCGCTACCGCAGATCTTGATGGCGATGGGTATCTGGATATACTATCACGATCACTTTCAACTTTTGACAGCAGTATTGCCTGGCATAAAAATAATGGTGCTGGAATTTTTACTCGACAACCCAACATTGTAACAACCGGTTTACCTAGTTCATTTAATAACTCATTTACTACTGGAGATCTCGATGGTGATGGGGATATAGATGTAATCGATCAACACATAATTTGGTATAAAAATGTACTACCCCTTTGTGCAGGGGGTACCACCACCTATACTGCCATGGGATGGGATAATGGCACGCCTGATACGACCATGACTGCCATTATTGCCCAAGATTATAACACGTCAACCATAGGTCTTGGAGATATTATCGCCTGTGAACTAATCATTAATGCTGGAGCTACGCTTATCATTACTGATGGCAATTCTGTAAGCGTAGAAAATAACATTACTATAAACGGAACACTTGATGTTTCTAATGAGGGAAGTATTGTTCAAATTCAAGAAGGTGCTGTCACTATAAATAATGGATCTATAGCTGTCGCGAAAACAACCCCAACCCTGGATGATCGTAATTTTGTAGCCATGAGTAGTCCGGTGACTGCCGAAGCAAGAGACAGAGTGTATGGAAATTCGAGAGCGGTTTTTAGCATCATCCCAAGTAACTTCGTGCCTTTTGCAATTGATTTTATGGTGTTTCCAGAGTTTGAGTTTGCAGAAAATTTCTTGGATGATAACGGAGATTATCTATTACCTGTCACAGGAAGCACGGCAACACCCGCAGCAGGTATCGGACAATTGATCTTCCCACAACCAGAACCCAATGTAGGAGATGGTGCGTATACCCTTACCTACACAC
>CAYGQJ010000187.1:1996-5735 GCA_964351845.1 uncultured Flavobacteriaceae bacterium | reverse complement strand
TTTAAGGGCATTAAGAGTATGGCCATCACAAAATCCATTAAAAACCCAACAATAGGTAAGATCAAAAATACCCACCATTTGTATTTGAATTTTGTAGTAATACCGCTGGTAAGGATTTTCCAAGCCTGTATAATTTTTTCTTTGTAGTAAAAAAGAATAAGTACATCGGCGATGATCATTCCGCCAATTCTAACAGGAAGTCCAAATCCATGCATCCCCATTGTAAACGCGATATCTATGATTAAAATTTGAGCTAAAATGGACAAAACCAACAGCGCACCTATCAGAACGGTCCTATTAAAAATGAGTAATATCCCGCCTAAAATTTCTAAAAGTCCTGTAGAAATATTGAAGAAGGGACTTCTTTCAAAAAGATGCCACGCTACATAAAAACTATCTACCTCTCTAAGCGGCTGCTCTATGATGGAAGGATCATGTACTCCAAATTGACTTAGTGTTACTTTTGCCCAACCATAACTGATCATAAAATACACCAAATACCATCGTAAGGCTAAAACGCCAACATCTATTATTTTTTCTTTTTTCAATATATGTAGGATTATAAGTGATTTTTATTGATCGTTTCCTGGCTTTCTGGAGGTTCCTAAGAGGTCGTCCATATTTGGCATTTTAGCAAGTTGCGCGTCCAACCTTTCATTCATCTCAGAAAAAGTTTGATTTCCAGTCAATACTTTAGACGCATATTCATACGGGTATAATGATAGTACAACCCCATTTCTGTCATATTTTAAAGTCATACCTCGTAGCGGATACTCAGGCGTCGCATCTTTGAATAATTTGAATCCATACCTAGTGATTAGAAAATCACTGAACGCATAGGCCAAAAATAACGTCGCTTCTTTTTCTCCAAGTTGAAAGGCTTTGCAATACAGGACAAACCCCAAACCATCTTGATCCACTTGGTCAAGGTTGGTAGGATGATTCATAGGATTTTCTATTTTTCTTTCAAGTTTGTTATCCATAAAATAGCTTTCTACCATTTTTAAACACCCATCTAACATGTCTGGTTCTATGGCATCCTCTGTATATCTTTTGTCAAAATACTCCGTCGAATAGATGGTATTAAAAGGTGTCCCTTCTTCTTTTTTATCTGGTGTATTGGCTTCTTTTTTTGAGGAAAATAGTTTTTTGAAAAAATTCATACGTTTTTGCTTAGGATTATTTGTTGATCTGTACCACAAAAGCCGAGAGAATAGTTCCGCAGATATGTGATGTTTCTTTATTTAAAAAGGGAAGATACCAATAATTTTAAAATGACATAGATCATAGCTTTTGGAAATGAGTGCATAGGCTACTTCTACTATGCTCAGCACAAGTTTTGCGAACTTGCCTGCCGTGGGGACAGGAGGCGTACTAGTAAGCATTTTACTGCACTTTAAACAACTGTATTGCTATCCAACGTGTTTTCCAAGTATTCCATACACGATCAAATTGTGCCGCTTCCTCTGGGCGGTTTTCTTTGAATTTTGTGATGGCTTCAGGAACCGTCGTACACGCTTTCACATAGGTCAAAAATTCAAATTGTTCTTTATGCAGGTCATACACCGCCAATTTGTAGTTGTGACGTAAGACCACCGTATAGGTCTTCTGTTCAAAAGGCAAATCAGGCGCTTTCCCGTTTTTAAAACCAGAATAAAACCTGCGTACCGGAAAATCAAAGGCAAACAACTCACAAATAGGAACCAAGCGGAGTTTTTCTTCTGGAGAATCAATGTTGGCGAGTATATAGGTTTCTTCCGCTTTTTGTTCAAAAATAACACCTAAGTCATATTCAAATTGTGCCAATTCAATCACAAAATTAATCCAATCCTCTTTTTGAGGCGCGTCTTTGTCAGGTCTATTAGCTTCTAAATATTCAGGAAAATGCTTCCCTAATAATGCTAAATTGTAATTATAGGAAGGTCTTGATGCTAAATAATCATCAGCAAAAGCGCAGAAAATATCCTCCCCTAAAGCATATTCCAAAGCGCTAAATTGTTGTGACATACAATGCCGCAATCTCGCAATATAACTGCGTTGGTAGATGCCTAGATGTTCGCGTGCAGACAGTTTTTTAGAATCATGAATTACATCCTCTAGCGCATTGTACGCATCGGGGAGGAGCGCAGAAGGATCTAGATCCGTTTGTTGAAAAGGATCTAACAACAATTGTTGCATCCATTGTTGAAAATGAGCGAGGGGGATCTTCTCTTTTTCCATAGGTTCCTTTACGATTTATTCATCAGTTCCAAAGGAACAACATTCAGTGGATTAGACACCTGTTCTTGATCAGAATGGTGTATTTCTTTTTCGCTTCCGCGAAAATGGGGGTCCATATACTTCCTCGATTTCATGAGCTCTGCGTGATATACCTCAAACGGCGGAATATTCCCATCCCATTCCAATAAAATGGATGCTTCTGGCGCGAGTTGATAGGTCATTTGAAACAGTTTCCAAACCTGATTGGTGACTTCGCGATCGTGGGTGTCTATGATATAATTCCCCATGTTTTGATGTCCTGCCAAGTGCATTTGTACGATTTTATCATGCGGAATTCCGTTGATGTATTCCACAGGGTCAAAATCGTTGTTAAACGAAGAGACGTAGACATTATTGACATCGAGTAACAATCCGCAACCCGTTTCTTCGGTCATTAATCTTAAAAATTCCCATTCAGGAATCGTAGAATTCTTAAACGCTGCATAGGTACTTGGGTTTTCTACGACTAGCGGTCTTTCTAAATAGTCTTGTATTTGCCGAATCCGATCACAGACATGTTGTAAGGATTCATCATTAAGCGGTAATGGCAGTAAATCATGCGAATTGGTGGTTAGCACCCCTGTCCAGCATAAATGATCACTAATCCAAGCAGGCTTAACTTCATCAGCCAAGGTTTTTAAACGCTTTAAATAGTCGAAATTCAAAGGGTCTGTACTTCCAATAGACATAGAAACCCCGTGCATGACCACGGGGTATTTTTCTGCGATTTGTTGTAAGATGTGTCTTGGTTTGCCAAAAGAATCCATGAAGTTTTCTGAAATCACTTCAAACCAGTCTACTGCGGGTTCGTTTTCAAGAATGTATTCAAAATGTTGATTCCTAAGCCCTAATCCAAGTCCCAAATTGGGCAATCCAAGTCGTTTACTCATTACTATAAGGGCACGCTTTTAAGGTTTCTGGAAGTTTCTCTAAACTCTCTTCTTCCATTTTTCGGACTCTTGCATCTGCCGCAGCTTTTCGAGCCACTTTATCGTTGATATACGAACAGGACCTTGAACCACTTTGCGAACAAGAAGAATAATCTTTTCCAGTGGTACCACGAAGGGTATTTACATACTCCTCGGTAGGACCGTAGGGAAGGGGAGCGGTTTCATATTTCTCACCATTGCGATTTCTTTTTTGCTCAAAACGTGCACGTGCTAGGAGCCATACACTTCGGCCTTTGTTAGGGCCTTGTGCCATAAAGCGTGAGTTTAGTATAGGGACACCGCAACTTCCTTGATAGCGACAATCGTTTTCTCCGGGGTGACAAAATTCTTCGGAAGTTCCAAAGATGCCACAACCACCTTGACCTTTGCAGGAATTTAACGTATGACATGGGTGTGCAACGGCAGTAGCACAATCTCCTTTTCCAGCACAATCATTATTTCCTGAATATCCTTCGTTTTTGCATGAATTGAGCCCCATACATGTGTGAAGCTCTCTTGTTACTAATTCTGATGACATATCTCTAGTTTTG
>CAYGQJ010000187.1:0-1896 GCA_964351845.1 uncultured Flavobacteriaceae bacterium | reverse complement strand
ATGCCTTGAATCATGTCATGATCTAAGCCTACATCAGGAAGCGAAGGGAAATAATTTTCGCCCCAATTTGCCCAATACGAATCTATTTGACCTAGCTTGTGTAAGATCGCTAAAATTTGTTCTTTCGGTCTCAAATCACTTTCCTCAAAAGAATAAGGTTCAAAAGTTAGCGCCCCTTTATAGGTTTGATTGTTTTTATCATACGTATACGAATTGATATGGTTACCTGTCTCACTTAACAACCAAATCATCGATTTATGAATCCCGAATATAAACAACTCATATTGTGTGTCGTCATCTTTGTAATAGCAGGTTTCTATCATTAAAAGAATATAGGCAAATACGGCACTTCCTAGTTTATTAGCGAGTGCTAATGCTGGATTTCCTCCGTTTGGATTTTCGTAATCTGTTTGCTTAGGATTGGTATCTTGATCATACACAAAGTAGCTAAAGAAATCATCAAGCTCTTGGTATTGTTTGAATTTACCTTGGTAATAATCCCCAAGGCTGTAGGCTTCTAAGAATTTAGCAAAATGCGCCACCTCTTTTTCTTCATCCTCATAATCGCCTGGCCAAAACTCGACAGTAGCTTCATTGTTTTTATCAACAAGCACTTTCATAGGAACTGGCATTCGGTCAGGCCCCCATTCTAGCGTATGTTGTTTTTTGTTGTTTTGTTTTTCGGTACTTCCTTCTCCTTGTTCTATGATGAGATGTAAGGCCTCAACAGCTGTGACACTATCGTATACACCTACCAATTCACCACTATCATTTTCATTGGCAAAATGCGGATTGTGATCTCTATCGTAATGCACCGTATTCATGGAGTTTTGAGAGTAGAAAGGTCTAGCGCCTCCACCTGGTTGTGGTGGGAGCAATTGTGGTCTTTTAATATAATTCTTCCCACTAAAGTCTTTTTCAATACATGCAATGATTTTTTCATACAAAAGACCAATGGTTTGATACTCAACTACCGCTCCTCTTAAGCCATCTGGATGTTGCTTTGTAAATGGCTTCGGACTTTCAATTTGTAAAAATGTTGTGAGTTGATTTAATGATAACTTTGCAGCATTGATTTGAAATTCAGGTTCATGTCCGTCCAGTTGCGTTGGGAAGGTCAATACTTTTCCAATGCTTAAAAGATCGGGTTCTACTTGACATACGGCTTGTTTTACATTACAGGAAAGCGCTAAGTGAAGCATTTCTTCTATCACGACGCTCATGGTTAAAGCCGCTGTTTTATTGGCGTACACTAAGATATCTACTTTCAATTCTTGTGCTAAGGCTTCGATTTCATCTTTGCTTCGCTTTCCAGACATAGAGAGCTGTTCATGAAGTTTAGCATACAGTTTGTCTTGATCTTGTGCTCTGTTTATAGAGTAATACGTAGACAAATAGGTGGGGATAGTCGCAAGTTCTAAAGCAATGGCTTGCTGCATCACATCTTCAATATTGTCTGGAGTTACCTCAGTATCAAATTTGAATAATTTTTTAGTTGACATAAAATGGGTTGTTTAGGAAGACTGTTTTTATGGGTTATTCATTCATTTTTGGTGTGAAATGATGTTTCAAACCTAACTGAATGTATGATAACCGAAACTTATAAAAACGTTGTATAAATTAAGCAGGTACAAATACCTGTTTTTAAATAAAATGGTTTGTAAATGGTTATTTTTCCATCAGTAAGATAGTGAAAAATAGGTATTCGTACGTTGATTTATCACTCATTGGTTCGCTATGCTTGCTTGCTTTGACATGTGCTTCGACAGGTTTAGCATGACATTTTAGGGTACTTTTTAGGTTGTATATGTTTGTGTCTGCTACTAGCAAGTTCGTGCTTTGACATGTGCTTCGACAGGCTCAGCATGACATTTTGAGGTACTTTTTAGGCTGGGT
>CAYGQJ010000186.1:0-5799 GCA_964351845.1 uncultured Flavobacteriaceae bacterium | reverse complement strand
TTAGTATATACGTACCTACTGCAAAAACTACGTAGGGGTACGTAGTCCTTGAAATTGAATTTGAAGCTGAAATTGAAATCAAAAATGAAAAGGTGACTGAGTGATGCTGACAGGAAGGTTCGCGGGAATCAAAAGAAAAGAATTGGCTAAAATGGTTTCTTAATCCCTCAATTAATACACCATTTTAGCCAATTCTTATGTTTTAAAAATACCCTAGTGCCGTATCATCAATTTTTTAGTGATCGTATTATTTTGCGACGTAATCTGCATAAAATACATTCCTTTTGCAAGATGCCCTAGATCCATCGTTTGTGTTTGATTAAAACTACTTAGATCGATGCGCTTGATGATTTTTCCGTTGATGTCTGTAATTAGGGCTTTTTCTAGGGTTGAGGTTCCAGTGTAGGCTAGTGTAACCTGACCTTGTGATGGGTTAGGGTAGAGGTTCATTTCGCTTTCGCGAAAGCTTTCTCCGTCTACACTCAACGCCTCACGATCTTGGAATACAATCGTGAATCTATCTGTATATACTCCTTTCTGAGCTGTGAATGTATAGGATTGCTCGTTTAAGTTGACGATGGTATTTAACACATGATCAATAATAAAAACGGTTGCATTTTCTATAGCGATTCCTTCAAATTCACCGATGCTTATGGTGTAGGTAGTTGCCTCTTCTATAGACGTAGAAAAGCCAAGGGCTATCTCTATGTCAGTATCAAAAGCTTCTCTGGCTTGTATGCCTAAAAGTTCCCCAGAAGCTACCGTTGTAAATAACGATAAAAACGTTCCCAATCGCGGACTATCATAGCCTTTGTCAATCGCGGGCGTGGCATTAGGGGTAAACCCAATACCAGTTTGTGCCATGGCTTCATCATAAGCGGTTGTGGTCAGATTGAGCCATAGTTTATCAATATCGGTACTGGTTTCAGAGTTTCTAAAGCCATCATTATTTCCTGTTACTCGGAGGCTGTTGGTAAAAACCACAGGTGTTCCCGCCATCATCTCGGCTTGATCTGCTTTGATACCAAACCCCTGTCCAGAGGCCATAAACTGTCCGGGTGCAGTCCCTCCATTGACGGCAGCAATGCCCATCATGGCATTACGTATCGAAACATCATTCATTGAGAAGTTACTGGTTCCAAAACCCGGAAGATCAGACGTAGGGTTGGTAATATGATCCCAATAATAGATTTCATTGACGGCGTCATTGGCATTGATAAAAGCCGTGACATCAATCGCCGAAGCATACGGATTCCCTAATAAATTATAGTTATTGGTGGTTGCAGGACCATTATAGTTAATCGATACAGAAATAGTTCCTGAGTTTAAGGTTCCTGGGTTGGAAGGGTTTTGTGTGTAGGTAAGGGTATACGCACCATCTCCTACATTGGGTTCTGGTTGTGGGAATATGAGTTGTCCGATACCTGCTGCGGGTGTTGCTGTGCTTCCTGTGACAGGCAATAAATAATCTCCGTTATCATCCAAGAAATTTTCTGCAAACTCAAATTCTGGGAATTCAACAAAGTCAATTACAAAAGGCACAAAGTTACTTGGGATGATGCTAAAAACCGCTCTCGAATTTCCATAGACTCGATCTCTGGCTTCAGCAGTAACTGGACTACTCATGGCTACAAAATTACGATCATCCAGGGTTGGAGTTGTTTTCGCGACAGCTATAGATCCATTATTAATAGTCACGGCATCTTCATTTACTTGGACAAGGCTAGCTTGATGTTCTATAAGTAAAGATCCGTCTATTGTAATATCATTTTCAACACTCACAAAATGACCATCTGTGATGGTAACAGTTGCATCCGTATTTATAATCAATTCACAAGCTGTGATGTCGCCAAGCCCCATGGTTGTTGTATTATAATCTTCGGTAATAATAGCCCTTGTGGTTGCATCTGGAGTCCCATTATCCCACCCTCCTGCTATTGTATAGGTGGTCGTGGTATCACAAGGATCTATAAACACCACTATCGTATCACTAGCAGTAGCCGCACAGCCATTCTCATCTGTATAGGTATATGTTATGGTATGTGTTCCCACCCCAGCTAAGGCTGGATCAAAACTATACAGGGTTCCACTAGCCTCATTTGTTACAGCTGGACCAGCATATAAACCAGTACCTAGAGCGTCGGTAATTGCTGTCCCTGTCCCCGATAAAAAAGTAAAATTATCCCCGCCAAGATTCAAGGAACTCCCAGAGATAAAATTTAAACTTCCTGATGCTCCCACGATTGGGCCATCTGCCATAATGTTTCCTGTTGCACCGCTTCCAAAGTCTAAATCTATAGTAGCACCCGTAGCTGTTGCGCCCATTAATGGATATGTGCCACCATTAACAATATCGGTGAAAATAACGGTTGTTGATTGCATGGCCCCAGCACTATCGAAAATGATATCTCCTTCCAAAGGAGATATAGAGACAAAAACGTCTTCATAATCAACACTTATGGTAACGGTGGTTGATACAATATTCACCGCTGGTGTACCACCACTAAGCCCTGTTTGTATGCCTGCATCTATGGGTAGATTTGCCGGTGCGGTAAAGGTTGCTATTTGTCCAGCAAAAACTTCTATGGTATCATTGGCAGTATCAGAACACTCAGGGAAATTAGGATTTGCAAAGGTATAGGTTATGGTATGTTCGCCAACACCTGCAGCGGTTGGGTCAAAATTATAGGTCATTCCGTTACCGTTATCGGTAACTCCAGGGCCTGAGTACACTCCTCCTTCTGGATAGCCTCCCGTTAATCCGGTTTGCGTACCCGCATCCATGCATAGATCTCCAGATGTAGCAAATGATACAGGAGGATTGATCGCAAAAAAACCGGTATACAAAGGATCGTTTGTATAGTTTGTTAAAGCCGTGCAAGGTACTAGTACAGTAATGTCCTGACGATTGGGTGCAGTAACGTTATTAATTGCATGAAAACTTCTAGATTGAATAGTTGGCGGGCTCTCTCCTAAAAAAGTAAGCTGATGTTCTCCAGTTCCCGGATTTGTAGCTACGGCAAAAGAAAAAGCCCTATTCCCTATACTATTAACGCTAGTGCCAACGGTGACACTTGTTAAAGGATTAAACATAAAAACCTGAGCTTCTATCATGGTAATACTATTAGGAATGCTAACACTAGTTAATTGATTAGTTCGAAAAGCATTTGTTTGAATAGTGGTCACACTTTCAGGAATACTAACACTAGTTAATTGATTATCTCGAAAAGCATCTCTGTCAATAGTGGTGACACTATTAGGAATACTAACACTAGTTAATTGATTAGTTCGAAAAGCACCTCTTTCAATAGTAATCACGCTATTAGGAATACTAACACTAGTTAATTGAGCATTCTGAAAAACACCAGCTCCTATACTGGTCACACTAAAGGTAGTATTACAAAAAAACACGGTATTTGGTATGACAATGTCTGTAGCAGTGTTAGTAGGTGTTTTTCCGAATACTGTAGCAGTGGTTTGATCCGAATTTATTTTGAACATTAAGTCACCACTTATTCGTATCTCATCAGAAAAATTAATAGCAAAAAAGCTCATGTATAAAGGGTTACTTGTGTAGTCTGTTATACAGGGTGCAGTAACAGTAATGTCAGCACGATTTGCAGTAAAAGTTTGATCTATAAAGCTGTTAGGGTCTATTGTAGGGGGGATGTCTCCTAAGAAAATTAGGTCGTGTTCTCCTGTTCCTGAATTAGTTGCTGTTTCAAATTCGAAAGCAACATTTCCTATGCTACCAACACTATTGCCAATAGTCACAGTTGTTAGTTGATTTGCCAAAAAAGCTGCACTTCCTATACTGGTTACACTATTTGGAATGCTAATACGGTCTAATTGATTGTTTCGAAAGGCTGAATTTCCTATACTAGTCACGCTATTAGCAATTAAAACGAAATCTAATTGATTATTTTCAAAAGCATTATCTCCTATATTTGTCACAGCATAGGTCACATTAGCACCATCGGTAGCCGTATCTGGAATCACTATGACTAGATTAGTATTACCAGTTGCCCTTCCTGTCACTGTTACTGTAGTAGGATCGTCTGTATTTACACTAAACGAAAAACCATCAAAATCAAAAGTTTGTGAATATGTAAGGCTAGATATACATAATAAGATCGCGAGTAGTAGTATTTTTTTCATAACATTAGGGATGTTAATTTATGTGGTAAAAGTAGGCGTAAGCGTTTTCTTTACCAATACGTACCTCCTGCAAAAATTACGTAGGGGTACGTAGTTCTTGAAATCGAAATCGAAGCTGAAATTGAAATCAAAAAGGTGACTAAGTGATGCTGATGTAATCAGAATTGCGCTGTGCTGAGCTTGTCGAAGTATATCGAAGTTACTGTGATAAAGATGAAATTGAAGTTGAGATTCCTGCCTACGCGGAAATGAAAAGAATATATAAATGTAAGGTGATTGAGTGATTTTCGCTTTACGCGAAAATAGTACCGAAATAACCGATTGTGAAAAGAATATATACTCAAATAACTATAGTGTCATCCTGAGCTTGTCGAAGGGTTTTTCATAATCAAAAGATTAACAACTTCGACAGGCTCAGTTTGACAAACGAATACACCATTTTAGCCAATTCTTATGTCTTAAAAATACCCTAGTATCGAATCATCAACTTTTTAGTAATGGTAGTTTCCTGGGACGTAATTTGCATAAAATACATTCCTTTTGCAAGTTGCCCTAGATCGATCGTTTGTGTTTGATCAAAGTTTTGAAGATCTATACGTTTGATGATTTTTCCGTTGATGTCTGTAATCACTGCTTTTTCAAGTCTTAAAGATCCAGCATACGCTAGTGTCACCTGACCCTGCGATGGATTCGGGTAGAGGTTCATTTCGCTTTCGCGAAAGCTTTCTCCGTCTGCACTCAATACTTCACGATCTTGGAAAACCATCGTGAACCTGTCTGTATATACTCCTTTCTGAGCCGTAAACGTATACGATTGTTCATTTAAGTTGACAATCGTGTTTAAAAGATGATCAATGATAAAAACGGACGCATTTTCTATAGCGATTCCTTCAAGGTTTCCAATGCTTATGGTGTACTGCGTTGCTTCTTCTATAGACGTAGAAAAACCAAGGGCAATTTCTATATCAGTATCAAAAGCTTCTCTCGCCTGAATACCTAAAAGTTCCCCAGAAGCTACCGTTGTAAATAACGATAAAAACGTTCCCAATCGCGGACTATCATAGCCTTTGTCAATCGCGGGAGTGGCATTAGGGGTAAAACCGATTCCTGTTTGAGCCATCGCTTCATCATAAGCGGTTGTGGTCAGATTGAGCCATAGTTTATCAATATCGGTACTGGTTTCAGAGTTTCTAAAGCCATCATTATTTCCTGTTACTCGGATGCTATTGGTGAAAATCACAGGTGTTCCCGCCATCATCTCGGCTTGATCTGCTTTGATACCAAACCCCTGCCCAGAGGCCATAAACTGTCCAGGTGCGGTGCCTCCATTGACGGCAGCAATGCCCATCATGGCATTGCGTATAGAAACATCATTCATAGAGAAGTTACTCGTTCCAAAACCTGGCAATGCAGCTGTAGGATTGGTAATATGATCCCAATAATACACTTCATTGACGGCATCATTGGTATTAATGAATGCTGTGACATCAATCGCCGAAGCATAGGGGTTTCCTAATAGATTATAGTTATTTGTCGTTGCAGGACCATTGTAATTAATCGGCACCGTAATCGTTCCTGAGTTTAAGGTTCCTGGGTTGGAAGGGTTTTGTGTGTAGGTAAGGGTATACGCACCATCTCCTA
>CAYGQJ010000185.1:3218-6000 GCA_964351845.1 uncultured Flavobacteriaceae bacterium | reverse complement strand
AAAAAACAACCTCCCTCAGTCAACATTTAGCCCCCAAACTCCCCTCCTATTAATGGGAAATACATGATCTAACGCTTATCTTTGTAACACGCTTTTTAGGTGATCCATATCATGTTTATCTAAGAAGATAGCTCCTTTTATTCAATAGATTTGGCGTGATCAACACGACGAGTCAAAAAGTTCCAGTACATTCATGAACAAAGCTATATATATTGCTACAACAGAATCCAATAGCGGTAAATCCATTGTTTCTCTTGGACTGATGCAATTACTCCTTCAAAAGGTCGCAAAGGTTGGGTATTTCAGACCCATTATCGATGATTTTGATCCTGGAGAAACCGATAATCATATTCATACTATCACCTCTCATTTTAAGTTAGATCTGACGTTTGAAGAATCCTATGCTTTTAAAAGAAGTGAGGTGATTCGGAATATCAATGAGGATAAGGATGACCACATTATTAGCACGATTATCAAAAAATACAAGGCGATAGAAAAACGCTTTGATTTTGTGATTGTAGAAGGCACTAGTTTTTCGGGACAAGGATCTATGATCGAACTCGATATCAATGTATTGATTGTTCGGAATCTCGGAATCCCCGCTATTATTTTAACGAGTGGCGTCGGACGAACCCTAGAAGAACTGGTTGGCGATTTACAAATCACTTATGACTCCTTTACCGATAAAGAAGTGGAGGTGGTCTCTATTATTGCTAATAAAGTCCTTCCTGAAAATCAAAAGCGCGTCGTGGATGCCTTGGAACAACAGCTCCCTTCAAAGGTATTGGTCAATGCGATTCCGCTCAATCCAATTCTAGCCAATCCATCGATTAATGAAATTGTAGAAGCCTTTGATGCCAAGGTGCTGTTTGGAAAAGAATTTTTGAATAATCAAGCAGGCTACTTTAGTGTGGGGGCGATGCAATTACGCAACTACCTCACCCATTTAAAAGCCAATGGTTTGGTCATTACGCCAGGAGATCGCGCCGATATTATCTTAGGAGCACTCCAAGCGCACGTATCAGCCAATTATCCATCTATATCTGGAATTGTCCTCACCGGAGGCCTCATTCCTGAGGAGCCCATTAATCTACTTATAGAAGGGCTGTCAGAGATTGTCCCTATCATTTCGGTGCAAGGAGGTACGTTTTCTGTGACCAACAAAATCGGAAGCATTAAATCTCAGATTTACGCAAAAAACACCCAAAAAATAACAACCGCTATTCGTGATTTTGAAAATCATGTAGATACCGTAGCGTTGATAGAACGTTTGATTACGTTTCAGCCAAGCGGAATTACCCCTCGCATGTTTCAGTACAACCTACTGCAAAAGGCGCGCGTACATAAAAAACATATTGTATTACCCGAAGGTACGGACGAGCGTATTTTGAGAGCCACCAAGCAGTTAATTGATCAGGATATTGTGACCATCACTTTATTGGGAGATCGTCATGAAATAGAAACTAAAATCGGGTTATTAGACCTAGACCTCCATCTTGATAAAATTACGATTATCAATCCCAGTGAGTCTGTTTATTTTGACGCTTTCGCGAAAGCGTTATATGAACTACGAAAACACAAGAATGTCAATCTTGCGATGGCACGTGACCTGATGGAAGATGTATCGTATTTCGGAACAATGATGGTGCACATGGGAAAAGCAGACGGCATGGTCTCTGGAGCCGTACACACCACACAACACACGATTCTTCCGGCACTTCAGTTTATTAAAACGAAGCCGGATGTGGCCTTGGTGTCTTCGGTGTTTTTTATGTGTTTAGAAGATCGCGTGAGTATTTATGGCGATTGTGCGATTAACCCGAATCCAACCGCAGCACAATTGGCTGAAATTGCTATTTCGTCTGCAGCGACGAGTCTCGCGTTTGGAATTGAGCCCAAAGTTGCCATGCTCTCCTACTCTTCCGGTACCTCTGGCGTGGGGGAAGATGTAGAGCGTGTGCGAACAGCCACCGCCATTGTCAAAGAAAAACGCCCTGATCTAAAAGTGGAAGGGCCTATTCAATACGATGCCGCCGTCGATATGCAAGTGGGACAAACCAAAATGCCAAATTCGGAAGTGGCAGGGCAAGCGAATGTGTTTATTTTCCCTGATCTCAACACGGGAAATAATACGTACAAAGCAGTACAAAGAGAGACCAAAGCGCTGGCTATTGGGCCTATCATACAAGGACTGAATAAACCCGTGAATGATCTCAGCCGAGGCTGTACGGTGGATGATATTTTTAATACCGTGATTGTGACGGCTATTCAGGCACAGGATATTTAAAGGAAAAAGCAACATGAATATACTCGTCATCAACTCAGGGAGTTCGTCTATTAAGTTTCAACTGATCGAAATGCCGTCCGAAAATGTGATTTGTAAGGGCATTGTCGAGCAAATCGGTGCTGAAAATGCACGTTTGAGCTATAAAACTGCTCACACAGAAGTCAAACAAACAAGCGGATTAGCTACTCATAAAGAGGGATTGCAACGCATTGTTAGCGTATTGCTTGATCCTGAAAAAGGAGTGATTAAACGCATCAGTGATATTCATATCGTGGGGCATCGGGTGGTGCATGGGGGAAATTCTTTTTCAAGCACCACAGAAATCAATGCGGACGTAAAGGCAAAAATAGCGCAATATGCTTCGTTGGCGCCTTTGCATAATCCGCATAATCTTCAAGGAATTGAACTTGCTGAACACCTATTTCCTGATGCAACACAAGTAGCGGTTTTTGATACGGCGTTTCATCAAACGATTCCCTTGGTCGCTCAAAAATA
>CAYGQJ010000185.1:0-3118 GCA_964351845.1 uncultured Flavobacteriaceae bacterium | reverse complement strand
AGGGATATTCAAGCGGGTGTTGAAAAAGGGGATGCCGACTGTATCCTTGCCATGGAAATGAATGCGTACCGCATTAAAAAGTACATCGGTTCCTATATCGCAATCATGAACGGACTGGATGCGATCATTTTTACCGCAGGGATTGGCGAAAATTCGAGTCTGTTGCGAAAAATGGTGTGTGCTGATTTGGAGTCTTTCGGCATCGCCATCGATGCTACTAAAAATGAGGAATCCTCTCAAGAACTCAGAGCCATTCATTCGGATACTTCTCAAGTACACATACTCGTGATTCCGACCAATGAAGAATTGGAAATCGCTAAGCAGGCGTATGGGTTGAGTGAGTGAGTTGGTGAGGTGGTGAATGAGTGAATGAGGGTGTTATTTTCATGAGATTGCTTCGCTCGTGCCTCGCTCGCAATGACGGTTAGGTAGGTCATGGTGGACGGTGTGAAGCCATCTGCTTATTTCTTGATAAAAGGCATAAAACCACAGATCACGCTAGATACTGAAACGAGTTCAGTAAACAGCGAGATTAGTTTAACTAGCTATTTTGTGTGCGTCTTTCAGCCTTTACAAAATAGTGTTTCACTAACAAATCATCATAATTAGGGTTTACACCTACGATTACTACTATTTTCTATTTCTGTAATCTTTTAAGAATCATCTTAATTTGCCCTTGATGATTAATTTCATCGTCTATTACATGCCTCAATTGATAATAGTGGTTTCCTATACTCTTCCCATTGGACAAAACAACTTCTTCAAATAACCACAGATCGTCATGCTTTTTTAAATAAGAAAATGTATTACTTCTAATGGTATCCAACTCTTTTGAGTAGAAGTCTAGGTCATTGCCTACAACTAATCGTTTATCCATCATGGCTGGCATTGCATTGCCATACAATTTAAATTCATCTTGAGTCACGCCCCGCTTATAAAAATAATTAAGTTGAAATTTAAATTCGTGAACAGCGATATGCAATAATAAAGTTCCAATACTATTACTATAGGGATCAAAATTAAAATCCAAATCATACATAGATAACGCTTGCATGTGTAACAATCTGTAGGTCTCTTTTCTGACATATTCCATTTCAGAAACTAAAATTCCTATTTGGTGATCAAATCCTTCTCTTGAAATTATACTGATACTCAAAGCCACTGTATTTAAAAAAATAAAGCACTTTTATAAGTGCTTTATTTTAAAGGTTATTTATTCTGTACACGAGTACTATTGATTTTCTAAAAAATGAGACTATATATAATCGTTTCACTGCATGAATGGTATATAAATTACTAAAAATGGAGTCTCTTTCAATGAAAACTCATATCTATATACGTATAAAAATCTAGCAATGTTCACTATATCCAGCGTTTTCAAAATCTATGGGCCCTTGTGACCATCGACATTCATTGTCAAATGATTTAAGTTCAAAACTAGGACCAATAATAGAACCTCCTCCAACAATATTTTTACTCTGAATTCTAGAGATTACTTCTTTTTTCAATTGTAAACTTTCGAGTTTTTTTTTCATTTTCGTTTTTATTTAATGGTTAAAAAATTAAACTGAATCTAAATATACCTTTTTTTTTGAGGAGTTTTCTTAAAATGATCATTTATACCCAAGATTTTAGCAAATTATGTATCAATGTTTTAAGAGTTCATAGAAATGATATCGTTTACCAAGTACATATATTTAAAGTGTACTTTCGGATTTCATAATACAGAACAAGTACCATCAATCATCTGCTGAACTTATTGGTACGCATTCTTTGATTTGTTTCGCTTAAAGCGAAAAAACATACCCGTATTTTTTACAACAAATTGGAAATAATCCAATTTACAGTATCTTTGTGGTATGGAGTTCACGAATGCGAAGTACACGATTATTGATGTTGAAACTACAGGGGGCGTTCGCTATGGGCGGATGACCGAAATTTGTATCATTACGGTGGTGGATATAAAAGTGGTGGACATCTATTCGTCGCTCATCAATCCGGAAGAAGCCATCCCTAGAAATATCACCGCACTCACAGGTATCAACGATGCGATGGTTGCCCATGCGCCTCGATTTCATGAAATCGCCGATATCATCGAAGAAAAGACGAAAGATGCCCTGTTTGTGGCGCATAACGTCAATTTTGACTTTGGTTTCTTAAAAAAGGAATTTGAAATGATCGGGCGGACGTTTCAACGAAAAAAATTATGTACTGTCCGATTGTCGCGCAAACTGATGCCAGGATTATATTCCTATAGCTTAGGGAATTTATGTACCTCTATTGGGATCTCACTCAAAGGCGCACACCGAGCGGAAGCCGATACCAGAGCCACCACCGAGCTTTTTCTGAGATTGATGAACATCGACAGGGATGCTGATTTTGCCACCTTTACCACATTCCTTCATAAATCCTCACGGCAAGCTACTTTACCACCCCACATTCCCACCGAAGATTTTGAGAAATTACCAGAGACGGCAGGGGTGTATATTTTTAGAGACAAGGCAGGAAAGGAAATCTATGTAGGAAAGGCAATCAATATCAAAAAAAGGGTCTTATCACATATCTATTCCAAAACGCAAAAATCCATCAATCTGTGTACAGAAACCTATCATTTGGATTATGAAGAGACGGGCAACGAACTCACGGCGTTACTCTTAGAAGCCGATTACATTAGACGGTTTTATCCAAAGTATAACCGTGCGCAAAAACGCCCCACCACCACCTATCAGATTATCTCCTATGAGAATCAATTGGGGGTGATCCAACTCGCACTAGGAACGACCAAAAGCACCGTCAACTCGGTTTTGACGCTCTATAACAAAGAAATCGCCTTAGAGACGTTAATGAAACTCTGCGAAGACTATGAACTCTGCCCAAAATACTGTTCGCTACAAACCACACCGGCGGGGTGTTCGCATTATAAAATTAAAAACTGCAAAGGCATCTGCACGGGTACCGAAAACGCAATGGACTATAACACACGGGTTCATCGTGCCTTGGATGCCTTGGTATCCGAGCAAGAAACCTATATCATTAAAGAAAAAGGCCGCACACGCTCTGAAACCTGTCTGATTCTTGTAGAAAACGGAGAATACAAAGGCTATGGTTTTGTAGACCA
>CAYGQJ010000184.1:0-6100 GCA_964351845.1 uncultured Flavobacteriaceae bacterium | reverse complement strand
CGCGTCCCAAACGCGGCGCGATAACCGGGCTACGCTACACCCCGAATTGGTTATCAATATATCGTTTTGCTCCTCTCTTTTTTATCTTTTTCTCTAAAATCACTGCTTCAGATCTAGATAAAACTTCAATTTGCAAAACTAGCTTCCAAGGGGTTCCATTTTTTGTAGATGGTACAATACCTTGGTTGTGTCTTCTCAATCTCTCTTCAATATTTGCAGTTTGACCTACATAATACCTTGAACGTTTTTCGCTATATAAAATATATACGAACATATTATTTTTTTCGGGTGGTCACGCCTCAAACGTGACGACCTCCGCGTCCCAAATGCGGCGCGATAACATTGGGTTAGACCTGCTAAGCTTTAGCATAGTACACCCCGAATTGGTGTTAGCGGGTGCAAATATACTATTAATTTCTAGTTACAAAACAATATTCGTATAAATCTTTTACTAAAATAAAATAAGAGCTCTTAAACATTTTTTGAAACTAAAAACAAGCTCCTTCCCGCTCTGAGGGAAGGTGGCTGTATTGAGGCACGAAATACAGACGGAAGGGAGTTTCATGATTTTAAAGAACAAACTAAATGTCACCCCTCTCTAGTCCTTACTTCAGCAAGTTCAGCACACTGCCTTTTTAGGAGGAAATACTCAAACGCTAGTTTTTTCATGTGGTATACGCTTTCGCGAAAGCGTATAAACAACACAAACCAGCATACATTCCTTTTGACATATTATAGTTCTTTTAGTTATCTTACAGCTTTCAAATTTTATACGTATGAGACTTCTCTTCCTCTTTATCCTATGCATAGGATCTACTGCTATCGCTCAAAAACCCACTTTTGGCAAAGGTTCTATTGAACATCAAGAAAAAATAATGACTTACCGAGTTTTAAAACCTGTTGATTTTGATGAGTCTAAACAATATCCGTTGCATATTTTTCTGCACGGTGCTGGAGAACGGGGTAGTGATAATGAAGCACAGCTCAAACATGGTAGCCAACTATTTATAGAAAAAAGCGCTAGTTATCCCGCGATTGTTATTTTCCCACAATGTCCAACAGACGATACTTGGGCGCGACAAGAATACAGTCGAAATGAAAAAACAGGCGCCAATGTATTTAAGTTTCCAAAACAAAGTGAACCAACATGGGCAATGAGTACTGTCATGGCATTGCTAGATGAATATTTAGATAAAGAGTATATTGATCCTAGTCGCGTGTATGTAAGTGGGCTCTCTATGGGAGGGATGGGTACTTTTGAACTTCTAGCTAGAAGACCTGAAGTATTTGCTGCGGCAACCCCTATATGTGGCGGTGGAAATCCAGAAACAGTGTCAGCATGGGCCAACGAAACGCCTGTTTGGATTTTTCATGGAAACGAAGATAAAGTCGTCCCTCCTATCTATTCTAAACTTATGTACAAAGCTATTTTAAAAGCAGGGGCAAAACCAAAACTGACCCTATATGACTATGTAGGCCATAATAGTTGGGGGCGTGCGTTTGCAGAGAAAAATTATTTTGCTTGGATATATAGCAAAAAAAGAAAAACAAGATCTTAAGAAATATATGTAAAGAGAGCTTATTTTACTCTATTATTAGGTCTTCATTTTACGTACATTTGTGCAGCAAAATTTGACACAAATGAAAAACACTGCATTAACCGCAATACACGAAGCATTAGGAGCAAAGATGGTTCCTTTTGCAGGATATAACATGCCTGTATCTTACGAAGGCGTAAACGCAGAACATGAAACTGTTCGTAAAGGCGTTGGCGTTTTTGATGTATCTCATATGGGAGAATTTCTCATCACAGGAGAAAAAGCATTAGATTTTTTACAATACATCTGTTCTAATGATATTTCCAAGATAGGTGTCGGTGGAGCGCAATACAATTGTTTACCTAATGAAGACGGGGGTATTGTAGATGACCTTATCGTCTACCGCATTAAAGAAAATGAATACTTAGCTGTTGTCAATGCATCCAATATGGATAAAGATTGGGCGTGGTTCAATAAACACAATACCCATGATGTAGTCCTTAGAAATATCTCTGAAGACTTCTCATTACTGGCAATCCAAGGTCCAAAAGCGGCCGAAGCAATGCAATCACTTACGGATACAGATCTATCTACCATTAAATTTTACACCTTTCAAGTCGGCCCATTTGCAGGTGCTGAAAACGTGATTATCAGCGCTACAGGATATACGGGAAGTGGTGGTTTTGAAATATATTGCCATAACAAAGATGCAGAGATGATCTGGAATAACGTCTTTGAAGCAGGTGCAGATTGGGGAATCAAACCTATTGGACTTGCGGCTCGTGACACCTTGCGTTTAGAGATGGGCTATTGCTTGTATGGAAATGACATCGATGACACTACCTCTCCGCTAGAAGCTGGTTTAGGGTGGGTGACTAAATTCACTAAAGACTTTATCAATAGCGATGCGTTGAAAGCGCAAAAAGAAGCAGGTGTAACCAAAAAATTAGTAGGCTTTGTCCTAGACGAACGAGGCATCCCACGTCAAGGATACGATATTGTAGATGACCAAGGAACCAACATTGGCCATGTTACTTCTGGTACCATGGGTCCTTCAGTAGAAAAAGGAATTGGTTTAGGGTACGTAGAAACTGCCTATGCTAAAGTAGATTCAAAAATTAACATACAGATACGCAAGAAAGCGGTACCTGCCACCGTTGTAAGACCACCTTTCTATAAAGGATAATTTGATATACCATAGGAAGCAGATCGAGAATGAATACTAAATTCCTGATCTGCTTCTATTAAAATTCCCCCAGTTATCGCTTATAAAAAATCAAAAGATAAAGTCCTTATTCTAGGTGCCTCTGGATTCCTAGGGGCTGCGCTATACAAAGAACTATATCGTTATTATGATACGTATGGCACCTATCATTCGGGGAAAATATACAGTGATAACAAACATTTTTTTAGGTACGATCTCGTCGCTGACGATATTTTTGAGTTACTTAAAAAACTAAAGCCATCGGTGATCATTTCTGCACTCAGAGGTCCTTTCCCTGATCAATTGGAGGCTCACCAACTCATGACAGAGTATGCAATTCGCAGTGGTTGTAAAATTGTTTTCTTATCCAGTGCCAATGTTTTTGATGCCTTTTCCCACTACCCTAGTTATGAGAATGATAAAACGCTTTCTGAAAGTATTTATGGGAAATTAAAAATACGTATTGAGACATTACTAATGCGTCATCTCCCTGAAAAGCAATATGCCATTGTGCGACTCCCTATGGTTTTTGGCGCACAATCATCACGGGTACGCGAACTCAAAAACAACTTATTACTAGGCGAGCCGATTGAAGTATTTCCACATTTGATTATCAATACCACCACCGATTCCAAATTTAGTCAGCAGCTGCATTACATTATTAATCGGAAGCTACACGGTATTTTTCATCTAGGAAGCACGGATTTGATTCATCACAAAGAATTCGTACACGATCTGATTACCATGTTTGAGATCAGTCGTCCTCCCATTTATAAAAATGTGTATACGAGTAATTTCGACAGGTATCTAGCCGTCTTACCGAGAGACAATAAACTCCCTAAACATTTGGGCATTACCAATGAAGAAGTCGTCGCAGGGAGTCAGAAATCATAGTTTGGATGCGGGGTAATTTCAATGATTCAATGAGTTAATGTTCTAATGAGTTAATGTTTTAATGGAGTAATGATTACTAAATACGGAATGCGATGCTAATGAAATAAAAAAACACTGTATTTCTACTTCTAAAATCATAAATTTCAAATGACAAAATATCTTTTTTGTATTACTTTTTTTCTACTTTCTACTTTCGTTTTTCTACTTTCGTTTTTCTGCTTTCATTTTTCCGCTTTCAAGGAACATAGTGCCGTAGAAGTTTATGCTGAGTGGAGTCGAAGTACGAAAGCTAAAACAGTATAAATCAAACTGTCCAAAAGCTAATCAGAAAGCATAAAAGAAACTCATTCACAACCAACCTTTATCAGAAACTCAATATAAATAAGTAGGTTTGTGAAAACCATACGTAACTGCAACGTTTAAAAATGATACGACACATTGTAATTCTCTTCTTTTTCTTAGGTCTAACTGCTTATGGACAAACAAAAAAAGAGATAAAAGAAACTCTAAAAAGAATTGATTCTAAAGAAAAAATAGAAGCATACTTATTAGCAAATCCTGATTGGAAAATAGAATATATTGAATTGAGTGATATAGATGCCGATGTCCCGAAAAAACTTACAAAATTGGAAGAAGGTGAGTCAACATTCATTAAGAGTAAAGGAGAAAAATTCCATTATAAATTACTTTCTAAAACAAAAGAGGTTGAATTTCGTGTAAGTTATATTTACCTAAATGGAAGAGAATTAACTAAAAATCAAATTGATTCATTAAGACCGCTTATAATACAAAAATATAAAGCTAAAATCCCTTTTGAAGAACTTGTCGTAAAATATAATATGGATGGAAATTCAGTAAAAGGAGGAGATTTTGGATGGTTTAAAACAGGGAGTACTGTTCCTGAATTTGAAAAAGCTGTTCAAGAGCATCGAAAGGGTGATATTTTTATAGTGGATGTAGATGTTAAAAATTGGTACTATGTTGTACTGAAGACCTACAGTGATAGAGAACCCACTATACTAAAATTGGTTAGAGTAAAAGAAGAATAATTCTCACAATATATAAAATACAAATAGAGAACAACTAAAAAACAAAGAAACCAATACATGAAAAACGCAACCACCAACTGGACTGCTTGTCTAGAATGTTACGGGCTAGGCAAAAAAAGCCGAAGGTTGCGCAAGAAAGTGCGATTAGGGTACCAACGCGCATTAGAACACTACCAAAAAGAAGGAAGAGGCTCGGCACCGGTACGTCCTCAGCCATCGCTATACACCTGTCCTACCTGTAAAGGCACTGGGTTAGTTTCTACTCCTCATCCTCCTACCCCAGATACAGAAAACTATCCGCATATTGCGATTATCGGGGGAGGTATCGGAGGCGTAGCATTAGCCGTTGCTTGTTTGCATCGCGGGATTCCGTTTACACTCTACGAACGTGATGACAGTTTTGACGCACGATCGCAAGGCTACGGACTCACCTTGCAACAAGCGAGTAAAGCCATGGAAAGCTTCGGTCTTTTCTCACTAGAAAAAGGCATCGTATCAACTCGGCATGTGGTGCATACCACAGATGGAAATAGTATTGGCGAATGGGGGATGCGAAAATGGATGCAAACCGACCCTACAACAACTCCAAAACGAACCAACATACATATCGCTCGGCAGTCATTGCGATTAGCATTACTCGAACAACTCGAAGGTCACACGACGGTGCAGTGGGGACATCAATTCGTTGATTTTAGCATAGGAAAAGACCAGCGTATAGCACTTAACTTTCACGTAAACGGACAACAAAAAACCACCCAAGCAGATCTTATCGTGGGAGCCGATGGGATTCGGAGTTCGCTGCGCAACAAATTAATCGGTGAAGAGGTGACGCCTTTACGCTATCTAGACTGTATTGTGATATTAGGGATTTGTCCGTTGCAAGCCTTAGAAAATGTAGAAAGTGATTTATTGGACTCCGCTACCGTATTTCAAACCGCCAATGGTCATGAGCGTATCTATATGATGCCGTATTCAACGGATGCAATTATGTGGCAACTCAGCTTCCCAATGCCTGAAAAAGAAGCCAAAGCCGTAAGTGCAAAAGGTCCAAAAGCACTCAAAGAAGAGGCATGTCGCAGAACCCCTTGGCATGATCCTATTCCTCAGATTATGGAAGCCACCCAAGAAACACACATTTC
Source organism: uncultured Flavobacteriaceae bacterium (assembly GCA_964351845.1). Taxonomy (GTDB): domain Bacteria; phylum Bacteroidota; class Bacteroidia; order Flavobacteriales; family Flavobacteriaceae; genus Dokdonia. The sequence goes on along the minus strand of CAYGQJ010000184.1, from coordinate 276 downwards.
TGGCTATCCTGTGTATGATCGCGAACTCTTACGCCCCGAATTACTAGAAAATGCAGGACCTATGACACTTATCGGTGATGCGGCACATCCGATGAGTCCGTTTAAAGGACAGGGTGCCAATCAGGCGCTGTTGGATGCGCTTGCGCTTGCAAGAGCCATCACCAAAGGATGCCGACCTTCGGCAAACTGGAGAGACGTTGGACTAAGAGAAACTGTGTTAACCATCTTTGAATCCGAAATGATCGCCCGAAGTACCTCCAAAGTAAAAGATTCTGC
>CAYGQJ010000183.1:0-6108 GCA_964351845.1 uncultured Flavobacteriaceae bacterium | reverse complement strand
AACATTTAGGTGCATTTGTACCGAAAGAGAAACGAAATTTTTTCCTCATAGGAGAGCACTACGACCCGAGACCTTTATACTCCCATTTTTACCATTGGTTTGAACTAGCCCGTATGGATACTGAACCCCACAAAAGTGAGATCCGAAAAGCCCCCTTATTATATAATATTTTCGATTCCAGAAATGAAGGCACCGCCACCGCCGTTGAAGAACTCTTTATGCAAGCTGGTTTATATGATGATAGCCCACGCACCAAGGAGATTGTATACATCATGATTGCACAACGTGCTGCAAGAGGTTTAGGATCCTTATATGCACATGCCAATGAGATGACTATGGAAGAAGCTGGAGGGATTCACAGCGAATACACTCCGCGAGGGTGGATGAAAACGGAGAAAGAACTTCTCATTTTTGAGCAACATTTGTATTTACGCCAACCCGGATACGGAACCAGTTATATTACCGGTAAATATTTGCTCGAAAATGCCTTCGCTGACTATGCCCGAATCCAAGAATCACAAAACAAACCCTTTATTCTAAAAGACTTTTTTGACACCCTAAACAGTATCGGAAACATCCCTGTATCCTTAACCCATTGGCAAATGACAGGCTCTAATGATCATTTAAAATTTAGTGCTGATTGATGTATGTATTTCGCTTCCGCGAAAAAGAAAGCCCCCTAACCCCCAAAGGGGGAACTAAAAAAATACTATAAAAACGAAAACAAAAGCTCCTTCCCTCAGCGAGGCCTGTGCTGAGCACGCCGAAGTAGAAGGTGGCTATTTTGAGGTACGAAAAATAGACGGAAGGGAGAGACATACTACTACCCTACTCGGTAGCTTCGATACAATTTTGCTACCACAAAATCACTCAGCCACCTTACTTTAGTTATACTTAATCCCCCTAACTCCAAAAAGGAAACTAAAAACAACCTATAAAAACGAAAACAAAAGCTCCTCCCCTTGCAGAGGGGAGGTGGATGGATCGAAGCACGAGATACAGACGGAGGGGAGCCATACACAAGGCTGTTCACGATGATGCGATTTCTCGTCACTCGTACCTCGCGTTGTCGAAAGGACGCTTCTTGATTCTTGATTCCTTAAGCAAAGCGATCATGATTCTTTTTCACCTCTATTACGGAAAACCGTAAATAAGTTAAATCGGTTTTTCTTAAATTTCAAAAGTAATTGTAAACGGTTATAATTAGTTATAATTAGTTATAAGTATTTGTATCGTTTATAACACAACCTTCTACTTTTCAACAAAAGTACTCAGCATAAGAAGTTTATGTTTTTCTATAGTACTTTAAGTAACTTTATACATTAGTCCTCGGCAATTTAAAAAAAACAACTCAACAGGAATGACATTAGACAAAATCAAAAATAATTTAAAGACTGAAATTGGAAATGCCACCCAAAGTGCTTTAGCTCAGATTGAAGCAAAACTGAGAAAGGACTCTTACTTATTTTCGGAGTTTATAGTTTATAAAAACAAATACAACTCTCTTATAACAAAGTCTAATAAAGGTGTTATTTCTCATGAAAATAGCCGAACTGAAGAATCTCGGATCGTAAGCTCTTTAATTGACTTTATCGATAAAGCTCAAGAGAATGATTTAGAATTCTTCAAAGAATCTTATCCTACTCCAAACAAGAAACCAGTTACAGGAGATAATTCTGAAGCAATTACAAACTCCCCCCCAAAAAGTTTTTCTGAACTTTTTATTACTCTATTATGGGGGGCGAAGTATAAAAAAGTAATTACAGTTTTTCTTTTATTGTTTAGTTTGATATTTATTATTTGGACAAACTTACCCACATCTATACAAGAAAAAATTTTAAATAATGTAACATCCGAAAAGTCCAATACTATTATTGGTAATAGTGCTTATTCTCCGGCTGACTTTGAAGTTCTTGAAAGAAAAACAATCATTGATTTTCGTGGATGGAAAAAAACACCTCGTAAACTACGAGACTCAATAAGATTTAGCCCAGTATTTTATACACAAATACATAAATTAAAAAAGAAAAGTGAAAATGTCGATTACTTTTTAAAAAACCATTGGACATCAGGAGTAGCTCTTGATATAGGATGTTGGTCTCATCAATATAAGGTCAATAAAATTAAAGGAAAGTTTAAACCAGGAGAAACAATTTATGATAAATATGAAATCCTATTTGATGTTAAAAATCATGCACAATATGATGAATTTGATGTTGAGTATCAGGCGATATACTGGAATGCATTTCAAAATGAAAAATCTGAATCAATTGGTGCTACAATAGTTCACCCCACCAGACAATTGACACTTGAGCTATTCTTCCCTTTTGAAGTCAATAAAAGTAGTCTAGTTTTTAAAAAATCGAAAAAAAATCAGAATGATGAAATCTCTCCAATGATAGACCCAACCTATCAATTTGATGGCAAGCATTTATTATGGACAATAATTAATCCGCCTACGGACTACGCCTATACTGTAAACTGGAGTTGGGATGTAACAAAATTCAAAAACTACTAATTAATTTTTTTATGGAACTTAATAAACCAAATACCTTAGAAGAGCTTTTAATAGCTGACCGCGTAAATGACACGGAATACACCATGAATAGTCCTATTGTTTCAAAATGGAAAATCTATTTTCATGATAAAGCTAATATTGATGAAGTCTTTTATGGTATTAGGAATCATATCAAACAGCAAGAGAAAAAGACTGCTGCAGTAGTTGGTTCCGCTTGGCTTTCATTCAATAACATGGTACCTAAGCTATTATTACAAAGTGCAGTAAATGTGTCAAATAATTTAATCAGGCATTACATTGTACAAGTTGCATTTGAGGAACTTGGAGGAAGAAAAACGGATGAAATTCATTCACATTTATTTAGGGATGTTCTTAATCAAATTGGAGTAGATGATAAAACAATGTCAAGTATTTCATCTTTATTTGGAACAGAATTACTTGATAATCTCTATTCTGAAATGCAGAATTCTAAAACCGATGCCGAAATACTAGGAATGAGTCTTGGGCTTGAAATTAATGCTGAAGAAAATATAGAAACTCTTTTTCAGGGTTTAGCTTATTCCCAGAACGCAAAAAAAATATTGGAAGAATCAACATTCTTCAGAATGCACAGAGTGGTGGAAGCGGAACATATCAGACTTAATATTTCAAATTTTCTAAGGTTTTGCCCAAGTGAAGCAGATAAAAAGCTTTTTATAAAAGGATTTTTGAAATCTACAAGTTATTGGGCTAAATATTGGGAAAGGAATTGCATGTTCTTAGATACACTTAAAAATAAATTTGATTAATAATTGGAAGGAAAAAAATTAAACCTATTTGAAGGTATAGCTTTAGCGATTGGGTCAATAATAGGTTCTGGTATATTATTTTTGCCGTCATTCACCTATCAAACTTCTAAATCCGATGTAATCTTAGTTTGGGTTATCACAACAATATTGTGTATTCCAATATTCATTTTTTTTTCTGAAATGGTAAAAGCAGACCCGCATCAAAACGGAATTGAAGGTTTTATTTCTAAGGGTTTAGGAGAGAAAATCGGAAAACTAGTACCTGTTCTTTTATTGAGTACTGTAATTATTGGAATGCCTTGTTCTGCAATTATTGTCTCTAAGTTCCTGGGTAAGCTTTTATCAAATGATTTAATAGTTGTAATAGCCTCTTACGGACTTTTACTGTTTGGTATTGTAACTAACTACTTTGGAATTAAACTAAGTAGCAAAATACAAGGTCTAATTCTTTGGGGATTAATAGCTATTTCAATTGCCGTATTTCTAATTACTTCACCTTCTGCCATAAAAGGATATTCTAAATTAAAACCAACTTTTGATTTTTTAGGAATCTTCAAAGGTGTTGTAATTGCATTTTGGGCCTTTGCAGGGCTAGAAAACCTGACATTTATAGCAAAAGATTTTAAAAATCCTAGTCGAGATTTCTTTTTATCTGCCTTTACAGCCTTGTTAACTTGCGGCTTTCTATATATACTTCTTACGGCCAATTATGCTGCAATAATTCCAATTAAAAAAATTGAATCAACTATGGGTTTATATCAATTATCAGAAACGATTGAACCTCAACAAGTGTCGGTTTTAGTAATAACAGTATTTTCATTTTTTTGTCTTTTGGCCAATTTCAATAGTTGGGTTTTGGGTTTATCCAATATGATACAACAATCAGCTGCTCAAGGATACCTTCCCTCTGCCCTGAAAGTCAGGAAAAAGGAGGCAAATGTAAATGCAATATTCTTTTTGGCGGTTGCTTTTAGTATCAGTCTCGCTTTGTTGAACCTAAATTTAAATTGGATAGAGCCTGCATTAATTTTAGTGAGTGTCAATTTTGTTGTTATATATATATTATCAATCTTAGCATATGCTAGGTTTAGTGAGAAGTTAATGTTAAAAATTACTGCATTATTATTAGCTATATTTCTTATAATTTCAATAGTATCATTCAAAGGTTTTATTTTTTATCCAATAGTCGTTTTGTTGACGACTTCAATAATCTTTTACTTAAAGAATAGAAAAGAAAAAGCCGAGAACAATGTATTTAGGTAATAGCGGTTTAAGTGCTAAAGACTAAGGCATTTCTAAAGATCAAAGTGTCATATTAACCTGAAAAATATGTGCATAAAACCCGCTACTACTCATACACTAATCATTAAGCCCTACCACCCACCTTTTTCCTCCATCACCACCTTCTGCATCACATCCAATAATTGATGGATACTAGCAGACGCAGAAAGATCTACCAATTCTGGTGGGACAAAATACGTGCCTAGATAATGCACTTTCTTTAAGGCTTCATAATACGTTACAATTTCTTTTCCATCGAGTAGCTCCTGTAATTCTTTTCGCGCAAACGTAATAGCTGTCTTTTTCATATAAGTACTTCTTTACTTTTTATCTAAGAAAAGGATTGTAACTCAGTATATACATGCCATATATGACAGGGCGAGATATACTATGTTTTTAAACCAAAAGGTTGTAACTTTTTGACATCTTATAACTCCTATTAATACATCATATTTATGAAATTTGACTTACAGAAATCTATAGCAGTTCTAGAAAGAACGCCAGGTGTGTTAACCACCATGTTACAAGGCATCTCAAAGGATTGGACACATACAAATGAAGGAGAAAACACGTGGAGTCCTTATGATGTTATAGGACATTTAATCGTTGGTGAAAAAACAGATTGGATGATTAGAACTACTATTATTTTGAGTGATTCTGAGGATAAGCGATTTGTTCCCTTTGATCGATTCGCACAGTTACAAGGAAAGCAAGACACGCCTATTTCTGAATTACTTAGCGAGTTTACGACCTTAAGGAATAAGAACCTTAAAGAGTTAATCGCATTACAGATTACCGATCAAGATCTTACGCGTACAGGCATTCATCCAGAACTTGGGGATGTAACACTTGAACATTTATTGGCGGCTTGGGTAGTGCATGATTTAGGACACATTGCTCAAATCTCAAGAGTCATGACAAAACAATATACAAACCAAGTTGGACCTTGGAAGAAGTATTTAACAATAATCAATCAGTAAAAAAAGAACCTTAAAAAGGGACCATAAATAAATATGAACACCAAAGAAACCCTCATCAAAACCTTAGACCTCCAACCCCACCCAGAAGGAGGCTACTATAAAGAAACCTATAGAAGTCAAGGAAGCATCTCAAAAGATGCGTTGCCAGCTATGTATAACGGCAGCCGAAACTACGCTACAGGGATTTACTTTTTACTGACATCAGAGAGCTTTTCGGCGTTTCATAAAATCAATCAAGATGAAATGTGGCATTTTTATGAGGGTGCTCCTATTCGACTGCATATTATTTAGGAGGCGGGTGTTTATTCACAACATACCATAGGGCGAGATATCCTCGCAGGAGAAGTCCCTCAATTGGTGGTAGAAGGAGGCGATTGGTTCGCAGCAGAAGTCATCGGTGACGACACCTTCGCTTTTGTGGGTTGCACCGTATCACCAGGATTTGATTTTAAAGACTTTGTCCTTCCCGAGAGAAAAGAGTTGGTTGCCTTGTTTCCTGAACATACAGACGTGATTACACGATTGACGCATCGCTAGAAAA
>CAYGQJ010000182.1:0-6131 GCA_964351845.1 uncultured Flavobacteriaceae bacterium | reverse complement strand
ACGTCTGGTCCTGGGTCTACGATATCAGCATCGTCATCGTTGCTGCAAGAAATCAGTGTTATGGCGGTAAAGGCTAGGGCGGAATATAAGAGTTTTTTCATGTTTATTTAGACTTAATATAAATAGTATTTCATTTTCGGAGACAAAAATAATACAGATAAGTGGTTCTGCAAAGTTTATTTAGATTAATTTTAAATAAGGAGTGTTAAAAATAGTTTGTTCTCTGTTTATAAACAGTTTACATCTGACCTTGAAGTTCGATTCGTACAGATTTCGCCCATGCTTCTAGCAATTCTTTATCTTCTGGAGATAGATTCCCATGAATCAATGTATACGATTCTAAAGGCATTTCTCCTTCTTCGACCTCTTCGATAAGCTCATCGAGTTTATGGTCTTTCTTTTTTAGGGAATAGGTATCCCATTTAGCGAAGTCAAGGTGTTTTTTTCCGTCTTCTACGTGTTCATCAATAAAGAATGAAAAGGGAGCTACTTCTGCATACCAAGGATATACCGTACTATTACTATGACAGTCGTAACAGTTGTTCTTTAGAATTGCTTTTACTTCTTTTGAAGGCTTTGTTTCTGCTTCAAAGGAAGCAACATCCGTATAATCTCCTATGTTTTTTTCTGGTCTGATAAACTGAATAATAACCAATGCGATAAGCGCCACAACAGCAACTATTTTTAAGACTTTACGAATCATAACTTTTAATTTTAAGGTGCAAAAATAAAAATATTAAGACGTATTCACAACACTATTTTTAATTATTCTAAATAAAATTAATAGTTCATAACGCTAAAATTCTAGAAGAGAACATTCTTAACACCAAGTTGTGTAATTGGAATATTATGTAGACTTTTATAATGATGAAAATAATAGATATACTACAAAACTGGTCAGGGTATTTTACCTACCCTGTGTATGATGAGAAAGGAAATGTACGAGAAGATGTAGAAGAGCGTATCTCTTTTAAAATGTCTATTAATTTACATGATGGATCCTTTACGGGCACTGCAGAAGATGAAGAATCAAAGTCTCTTTTTCATCAACCTGCCTCTGTAAAAGGGTTTATAGAAAAAAACCTTGTCAGCTTCACTAAACAGTACCCATATCTTTATTATATAAATGAGCAAGGAGAACTCGCTACTGATAGGGAACAAAAACATCCAGAAATACGATATACAGGCTTCTTCAATGATACAGAAAATGAGATTATAGGGGAATGGGAAATGGGGGAATCTCCAGGAGAAGGCCAATGGGGATATTTTGAATTAAAAAAAGAATGATGGAAGACTTTACAATAGACGATTTGGATCACGTAGCGATCCGTGTAAAAGATCTAGAGGTATCGGCGTCTTGGTATGAAAACGTCTTAGGCCTTACCCGTAAAACAACACCAGAATGGGGAGCTTTCCCTATTTTTATGTTGGCTCATAAAACTGGGGTTGCCTTATTCCCAGCTACGATAGAGGATCCTTCGTCAGACCCTAGGTCTAACAACATTAAGATAGACCACTTTGCTTTTCATGTGAGTATGGAAAATTTCGCGAAAGCGAGAAAAAAATACGAAGCTTTACAACTAGACTATATCTTCAGAGATCATCACTATTTTCACTCGATCTATACCAAAGATCCAGATGGGCATACGGTAGAGTTGACGACTATTGTTGTGGATTCAGATACATTTTATTCATAAAAGACTATGTTTTTCATGTAAGACAACTGTGCTCATCAAAAAAGCCCTCTTAAAAAAGAAGGCTTTTTCTTATACAAATTTCAATATGTTTCTTTTTAGAGCCATCAGGGATTTTCGATGTTTACTTTATGTTTCATCTTGAAATAGGTTATGTTATTTATACAACGAACGTTTGTTCGTTTTTTTAGTATCTATCGTTATATACATATAATCAAAGAATATACCACACCTAATTACAGCGTTGATAGTTACTGTCACTACTGCTCAAATTGTTGAAAAGAAAAATCTTTTATCTTATCTTCATATAAGAATTAATGGCATTTTTTAATGATCGGTTACATAAAAAATAAAAATATGTCCCCTGTTATCAAAACAGTATCGTCTTACTTATAAACAATCTTAAAAACAACGAGTATGAAAGAATTTATGATGATTTTTGTAGGCGCAGATTATGCAGACCTCGGTTTATCTCCAGAAGAATTACAAGGCCGTATGGGCAAATGGTTTGCTTGGGGTGATAAAATGGAAAAAATGGGCGTTTTACGTGGCGGACATGCATTAACTCCTGATATACGAAGAGTTTCTGGAGAAAACAGAACAGTCACAGATCTTACCTCTGCTGAGGTGAAAGAAATTGTAGGCGGTTATTATATTGTCGAAGCAAAAGATATGGATCACGTGCAAGACATTGCACAAGACTTCCCTGATTATGATCTAGGGGGCACGGTAGAAATACGCGAAATCATGGTTTTTGACAAATAACGATGGAACCAAAACTTATAGACCATCTTTTTAGGCACCACTATGGGAAGATGGTCTCTGTTTTGGTACGCATCTTTGGATTGTCACATCTAGAAACTATTGAAGATGCCATACAAGATACCTTTATAAAAGCTGCCATCTCTTGGAAAAACACCCCTCCAGAACATCCTGAAGCTTGGCTTACACAAGCTGCAAAAAATAGAGTCTTAGATCTATTTAGAAAATTAAAAGCAGCTCATAAAAGAGTTCCTAATCTCACAACTGGAACAGAAACCATCGCTTTACAAGAACTGTTTTTAGATACTGAGATCGAAGATAGTCAGTTGCGTATGATCTTTACTGCTTGTCATCCTCATCTCAATCCAAAAGACCGTATTTCATTTGCATTAAAAACAGTATCAGGTTTTAGTCATAAACAAATTGCTGCCGCCCTACTAACCAAAGAAGAAACGATTAAGAAGCGATTGAGTCGTGCAAGAATTGTTATCCAAAAGGAAGATATCTCTTTTAAAATTCCGCAAGGAAAAGCGCTCTCCAACCGATTAGATAGTGTTATGGAAGTACTTTATCTCATCTTTAATGAAGGGTTTCATTCAACCAAAAAAGAGCTACTGATACGTAAAGAACTTTGTGCCGAAGCCATGCGTTTATGCAACATGTTACTCACGCATAAAAGCACACAAACCCCAAAAGCGTATGCGTTATTTGCAGTGATGTGTTTTCACGCTGCTCGCATAGATTCTAAAACAAATAACGATAATGAACTTATGGATTTGCGCCATCAAGATAGGTCTTTATGGTATTTTCCGTTAGTAAAATTGGGAGATACGGCCATGCATAAAGCAGTAACAGACACTCCTTTTTCTTCCTACCATTATGAAGCTGCGATTGCTGCAGAGCATCTTAAAGCCAGCACTTTTGAAGAAACAAATTGGAAAGTGATCTTAAAATGGTATCAGCATTTGTACGAACTAGAACCTATGCCTATATATAGGCTCAATATGGCGGTTGTTCAATTACAAGATAACCGCTTTCGCGAAAGCTACCAACTTCTACAACAATTAGACCCAGAAACACTAGGACAACGTAGGTATCTTTATTATGCAACACTGTCGGATTATTATGTAACACAAAAAGACTATTCCAACGCCATTGTACACATGGATACAGCACTCGATCTGGTGACAAACCAACAAGAAAAAAAGTATTTAGAAAAGAAGCGTATCTCGTTGATTCTTTAGATGACCCACCTCATCTTTAAGCATTTTTTCTGCCCAAATCATCGCTTCTTCCAATCCATTATTAAATAACTGAAAAGGTTTTCTACAAAATATTTGCTCTATAGCTGTTGTTGAAGGATCGGTTCCTGAAGGCACTACAATAGAAAGTGCTTTTAGAGTTTTGATTTTATGTAAATGCTCATAATCTGTAGGAACCACAGAATAGGAATTGACACGATGAGAAATATATACCCAAGGTCGATTTTTTAAAACGAATACACTTTTAATAAGCAATGAAGCCGCCGAAGCATATGAGAGGTTCACTCCTTCGTTTACTTCTACAACAACAATATTCTTATTGTACACATAAACGGTAGCAATCTTACTTGTGATACGATTCGTAAGTTGGAATCTATCACCTACATCATGAGGGGATGGGGTTAATGACTTCATGAATCAGCAATATACTTTTTTCTATGTCAACGTACAATTTTCACTATAAAAATCTACGTATTCAGTAGTTATTGGGAGTAACTCCTAAAAACTCTATATAAACGATAACAAAACAGGCTTACTTTAAAAAAATGTTACTTTTAAGCAAACCGCTATTCTCCTATTCGTTTCCTTTTCTTTTTGATTTTAGGCAAACTCTCAGTAGCAGTTGAAGTTGGAGTTGACAAAGACGTCAATGTATGATACTTCTCTACTACTTTATCCACACAATTAATCCCATCAATAGCGGCCGAGATAATGCCGCCTGCATAGCCAGCGCCTTCTCCACATGGATACAATCCTTTCACTTCGATATGTTCTAACGTTTCTGGATCACGAGGAATAGACACAGGAGAGGACGTTCTACTTTCTGGCGCGTGTAATACCGCATCATTGGTAAGATATCCTTTCATTTTTCTCCCAAAAGCAAGAAAAGCTTTTTTAAGTCGCTTTGCGATTAGTGGAGGTAACACTTTATTTAAATCGACAGAAACGATTCCGGGTTGATAGGATGTTTTTGGGAAGTTTTTAGACATACGCCCATCCACAAAATCACGCATCCGTTGCGCAGGAACAGCTTGTGTTTTTCCAGCAGCTTCCCAACACGCACGTTCTACCATTTTTTGAAAATCCAAACACACAAAAGGATCGCCTTCTGTATAATTAGGCAAATCTTCTGGAGTGACACTTACGACAATTCCCGAATTTGAATACGGGTTATCCCGTTTAGAAGGGCTCCATCCATTGGTCACCACTTCTTCTTGTGCAGTCGCACAAGGTGCAATGATTCCCCCTGGACACATACAAAAAGAATATACACCCATCCCATCTACTTGCTGTACCAAACTATACGAAGCGGGTGGCAAATAGGGATTATCATTATCGCCATGATATTGAATCTCATCAATCAATTCTTGTTGATGTTCGATACGCACGCCTATCGCAAAAGGCTTTGCTTCTATCTTGACTTTGCGTTTATGCAATAAATAAAAGATATCACGGGCACTATGACCCGTTGCCAAAATCACATTCTCAAAAGCCAACCAATCGGTATCATTGATTTGGATTTCTTTGATCTGATTGTCAATGACCTTAAGATCCGTCAATTTACTACCAAAGCGCACTTCCCCGCCGGCTTCGATAATCGCCTCGCGCATGGTGGTAATAATCTTTGGTAATTTATTGGTCCCAATATGCGGATGTGCATCGACTAGAATATCTTCAACAGCGCCAAAATGGACAAACCATTCTAGGGCTTTCAGCACATTGCCTCGTTTTTTAGAACGTGTATAGAGTTTTCCATCAGAATAGGTACCTGCACCTCCTTCACCAAAGCAATAATTAGAATCTTCATCGACGATATGCTCCTTATTAATAGCTGCCAGATCCCGACGACGCGCACGCACGTCTTTCCCACGCTCAAAAATAATAGGCTTTAATCCGCCTTCAACAGCTCGTAACGCGGCATATAATCCCGCAGGACCAGCGCCTATGATCGCTACTTCGGGAGCTTTGTGTACGTTTTGTGGCACAAATGCAGGAATGGATTCTCGTACCTCATCATGTTTCCAAAATTCAATTTGCAAGGATACACGTACAGGTGATTTACGGGCATCAATGCTTCGTTTTCGGATATCCCATTCGCGTACGTCGTCTGCTCTTAGTCTCGCTTTCGCGAAAGCTTTCTCAGCAACATAATCATCGTCTTCAGCTTGGTGCGGTAAGACATTTATTTGAACGAGTGTACTCATCGGATAGTCGTTAGTCGTTAGCTATTAGTCGTTAGCTGTTGATATTCGTTATTCGGTATTCGATATTCGGTATTCGATATTCGATATTCGGTATTCGATATTCGGTATTCGATATTCGGTATTCGATATTCGATATTCGGTATTCGATATTCGGTATTCGATATTCGATATTCGATATTCGATATTCGATATTCGATATTCGATATTCG
>CAYGQJ010000181.1:0-6188 GCA_964351845.1 uncultured Flavobacteriaceae bacterium | reverse complement strand
TACGATTATTTATTACCGAACAACTCTATCGAGGTTTCACGATTTTAAAGGGTGAGCCCTATCATCATCGTTAGTCGTTAGTCGTTAGTCGTTAGTCGTTAGTCGTTAGTCGTTAGTCGTTAGTAAAAATAGTATGATATAAAACGTGATAGTTGTTTCTAGAAAAATGTGATTTTCAGGACATTTTTTTAGAAACTTTCTGTTACCTAAAATTTCTAAAAGGCGAGCCTTATCATCATCTATAATTAATGATATTGACATAACATCACTCCGTACAATATACGTTGGTTTTATACTTCCCCCTCACATACATATAACGATGCCTTCGTATAATAAATTCAGACAATCCAATATTTGATGGATTATCTGGACTCCAATCATAGGTATACCCTAACTGTGTCCACGGATATCCATATTCTTTAAACTCTATATCCGTACAATCAGTATACTGTACTGCGCGTGTATGATTAAACCAAGAACGATACTCATCAGTGATATCTTCAGGTACATTTAATTCACAAACGGTGTCATCGGTTCCATTATCTGGACACGGGCGGTATAAATCTTCGGGCTTTACCCACAATTCTAAAAAGAATTTTTCTTCTGTAAACGGCTGTAGACCTAATAATTGTCGTAAACGCATGATAGGATCTTTTTGCGTTTTAAAAAAGCTTTTACAACTGTCCTTGATAATAGGCGCAAGTGTCACCCATATGTCATTCCCTTTTGTACTATCTATTCCTTTTTTTGAATAATTCTCTGAATGCGACTTCCAAGACACAACCTGTATGTAGCGCTCTCCATTAATAAGGGTATCTATAAGAGTTGGATTTCCTTTTATGGGTGAGAGATTGGCATATTGCTCTTGAGGAGTTGGATTTTGCGCATCTATCATTGCTTTTTCAAAAAGCTCCCCTAGATAAGCTACTTGCGTACTGTCATATCCTGGATGTATATTTTTTTTCTTAAAAACTGTTTTTGTGGTATCAGCTACCCCGTTTTTACCGCCAACAGCTTGTTTACAGGCAGCAAAACTTATAATAAATAACACTAAGAAAACAGCAATGATAAAAAGTCGAAGCGAGGAAAAATAGTCACGAATCTTCATGATGGAATAGGTGTCGTTTTGATAGGACGTAAAACTACAGAAGTCAACGCAGTATTTTACACGTAATTTTACGGGAAAACCGTAGACGATTTAAAAAGCTTTGCAATTAAAAAATAAAGTAAACCAAAAAGGCCTAAAAAAAAAGCAACACTCTAACCCGATATGCTTTATACTGCAACTATGCATATAGATATATTCCTAAAAAGAGTAGTTTAGATGTGTTATAAAAAAGAGCACCCCGTAAAATTACCTGTTTTTTAAAAAAATGTTTTTTAATCAGCCAATTTTAGCGAACTTGGAGACTTATTAACCAAAAACCTCTAAACTTATGAGTAACATTATTAAAATCGGAGAAGCAAAGGCTTGGACCTTAAAATGGCAAAATGAAAATCCAAAACATTGTAAAGCATTTTTAGTACCCGTACAGGACCTTTTAGGAACCTTAGCAGAAATGGGGATCATCCAAATAAGCGGAAGTGGCGCTATCACTGGACATTATTCTGATATTCAACAAGAAAGAATTCGCGCTTATATGGCAATCGATCCTAACGAAGCTTCTAATCCTGGATTTGGAGAAAAGCTCTTAGTTGTAGGTACTGAAAAAACAACAAAAGTAAACAAAGATGGGGATCTTATTTATGAAGATATTGTAGAGGATGAAAGAGATGGAAGTGGTGGCACTGCAAGATACTCAAGTGGCACAACATTAAATGGAAGCGGTGTATATGATTTCACAAATCCATGCCCTAATGATTGTGATCCTAATAGTCCATTGAATCATTAAAAACTCCTTCTTAGAAATATGAATGATACTACTATTTTTGATTTTAATCTTAATAATTTTTTTAGATACTCAATTTTAGTTTTATTATTTATAAACATATTTTTATATACGAAAAGCTATAGCTTATTTAAAAAGGTTATAGCTTTTAAAACCATATATATATACATAGCCTTAAGTTTATTATTAAACTTAATAACGTTAGTTTTTAGTTATTATAGGTATGATAATCTATACTTGTCTCATTTTTATTTTGTTTTTCAATTTATATTATTATCAATATTTTATATTGTTTTATTTAAAAGTAATAATCAACGAAGACTAGTTCAAGTTTTATTTATTACGATCATTTCTATTTTAGGAATTCAATATGCATTAGACTATACAAAATTTTTTAAATACAGCTTATTAGAAATACTACTAACCTCTTTCCCTATAACTATTTATTCTATTATTCATTTATATAACTCATTAACGAGAAAAGGTGTTTACCTTTATTTTAATGCTGCTATTTTAATTTATCTAACTGCAACAACATTAATATTCATTCTTGGCAATTATATAAGTGGTATTAACCCGAACCTTGCAAGAAATATTTGGTTTATTCATAAATTATTATACTTAGTATTTTTAACATTAACTCTTTTAGAATGGAAATACAGTTTCTCACCATACAAGATCAAAGCGAAGTCATAACGGCCCTTGCTTATGGAATTATATTCCTGGTCTTATTGACTACGGGACTGCTCTTGTTTTTCCATTACTCAAGGCGAAAAATCATTCAGAAAGAGCTGGAAAAAGCAGCCCTTAGACTAGAACATCAGAAAACGATTTTACAAGCTACCATCGCTACACAAGAAGAGGAACGGAAACGTATAGCCCAAGATTTACACGACGCCATTAGTGCGCGTTTAAATGTGGTAAGTCTTACTGCCAACTTATTATTAGACGATGACGGTCTAAATGAAGATCAAAAAGCATCCCTAGAACATATTCTAGGCATCACCACCACCACCCTTGAGAGTTCGCGAAAAATTGCACATGATCTCCTCCCGCCTATCCTAGATAAATTTGGACTTAAAGTCGCCTTAGAAGAACTCTTTGACGACTTTACCAAAAGCAAACAGCTACAAATCAAACACAGCATAGACGATCTTGATTTTCTTAGTAAAACAAATGAACTTCACGTGTTTAGAATCGTACAAGAGTTAATCAATAATGCAACAAGACATGGCGATGCAAGTCGTTTAAAAATAGAATTACAGAAAGAAACCGAAAACCGTTTTATACTCACCTGCAAAGACAATGGAAATGGTTTTGATGTATCTAAAATCAAGAAAAAATCAGGCATCGGCCTACAAAATATAAAAAGCAGAACCGCTATTTTAGAATGTAGCTTACATGCAGAAAGCGAAATAGATAAAGGAAGTATATTTACCATACAATCAAAAAGACCATGAGCGACCAGATAAAAATAGTCCTTGCCGATGACGAGTTACTTTTCAGACAAGGATTGCGTGCAATATTAAGTAGAGAAAAAGAGTTTGACGTCCTATTTGATGCCACAGACGGAAAAGATCTAATGGAGCAACTAAGAGCTAGCAACGTACAACCCGATGTCATCCTCACCGATCTTAAAATGCCTGAATTGAATGGTGTAGAAGCTACAAAACTCATTCATAAAGAATTTCCTGATGTAAAAACAATTGCACTCACAAGCTATTTCAGCAAACCCTTTATTGTGAATATGATTTCGATAGGCGCCGTAGCCTATCTCGCAAAAAATAGTACCCCAAAACTAATGGTAAAAACCATTAAAGAAGTGCACGAAAAAGGATTTTACTATGACACCCAAGTACTCAAATTTATTCAAGAAGGGCTCTTAAATCCTTCAGAGAAAAAGCTAAAATCCAACTTTGACACCACCTATTTCACCAAGAGAGAAAGAGAAGTATTAGAACTTATCTGCAAACAACACACTACCAATGAAATTGCAGAAGCCCTGTTTATAAGTCCGCGTACGGTAGAAGGGCATCGTAACAACTTACTACTCAAAACAGAATCCAAAAACATTGCAGGACTTGTGGTCTATGCCATACAGCATAAAATTGTGGATTTGGACAGTAAGTTTTAAAAAAGAATATAGCGTACAGAACGCTTCGCTTATAGAAAATAGAGAAGAGAAAAATCACTTCATATATATACTGATAGTACGTCAATTCGAGCGCAGTCAAGAATACTGTTGATTTTACAAAGCAACGTGGTTCATGCTAAGCGATTGATAAAATTTTTAAACGTAAGCCTAAAACCCATCATCTTAAGAGGAAATGGTTTAACGCTTTTTATATTTTTTTAATCAATACTCTATACATAAATAATTAAAAAGTCAAAATAAATTCCAAACCTCTACAAAACAAAGTATATTTTTAATATATTTAAATTGTTTAAAATCAAACAATTAATAATTATGAGAAAAATATCATTAGTCATCTGTAGCTTTCTAACAATCTTCATCGCTTGTTCTGATGACACCAATGCAGACCTAGAAACTACTACCGCCGATCTTACAGTACAACACAGCGAATGGAAAACAGCCGCTATTTCTAATGACATCATTAACAATCAAAAAAATATCTCTCATTACGAATTTGATGTTGCTCAACTCTCAAAACTTGTTTCACAAGAAAACGTAACCTATGTTTGGTTTGACTTAGGGTTAAATACTAATAAACAGATCACATTTACAGCTTCAGGCGTAGATGATAATGACATCATTATGGATCAAGTACCTTCAGAAATCATATCCACAGGAAAGTACAGTGCAGATTTCAGCATCCTACAACAAGTACGTGAGGCAGAGACTGACTACCCTATAGAAGTTAGCCACATGCTTCCTAATAAAGATGCCTATAAATACTTAAACAATATGAATCGTGCCTACACTAATTTTGAAGCGGGGCTTATATATGATGGAGAACGCGCAAGACGCTTTGGATTAGAATCAGCGATTGTAAAACGAATATTAGCAACCAAAGATGCACATAGTGTTGCTTTATTTTTAGGAGAAAACAAAAATCAAAAAATCACTACTGTCTTTATAGCAAAAGACAGTAAAGGAAATTTATTAATAAATGATAATTCCGATATTAATACTAGTGGGAGAGCTTTTGACTTTACTAGGCCTTGTCCTAGTGATTGTGGAACTCCTGGATGTGGTGGTTGCGCTGATTATTGCGATTGGCCCTTTTGGATTTGCTGTGTTGCAGAGCCTGCTTGCCCTACTATAGATAATTAAAATAAACTTCACTGAGAAAAATTAAAGTTTTTATAATATAAAAACTTTCTAAAGTAAAAGCCATCTATTTTTACAAAATAGATGGCTTTACACGTAACATCCTGACCAAAAACACGTCCTATTCAAAATACTTCTATTTTTTAGTAATTTATTAGTATATAAACCGTCTAGTAAATAGTATTTTTACACTTTAAAGTATCGTTTTTCAATAGTTAGTATGAATCCTACAAAAACCAGAAAAAAAAGCCGCTTGCAATTATTGCATCAATACTATAGCTACACTGGTTTTTATAGTTTTATAAAAGACGCCTTAAAAAAAGCAGTTCCAGCCATCCTTATCGTTGTTGGCATATTAGTAGTGATTAATTATACGGTTATTGATGTCAATACAGCACTTACCTATGTCATCGATAATTATTCCGACTTTACCATCATTTTTACCTTCCTAGCTTCAGAATCTATTCTAGGAATTATTCCGCCAGAACTCTTTATTGCGTGGAGTGCTAAAACCACTTCTCCACTTATAAGTCTTACGTTATTAGCGACCATGTCCTACTTAGGAGGAATCTTATCTTTCTTTATGGGAAAAGCCATTACTAAAATACCCGCTGTTCATAATTACTTGGAAGTAAAAATGAAAAAGCATATTAAGAATACACGCAAATGGGGTGGTCTTATTATTGCTGTAGGTGCCTTACTGCCTATTCCTTTTGCCATGACGAGTATCGCCGCAGGGATGATTAAGTATAAGTTTACCAATTACCTACTCTTTGGCGTTTTACGCTACCTACGTTTTTATGCCTATGCACTTGTGATCTTTAATTTGGTCTAATCCTAAGTGCTGGAAGTATGAAGCAGGAAGCCTAAAGTCAGAGAATTATACAACTGATAGCAGAGTACTGAATACTTATCAACCCAATAACCAATAACTTCATTAACCTTTTTTTATCCGCTTTCGCAAACTTGTTTCGCCAATAGGTAGGAGCATATAAATCAAAAAACCA
>CAYGQJ010000180.1:0-6337 GCA_964351845.1 uncultured Flavobacteriaceae bacterium | reverse complement strand
TGAGTCTTGAGTCTTGAGTCTTGAGTCTTGAGTCCGCTTTCGCGAAAGCAAAACCCTACATAATCAGATCCCGTTCGTTATCCTCCTCATCTTCCTCTTTAGAATCTATTTGTTCAATGATATTTTGTGGGAGATTGTCTTTAGACGTTAATTTCATGGGAACAGGTAAAGCAGCAGCCATGACGACTACAAGTATAAGCATCATAAGACGCATCGCTCGTTTAAATTTATTCATAATAATGATACAGTTTGACGCTCTCATAGAGATTGTCTAATTAAAAAATAGGTGTGGATTGAAACGTGTAATCCTCAAGACAGGATTACAGGGTTGTGAGAAGTATCTGTATCATCAGATAGGGTTGTGTGTTGTTGTAGATGATCTATCACAACAGTGTATTGTTTGGTGTGCGTATTCTTTTTTTGTCGTGAAAGCCTATTAGCGATCATATGCTCCTGAGCATCTAATAAATGCTCAAATGAGAACGCCACAAACAAAGGAATATAATCTGCCTTCTTTGCTTGCTGCACCAAAGGTATATAAGCTACACCAGAAATCTGGGTATATATTCGCGTATCTACAAGTGCAACTTTTGTAGGTGTGGTATGCGCTTGTGCTTCATACGAAAACGTAAAACACAGACTCGCCAATAGGAACATGGCAAGAAGGTTATGTTTTATGTAATGAAGTATATGCATTGCAGTAAAGATACATCGCTTTTAGGTAGAAAAGAAATGGGAGGTACTTTCACTAAAAAAACGAAACTAGAAAATTACCTAAAAACAGCATTTAACTGTACAATTCACCCCATTATTTCTACACTTCGGTGATTCTAGTTTTAAAAGCATTACCTGATACACGACATTTGACCTATCAATAAAAACTAATATCATGACGACACTACTAAAATTTGTTTTTGCCCTTGTTTTTGGAACGATGGCCCAAAGTACACCACAAGAAACCACTACGGTGACACAAGAGACACAAGAGATACACGTAACCATTACTGATATTACTAGTGATGAAGGAATGCTTTACATAGCACTCTACAATAGTGAAGACACCTTTTTAGGGAAGCGTTATAAAAGTGCGATGAGTCGGATAGAAAATGGAAAAGTAGTGACACATTTTACAGATGTGCCAGAAGGGATATATGCAGTTTCTGTGTTTCACGATGAAAATAATAATCAAAAATTGGACACAAATTTCATGGGAATTCCGAAAGAAGACACAGGCTGTTCTAACAATGCCAAAGGCTTTATGAGCGCCCCAAAATGGGAAGATGCCAAATTTGAACTTAAAGACAATACAGCTGTACTTGAAATAAACATGTAGTTTTTTAAAGACCGCTTCGCTGATAAAATCTAGATTTTTTAATTGCAGAGATATTTAAATTTAGTTTAGCACTCCGCATCCAGTATATCACTAACCATTTACTAATACCATCATTTTATGTCACTAGCACAATTTTTCACCGTATTTATAGCCATTCACGTGATTTCAGGGATGATCGGATTAATTGCAGGAACGATTTCTGTGATTGCCAAAAAAGGAGGAAAGATTCATAAAACGTCTGGGAAAGTATTTTTTTATGCAATGATGTTTGCCGGCGGTTCAGGGATTGTTGCTTCGGTGTTGCCAGAACATTACAATCCATTTTTATTTGTGGTTGGTTTATTTAGTATTTATCTCGTATTAACGGGCTATCGTGCCTTAAAATTCACCAAAGTCAAAACTAAGGCGCAGTTACGTCCAGATAGTATTTTGGCTTGGGGAATGATTGTAGTGGCTGTTTTGATGGTGTTATTTGGAAGTTATGTCATTTTAAAGATAGATACCATCGGCATCGTATTGATTATTTTTGGGGTCATTGCCTTTTTAAATGGGTACAATGATTTAAAAGCCTTTAGCGATATAAAAACACTTCGCACCAAAGCCTTACGTTTACACATCGGTAAAATATCAGGAGGTTATATCGCTGCCTTCACTGCATTTTTAGTCACCAATCAAGTATTGCCTGCTTTGCTAAGTTGGCTGTTACCTACCGTCTTCGGTATTGTTTTTATTACCTATTGGCTTCGTAAAACACGAAGAAAGAAAAAAGTAGTGACCTCATAAGTAAGTACTCAATGATCTTTAGAAATCGTCTTTGATTCCTGATGCTCTTTCATCTTGAGTCTTTTTCGGATTTCGACAAAACTCAGTATAAAGGTCTTCATTACACTATTTCGCGAAAGCGAAAAACAAGTTATCCTTGACTCAAAACCACCTTACGTTCCCAAGCTGTAGTAAATGATTGATCGAATAATATTTCTTGTGTTGCTTTATTGGACAGAATCTCTTTTAACCATTTTTGTTGTCGCGGACTTAAAAATACAGTCGCATCTTTATGATTTCCAATCGCTGTATTGATTTTTGTTTTCTGGAGATTGCTCAGCGGTAAATACTTATAAGGTGTGTGACGTAAATAGTAATCTTCGTCATTACTCGCTTGGCGATATGAATTATCTTGAGTAATAGGCGTAAAGTTATTACGCTTTGCATAAGAGTCCAATTCCTTTATGTTTACTTTTTTATCGTCGTATGTAACTTTTACAACTTCACGCCCTTTCATAAAACCAGCTTCTGTATTTAAAACTCCCTCGGCAGCACCTAGTTGCTTTTCTCCTGTCCAAAAACAATACATGGAATAATATTTTTCTTTGGTAGTACGTACGGCGCTTAACTCTTTACCCAATAGATTCATATACTCAGGAATCTCAACATACGTTTTGATTAATGCCGTATGCATGGCGGTATACATGCCTTTTGCTGAATAGTTTCCAGCGACTCTAGGGGCAAGATTTGTGCCTGTAGCATCTACAATACGAACAACAGGATTATTCCAGCTAGGTTCATTAAACTGATTTAATACCTCACGGTCTTTACCTCCTTTATTATTGTGAATCACTAACGGGATAAATAAATCTTCAATCGCTTCTACAAGTAGCGGATTACTTAATACATTATCGCCATAATTACGACAGGTCGCACAACCTGGTACTTCTTGAAAAAGAATTAGTACAGGTTTGTTTTCTTTTTCAGATAGGGAGGTTGCTACTTCATAATCACGATACCAACTTACTTTTCCTAATTCTTGATCTTGTTGCAGAGGATTGGTTCGTTCTTGTGCAATACTGGGTAAAAACGAAAGACAAAGGACTAAAATGCCAACAAGTGTAAGGTGATTCTTTTTCATAGCAATTCTTTTTTGAAAAGTAAGTCTTTTTGTAATCGGATATCTTACAGGGGGTGATATGTTTTAAGGCATTTTAACATGTCAAAATTTCTTTTCACGAAAGCGAAAAGGACTCAAGACTCAGGACTCAAGACTAATTTATAGTCCTGATTCATTCCAGTTAACAATTCAGTCGTTAAAAATGACAGTTGGGTTTGTTTTGCTTTCGCGAAAGCGTGTAAAACATCATTTTTACACCATCAAAAAACAATCACTTATGAAAACTATTATCACATTTGCATTTTTACTCGTTGCCACTTTTGGAAGCTCACAAACTCCTTATGAAAAGGGAATGAGCAAAGCATTTGAACTTTGGAACCAAAACAAACTAGATGAAGCGGCCAACCTTTTTGAACGGATTGCCGCTGCCGAAGACGACCAATGGCTGCCAGATTATTATACAGCACAGATTTATGTGCTTAAATGTTGGAATACGTGGGAAGATCAAAAGGAAGCAACTTTAAAGCCTAATCTTGATAAAGCGCAAGAACATATTAATAATATGCTCACTATAGATAAAGAAAACCCTTATGCAAAACAGATGCAAGCACAGTTATATACGGTTTGGGTCGCTTATGACGGTGCTAAATATGGTATGAAATATTCGGGTAAAGTATCTGAGTTATACGCAAAAGCCACTGCCGCTGAGCCGGAAAATCCTATTTTTATTTTCAATAAAGCGGAATGGGATATGGGCGCTGCTCGTTATTTTGGAAGCTCTACAGAGCCCTATTGTAAAGAAATAAAACGCGCCATAGATCTTTTTGCTACCTTTAAACCTGCAACAGAATTTCATCCGAGTTATGGATTAGAGCGTGCGCAAGAAGCGTATGCCGAGTGTAATAAATAGATTTGCGTTTTCACATGAAAAATATACTAAGAGAATTTGGAAAAGCATTTGCACTAGGATTGATTATTTTCCTTGTTCATGGTCTTATTATGTACTTAATAGGTAATCCTTGGTATGGGGGCGATGCTTTTGATTTTTTCTTTCAGAATCAACTATTCTCCGTGTTGCTTTATATGGTCAACATGTACGTGTTTAGGGCATTTTTGGATCGTTATGGAACTGATTTTTGGAAAACACGAAATGTAGTTATTGGACTTTTAAGCGGTGTGATGGCGACCTTTATTACCGTATTTCTTATACGTGTTTTCTTACAGGTAGTCCTTGCAGAAATATCCTTAGAAACGTTTTTGGAGAGTGAGCGTTTAATGGACTATTATCTTTCATCAATCATTGCATTTGTTTCTACAGGGCTTTTTTATACTTTTTATTACTGGAAAAATACACAGGATACAAAGGTTAAGCAATCTAAGATTATTGCTAGGACTGCTTCCGCGAAATTTGATGCACTCAAAAATCAATTGGATCCTCACTTTTTATTCAATAGTCTGAATGTACTTGCAAGCCTTATTGAAGAAAATCCAAAACAGGCACAGAAGTTTACAACTTCATTATCCAAAGTATATCGGTATGTACTAGAGCAGAAAAATAAAGAATTAGTTCCTGTGGATGAAGAATTGGCCTTTGCGCGAACGTATATGAATTTAATTAAAATGCGTTTTGAAGATAGTATCATCGTCGATATTCCGGATCACATATCAAACCCTGAATTAAAAGTGGTGCCACTGTCCTTACAATTATTATTAGAAAATGCCGTAAAGCACAATATGGTCACACCTAGTAAGAAACTCCATATTGAGATTTATGAGGATGGGAATCGGTTGGTAGTCAAAAATAATATACAAGCAAAACAGGTTATTAAGAAAAGTAGTGGGGTAGGACTACTTAATATAAAACAGCGCTATCAATTACTCACAGACGCTGATGTACGTATTAAAAATGATGGAACTACCTTTGAAATAGGCGTTCCCATGTTAATTGAGCAAAAAGCATTTGTGCCTAAGCAAAAAGAATATTTAGAAGATAAGCGATACAATCGAGCCAAAGAGAAAGTAGAAAAACTAAAAGGGTTTTATGTTCACCTTACTATTTACTTGATCATGGTGCCTGTATTTATCTTTTTAAACTTCCGATCGGGATCTTTCCCATGGGCGATATTTCCTATTGGAGGATGGGGTTGGGGGGTGATAGGGCACGCCGCAGATACCTTTGGATGGAATCCAATTTTTAATAAATCTTGGGAAAATAAAAAGATTGAAGAGTTAATGAATGATGATGATTTTTAAATAAAAGATTAGGTAGTAATGATGACACCAGAAGAAAAACGTGATAAATACGAGCGGGCAAAGCAGCGCGTTGCTGATCTTAAGAAGTTTTACGGGGAGCTGATGAGTTATTTTTTATTCATCGCCGTTCTCGCTGGGATTAATTTTTATTTCAACAATTGGTCGTATATGTGGTTTTTGTGGCCCGCTTTAGGGTGGGGGATTGGACTTATTTTTAAAGCCTACAAATTATTTTCTAAAACAGCCTTGTTTGGCAGAGAATGGGAAGAACGTAAGATCAAAGAACTTATTGATAAAGATGAAAATTTATAGGAGCCATGGAAAATGAAAACGATTTTAAATACTTACGAGCTAAAGATGCCGTAAAGCGTATCCAAGGTTTTTATTGGCATTTAGCCACGTATCTTTTGGTGATTCTTTTGTTCATAGTCGGCCCTTTTTTGGGTTTTACTTTTTGTTTTATTTGCTTTTCGGATAATCATTGGGTGAATCTTTTGGGGTTTGCTCCTTGGGGCATAGCCCTCTTAATTCATGGGCTTGTTGCTTTTAGAAGCTTTAAACCTTTTCATAGATGGGAGGCGCGTAAACTGAAAGAGTTTATGGATGAGGAAGGGTAATTATATTATCTTTTTTTGAAGACTACATCCATCGTAAAAACGCTCCACTCTCCTTCATTTATATTGTACCTTTGCCCGAGCAGGTCGCCTTATCGCTTTTGTATTGGACATGTTTCAATGCGTAAGAGGAAAGTCCGGACACCATAGAGTAGCATAGCGGCTAACAGCCGTCATCACGTTTACGCGTGATAGGACAAGTGCAACAGAAAGAATGTACAGGTTATGCTGTAGTGAAACCAGGTAAACTCTATG
>CAYGQJ010000179.1:0-6351 GCA_964351845.1 uncultured Flavobacteriaceae bacterium | reverse complement strand
AATTGGAAGTGACATCCATTACCATGATTACAGGCAATCAAAAGAAAACAGCAACCCTCACTCGTCACGGAATCACCGTTGCAGGCATACAACCTACGGTGTTGGATTAATTCATTCCCGCGAACCTGCCTATTGGCAGACAGGGGCGGGAATCTCACGTTGTTTTTAAGAGTTTGTGCATAGAATGTTTTTTTGGCTCTCGAAAATTTGTCGTAAAATTTGAAGTGAATATCCCGTAGAATTTCAGACTGTCTGAGCGTAGCGAGTTTCGGAAATTCAAGTTCACATTGTAAAATATACGTTATATATCATGTGATGCTGAAATACTGAAACAAGTCCAGCATAGGCAAGTTCAGCATGACGAAAAGAATACACTTATTTTGAAAACGAATAAATTATTTAAAAACCACATCCTATTCTGGGGAGTTTTGCTCTTCAGCTTTGCGCTGATTCAGTTTTTTCAAGAAGGGAATTCAAAATCATTTGGGTCCATTTTTGTTCAAAACTTAAAACACCTTCCAGCGTATCTCATCGCAGCCTATGTTTTTAATAATGTATTATTGCAATATTACTATAAAAATAGGAAATATTTATTATTTGGGCTTTTTTCGGTGGTGTTGTTTTACATGGCGAGTGCTCTGGATCGGGTGTTTACGGTGTATATTTACGAACCTATTTTTAGAAAACCCCCGTTCGAACAAGAATCATTAGGACAGATTTTTAGTGATTGGGAGTTTTTATTGAATGGGTATTTGATTCCGTTGTTGATGGCAACTTTTGCGATGACTATTGATCGGATGATTACGCAGAAAAATCAGCACGAGAAAGCCTTGCTTCAATTAGAGCGTGATAAGAATAAAGCCGAGTTGGGGGCGTTGAAAGCACAAATACATCCGCATTTTTTATTTAATACACTCAATAATTTATATGCGCTGACCCTTCAAAAATCAGACAAAGCGCCAGAGACGGTTGCCACACTTTCGTCCATGCTAGACTATATGTTGTATCAGTGTAATGATAAACTGGTTTCTCTAGAAAAGGAAGTGACGTTATTGGAAAATTATATGGCCCTAGAACGCTTACGCTATGGGGATGATATTGAGATTGCTTTTACTAAATGTCACCCTGAGCCTGTCGAAGGGCCGCTAAATTCCAAAACCCAAATAGGCCCTCTCATTTTATTATCCATTGTAGAAAACGCTTTTAAGCACGGAGCGAGTGGGAGTACCGGAATTCCAGAAATTCACATCGACCTGAAATTGGAAGGGTCACAGCTTTATTTTACCGTTAAAAACACTAAAAATACCGAACCACAATCCGATGAAACTTCATATACCAAAGGAATTGGGGTTTCTAATGTCAAAAAACAATTAGCCTTATTGTATCCTGAGTATTCTTATGAAGTGACCGATGAAAATGGATGGTATTGTGTAGCTTTACAGATCAATACAGAACGCACCCGATGATGACTTGTATCGTAGTAGATGACGAACCTTTAGCACGCTCTTTACTAGAGCAACATATCGCTGATATTCCTTTTTTGGAACATTTGGGGTCGTTTAAGAATGCGTTGTTGGCTGCAGATTTTTTATCAAAAAATCAAGTAGATGTACTATTTCTAGACATCCAAATGCCGAAACTGACAGGGATTGATTTTTTAAAATCATTGCAGCATTCGCCTACCGTTATTTTTACAACGGCCTATCGCGAGTATGCGGTTGAGAGTTACGAATTGCAAGCGCAAGATTATCTATTAAAACCGATTACGTTTGAGCGTTTTTTCAAGGCTGTGAGTCGGTTGCAGGTGGCTACTCCGAAAACTGTGGAAACTTCACCTCAAGAAACCACCCACGCACCCGAGCATATCTTTGTGCATGTCAATAAAAAGCATATCAAAGTCATCTTATCAGAGGTTAGGTATATAGAAAGTATCAAAGACTACCTGAAGATTCATACGACCACAGAAACACTTGTGATTAAAGAACGGATTAGTCATTTTATAGAACAACTTCCCGATCCTCCTTTTGTTCGCGTACACCGATCCTACATCGTCAACCGCGATCATATCACTGCCTTTACGCAACAAGATATTGAGATTGGAACTATTGAAATCCCGATTGGGGGGAAGTATAAGGAGGAGGTGCTCAATATACTCAAAGCCCAGTAAGCCCCCTAGCCCCCGAAGGGGGAACTCTTACTGTTATGTGTATATCTTTAAAATAGAGTAGTACTCTATTTTAAAAAAAATAGTAGAAGAAAAGAGGAATTCCCCCTTCGGGGGTTAAGGGGCTTTCTCATGCTTCCAAATCACTCAGACACCTAGCTGTAGTACTATTTATTATTTGACATGTAGGTGATTGAGTGCTTTCGCTTTTTCTGCGAAAGTGTATCGAAATTATTGGGTATTGTTTTGAAAACACCTAAAATAGAGTACTACTCTAACGATAGAGTAACACTCTATTTTTATAATTCTTGACTCAGTGCCTAGATGTTGTTGTATCCTACTAACAAAAAGCTCCTCCTCTTTTTAAGGCCTGTGCTGAGCTTGTCGGAGTAGGAGGTGGCTGTGTCGAGTTACGAGATACAGACGGAGGGGAGTGGTTTGTTTCTAGTATAAATCCCTCATTCCCGTTTCTCCTAGAGGGAGAAAAGCCTTACTTCTCACTTAGTGTAACAAAATCTTTTTAATACTGACTAATATAACTGTATATTAGAACTTTACATTTTTTATTTAATAAAACATGATAAGCATACCACCAGCTATTATAGGAACAGCAATCAATATTGGACTAGGAGTGTATAAAGGCTACACCAATGATGTAGATATGCAAATACAAGCGACATTTAAAGCGACTCTAAAAGCTTGGTCTCAAAGTAAAGTAACAAGAGATTCTAAAGAGAGTTATCTGTTGAATGCTTTAAAAGAGTATGGTGATAATGCGAGTATGATTATTAGAGAAGATGTGCCAAAAGAAGTAGTCGTTTTTTTAGATCTTTTTGAAAAGAAGTTGGCAACAAACCAAGCTGCATATAATTATCTTAAAAGCATACAAGCTAAAAACAACCATAAAGAGGTTTTAGATAAAATTTCTGAATCACAAATAGACTCGCGCGATGTAGGTAAGTATCTTGATGAAATTCATTTTGAAGAAGGAAAGGAGCAAGTTGAAACTACGATACAACATTGGTATTCTCAAAAAAACATAGACCTAGAGTTACGAGAGGTGCTACTCCTCGCAACCAAAAAGATTTTTGAGAGAACTTACGAAATCTCCCAAGAAATAGAAGAACTAAAATCAAAAGGAGACACGTATTTAGCAGAAATATTAGAAAAAATTAAAACAGCGGTTGAAGAACGGAAACCAGCATCATTAACAGCTATTTACGATACGTATAAGCAAAAAGAAAAAGAAAAGAGAATCCAGTTATTAGAAGAGCTAATTGAATCTTCTGAAGCCATATTTGCGTATGAAGAAGGTATAGAGTTTTATAGGGAATTAATTGGATTAGCACCTACTGCTGATAATTATTTTCAGTTTGGATATTTTTTGCGAGAGTTTAATTTTTTTGATGACGCTATAGATCAATATGAAGAAGCTTCAGAAATATATAGGGAATTGGTTAAGGAAGACCCTCGGACGTATTTGCCACACCTTGCTACGACCACGAACAATTTGGCTGATTTACATGAGTCTACTAATGAATATATATTGGCATTGTCGGAGTATGAAGAGTCTTTAAAAATACGTAGGGAATTGGCTAAAAAAAATTCCTTATATATACCTGATGTTGCTGCAACTTTAAGTGATTTAGCTGGTTTACACAGGGTTATGAATGAGTATCCTTTAGCCTTAAATGAGTGTGCTGAGGCTTTAAATATATATACGAGCTTATCTAATGAAAATCCTCATATATATATGTCTTATGTAGCTCAGACGCTAAATAATTCAGCAATTTTGCATAAAGAGAGGAATGAGTTTTCTTTGGCATTAACGAAATACATAGAAGCTTTACAAA
This sequence comes from uncultured Flavobacteriaceae bacterium, assembly GCA_964351845.1. Classification (GTDB taxonomy): domain Bacteria; phylum Bacteroidota; class Bacteroidia; order Flavobacteriales; family Flavobacteriaceae; genus Dokdonia. The sequence continues at coordinate 2,334 of CAYGQJ010000179.1, read as the reverse complement.
TACGTAGAGAATTGGCTAGAGAAAATCCGCGTAAGTATTTGCCAAGTATTTCTTTGACGTTAAATAATTTGGCTAATTTACATCTAGCTACAAACGACTTTCAATTGGCGTTGATAGAATATGAGCAAGCTTTAGAAATACGTAGAGAATTGGCTAAAGAGAACCCTCGTGCATATGTTCCTGATGTTGCTACGACGTTAAATAACTTGGCTACTTTACACAGGGTTACAAATGAAATTCCATTAGCATTGAAAGAATATGGAGAAGCTCTAGAAATAAATAAAGAATTGGTTAAAGAAAATCGCCGTACATACTTGCCTGATGTAGCTATTAGCTTAAATAATTTAGCCATTCTACATATGACTGCAAGTGAATTTCTATTAGCATTAAGTGGGTTTGAAGAATCTCTAGAAATATATAGGGAATTGGCTATAGAAAATCCACGGGTGTATTTACCTCATGTTGCTAATACGCTAAATAATCTAGCTATTTCTTATAATTATATTAATAAATATCAATCAGCTTTAGGACACTATGAAGAATCTTTACAACTTTTTAAAAATTTAGCTAAAGAGCATTTAAAAGTGTATGACATTGATTATGCAAAGCTATTATTTGAAGGTGTCGATTTATTTGAAAAAGATCAAAAAGGTTTAAAAGAAGCAAAAGAAATTTTACTAAAATACCCTGATGTACCCCAAGCACAAGAATTATTACAAATGATCGATGATCTTGAGAAAGAGCAAGCCTCATAGCCGCCGAAGGAGGTACTCTTACTCATCTAGCTATATTGAGTTTATTTTCAGTTTTGCGCATGCCTACCGGCAGGCAGGGAAGCATAAAAAGCACTTCGACAAGCTCAGTGTGACAACTTTCTAGGAGGTGAGAAGCCGTTTTTTATTGTTTTATTAAAATGTTTTAAGTTTTAATCCAAAAACACAGCCTTTCTCCCTCTGGGAGAAACGGGAATGAGGGAACAAAGTTCTCCCTTCGGGGGCTAGGGGGCTTCAAACAAGGAAGCAATCTCTGCTTCGCATTGTTGGGTAGAGGGTTTTTTAGCATTGGCATTTACAATGTTGCCTTCTGGATCAATGATGATAAATCGTGGGATAGAGGTGATACCATAGGCTTCAATAAACGCAGAATCAAAAGAGTTGTCAGCATATAATTGTACGCCATCTAGTTCTTTTTTCTTGACAAAATCTTTCCATTTGGTATAGGCTTTTTTATCATCTACCGAAATACTTATAAAAGTGATATTTTTATCCTTAAAGGTTTCTTCTAGTTTCTTAATCGCAGGAATTTGCTGGATACACGGAGCACACCACGTTGCCCAAACGTCTATAAAAACATAATCTCCTTTAAAGTCCGCTAAAGAATAGGTCTTCCCGTCGATACTTTCAAAACTAAAATCGGGAGAGGGCTTTCCTTTGGCTGTTTTAGTAACGGTTAGTAGTTTCTCTTTTGCCATTTGTATAAATTGCTCACTTCCTGTATTGGATCGGATCATTGCAAAATAGTCTTTTGCCTTTTCAGGTTGGTTAGACATATTATAGTAGAAACTTTTAAAAAGCTCAATTTTTATCCCAACCGTGTTTATCCCATCAAAAATAGCTTGCATTTTCACTTTTCCATCTGCTTTTTTGATGTCATTTTTCCATTTTGAAGACACCAAATACCGGTAGTAAGGATAGCTATTAAATAACTGTTCATTATCATAATCTATGTCTTTAAGAGATGCGGTATATGCATCAGGAAGGGTGATGTCTTTTCCAAAATAAAACTCCTGCATCCCTGAGTAATTATAGATGGAAAATAAACGCTCAAAGTCCAGTGCGGTGGCTTCATCTTCAAGAAAGAAAGCTTCGAGTGCTTGCTTTTTTTGTAATGCTTTGATACTCGCTTGTAGTGCATTGAACTTTTCAAAGTAATCATCTGGCGTGCCTTTATAAAAAGCACTTATATCTTTACGGGCGTTTTGGTCAAGCCGATTCTTGTCGGCTAAATAATTATTTCGCTCTGCCCCTTTTCCTGTAAATTGTACAGACGCATCATAGTCTTCTCCATTAAAACGAACATTAAGTTCATCCTTTGTATCCAGATACAGGTCTATGACCTCGTTTCCGTGCCGTAGCAAGTAGAATCCTCTTTTAATAGTAGCATTAATTTCAAATTGTCCTTGATCTATGGTGGCCTCAGCGATTGAAAAATCATCGAGGCCGTTAAGAGTGACAGTTTCACTGGTTGGGTTTGTTACTTTTCCAGTAATGGTAATAGTATTTGTTTGTGCTTGTAATGTAAAGGTGATTAAGCATATAAGGAGTGCGAATGGTC
>CAYGQJ010000178.1:0-6386 GCA_964351845.1 uncultured Flavobacteriaceae bacterium | reverse complement strand
TAGTAACGTGATAGAATAAAGCAGATTAAAGTCGCATTTCACCCGCTTTATGAATATAGGTGCGATCTCTAATGTATAACCCGCATTGTGTATTAGAACTTCGTAATGAGGCTTAAAGAAGCAATAAAATATGGCATTTTCTGAGTTTTAGCATAGCATGGCTATGGTTAAACTTAAAAATGTAGTGTAACGGTATATTTTGAAGCTTATTTAAGTTGTAATAGATTTTCTAATACACAATGCGGGTTGAGCCGTCATTTTCATCGATAGGTTCCTAAATCGCATATTATGTAATCATCACCAAAAGGCCTATTTTTGAAAGGAAATTGTTATACCAAGATGCAAAAAGACACTATCGCATATTCTCAAACAGGATATTTCTCAACACTTATTTGCCAGTATCTGGATCAGGATGCTAACGTAGCTCCTTTCTATCACCGATTTCCTTCATTAGAAAATTTTGAAGCGCAGATTAAAGAGAAGCAAGCGTGGTTTACAGAGGATTCAAGGCGTGTTCTAGTGTCGTCTTTGCAAAAACAATATGCACAGATAGATGTTTCGGATGCGACCAAGCTTCACATAGAAAAATTAAGCGAGGACACCACTTTTACCATCACGACCGGGCATCAACTCAATCTCTTTACGGGACCCTTATATTTTTTGTATAAGATTATTCACACAATTACGCTTTCGCGAAAGCTAACCCAACAACACCCCCAATACAATTTTGTGCCCGTGTACTGGATGGCGACAGAAGATCACGACTTTGACGAAATCAATTACTTTCGGTTTAAAGGTTCAAAAATTCAATGGAATCGAGAAGATGGCGGTGCTGTGGGCGAACTCTCAACAGAAGGTCTTGAGGCGGTATTGGAATTGTTTAAAACTGCGTTAGGAACCTCCAAAAATGCACAGTATCTAGCCGCTCTTTTTGAAGAAGCCTATCTCAAGCATACCAACCTTACAGATGCCACGCGGTATTTAGCCAATGAACTTTTTAGAGATTATGGTTTGGTGATCGTAGATGGAAATGATGCCGACTTAAAAACCGTATTTGCGCCCTATGTCGAGCGAGAATTGTTTGAAGAAGTCGCCCATAAAGAAGTCACGTCACAAACCGAAGCACTTACAGCAGTAGGCTATCCTGAGCAAGTGCATCCAAGAGAAATTAATCTCTTTTATATCATCAAAGGCATTCGCGAACGCATTATTAGAGACGGGGATGATTTTATGGTGAATAACACAGCTATCCGTTTTAGTGAAGCTGAAATTCGTGAAGAATTGAAAGCACATCCGGAGCGTTTTTCTCCCAATGCTTTGTTACGTCCGTTATATCAAGAAGTGATTTTACCGAATCTCACCTACATTGGTGGGGGCGGAGAATTGGCGTATTGGTTTCAATTAAAATCGTGTTTTGAAGCCATGCACGTACCTTTCCCGATGTTACTTTTGAGAAATTCGGCATTGATCCGTACCGAGAAGCACCAAAAGAAAACCGAAGCACTGGATATTACCATCCCACAATTGTTTTTAAAGCAAAATGAATTGGTGAATCAAAAGATTCGTGCGATTTCAAATATTGATATTGATTTTTCTGAACAGCGAGCACACCTGAAAGAACAATTCAAATCCATGCACACCCTTGCTGCCGAAACTGATGCTTCTTTTATAGGCGCTGTTAAAGCACAAGAAGTCAAACAACTCAAAGGACTAGATCATCTAGAACAACGACTGCTCCTCGCTCAAAAGCGTAAATTGAGAGATCACGTACAACGCGTAGTCGATGTGCAAAATGCCGTTTTTCCACTGCACAGCTTACAAGAACGCAATACCAATTTCGCCGAGTTCTACCTAGAATTTGGAGAAGATTTGATTCCTGCGTTGGTCGAAGCGTTGGAGCCGTTGAGCGGAGAGTTTGCAGTGGTTACTTTGTAGATAACTGCCGAATCCCCTCATACACCACAATCCCTACCGCATTGGCAAGATTAAAGCTGCGTATGTGTTCGCTAAACATCGGAATGGTATACAATTGATCTGGGTATGTTGAGGTGATTTCAGCCGGTAATCCTTTAGATTCTTTCCCAAAGACGAGAAACAGTTCTTCTTCAAACGGAATCTCATAATGTGATTTTGTGCCATGACTAGAGAGGAAAACCATTTTCTTTGAGGTGTTTTTATTAAAAAAGTCATCAATACTTTCATAATACTGCACCTCCAAATGCTGCCAATAATCCAATCCAGCCCGTTTAAGACGTGTATCATCTATTTCAAAACCAAAAGGCTTTACAAGATGGAGTTTGCATCCAGATCCCAAGGCAAGTCTGCCGATATTTCCTGTGTTATTGGGTATTTCTGGGTGGATGAGAACAATGTTGAGCATTAGGCGTTATTTGAGATTCTAAAATACTACCAAATTTTCATTTCCCAATCTTTGCATGTTTGATATTATCTTGAAAGCTGTGTAAATTTATACTAAATAATGCTTTTTTGGATCTCGAAAAGTTGTTGTAAAATTTGAAGTGAAAATTCCGTAGAATTTCAGACTGCCTGAGCGTAGCGCGTTTCTGAAATTCAGGGATTGAACAATAAATTTAGACAAGGTTTCGCAAGCCTAGCGTTTATTCTTTCTTTTTTTTGGCAATGAAAAAAAGAAAGAATAAAAAATCGACCCTTAAGGATCAGTGAAAAGGTTTTTTCGATTTTTCGATTTTCCTTCGGCTAGTATCGGATTGAGTTTATAAAAGTGCTCAAGACAATGTGAGTTTTAATTCCATCCATCTAAAGCCCCCGTAACTGACTTAAATATTTCTTTTGGAGAAATATCTAAACCCTTAGTTTTTATAGAAGTGTTCGTCGCTATACTAGTGTCATTGTTTCTCAACAATTCAAAAGTAGCCGTGTTTGTAAGTTCATAGTTTTTCGGATAATTACTTATTTGGAGACTATTCCCGAAATATGCTATTTCTTCTTTTTCTTTGATTTGACTTACTTCGACTTCAGAATTAACAAATAATACTTCTATTTGATCTTTATTCACTTCCAACGTTTTTTTGGAAGCCTGTCTAAGTATCAGAAGAAAGACAGCGATCAATATCATAACTCCACTTGCAAGTATAAAAATAGCAAAAACACTTTTCATCAGCTCGCTATTAGAAAACCATAGTGATATGAAAGAAATAAGCATGAACAGGCAGAAAATCAGCAATGAAATGTTTAAAAATCGTGTTGCTTTTTTAAAATGATTGGTAACAATATTAATTTTCATAATATTTCTGTCAAATGCGGGGTAACCCTAGGGTTTTTTGGCAATGAAAAAAGAAAAGAATAAAAAATCGACCCTTAAGGATCAGGGAAAAGGTTTTTTAGTTTTTTGGTGCGTTTTGAATAAACCTACGTCAACAAATTCCCCTCATCATCCCAGGTCGCAATATCACCCCTCGTATCTTGATTAATGCATTTTGCGATCCATTCTGGGTCATACGCCACGCCATGTTGGTCGAGAACATCTTGGGGAACACCATCCCACACATTCGGTTGGTTTCCTTTGTAGCCTAAGTCTTTAATCCCCCATTCAGACGTGTAGTACCCCGTCACGGTAAGATTACGCATCAGACTAAACCACTGAATTTCAAAAGGGCGTTTACGCGAAGGCACTTCAGGATCGTAAAAAGCAATCGGATCGAGGAGTTGTGTCTGCTGAGAAAGTTCCAAAGACTTAAAATCTGTATTAAACGTCTCTAACGCCTGATTGTCGAGCCAAAGCAAACCGCCTAAGAGTGTATTCTGCATCCGCGGCATATCTTTTCCAATAAACTCGATAAATTCAGGAACACCCGCTTCGAGCGGACCACCTACCTCAGGTTTGGGAGGAAGAATCACTTCACTCAACACCGCGATGGTTTCTAACTCATGCTCGTTAAAAAGTTGTTCTGCGTTGAGTTTATCAATACGCTCTAACTCTTCAGGTGTTCGCCCAAAATAGCCATCTGCACTCTCAATAATTTGTTCTTCCAATGCAGGCTCTCCTTCCCCTACACAACTGTGTAAACCCAAGCTTATGGCACCTGCGCCTAGAAGCATGGTCTGTATACTTTTTCTTCTATCCATATCTTTTCATTTAATACCCGCGAAGGCGGGTATCTCATTGTTATAAACTACCCTTAACTCCGGCGGGTATCTTTTAAATAGTAAACTTTATCATTAATAATATGCGTTATACGCTTTCGCGAACCTGCCTCGCCGGCAGGCAGGAGCGGAAATCTCATTGTTCAGTTTCAACTTCAACTTCGATTTCAACTTCAATTTCGATTTCAACTTCGATTTCAACTTCAATTTCGATTTCAACTTCGATTTCAACTTCAACTTCAATTTCCCTATATATTCTGCTGTCTCAATTGCTCAATAATATAATCTGAGGCTCTCCACGAAAGCGCCAGTATCGTCCACGTACAGTTTTTATCTGCTTGTGAGACAAAAGGTCCAGCATCTACAATAAACACATTATCCACATCATGCAACTGATTAAACTTATTCGTTACACTCGTTTTTGGGTCATTCCCCATACGTGTGGTTCCTACTTCATGTATAATCTCTCCGGGTTTATTTAAACCATTATCAGGTCCTCCTGGTCGATCGCCTAATACTTGACCGCCCATATTATGAATAATCTCTTCAAAAGTTTGCTGCATATGCGTCGCTTGTCGTCGTTCTAGATCACTCCATTTATAATTGAATTTCAACACAGGAATTCCAAATTGATCCACGGTGGTTTCATCAATCTCACAGTAATTATCTTTACGAGCAATTCCTTCACCACGACCCGCCATTCCGACGACGGCGCCATAATATTTCTTCACATCATCCCGTAAAACATCACCATAACCACCTACTTTGGTACCAAAGAATTTATTGAACTCATTGGCATTAAAGCCAAAACCATAACTAGGCATGCCCATACCGCCCCAGACTTCAATATGATACCCACGTGGGAAATCTAGTTTAGAGTTATCGCCCCACCAGGGTGAGTACACGTGCAATCCACCCACACCGTCTTCGTTGTAGGACGGCTTTCTATTCATTAACTGAGGAATAAAACCAGCACGGCTAGACCCTGTGGAATCATGTAAATATTTACCCACGACATCCGAACTGTTTCCGAGTCCATTAGGATGCTGCTTGCTTTTACTATTCAATAAGATGCGCGCAGAGCTACACGCTGAAGCAGCAAGTACCACCACACGTGCTTTTAATTTATACTCACGCCGATCGTCTTTACTGATGTACGAAACTCCCGTTGCTTTTCCTTCTTCATTGGTGGTGACTTCGCGTACGACGCAATTGGTGTACAAGCGAACTTTCCCACCACTTTTCTGCGCAGGGAAAATGAGACAACTTCCTGAAGAGAAATCAGCATACACAGAACACGATCGCGAACACTGTCCGCAATAAAAGCATACCCCACGGTCATTATTGATCCGTTTGGTGAGCATAGACATTCTACTTGGAATCACAGGAACTCCCGATTTCCGGGCACCTTGTATGTAAAAAAGTTCGTGTAATCTTGGTTTTGGCGGCGGTAAAAAGAACCCATCCGGATCATTTTCTAGCCCTTCATTGGTGCCAAAAACACCAATGAGTTTATCCACTTTATCATAATACGGTTTGACATCATCATAGCCTAAAGGCCAGTCTTCCCCGTAGCCATCACGCGTTTTTCCTTTAAAATCCTTGGGTCCAAAACGCAGGGAGATTCGCCCCCAGTGATTCGTACGTCCACCGAGCATGTGGGATCGAAACCATCGGAAATCCGTTCCAGGTTCGTGGGTATACGGCTCTCCTTCAATCTCCCAGCCTCCGTATGCCATATCAAATTCGCCAAAGGCACGATCGGTACCTGCACCGCGGCGGGGAGACGCATGTGGCCATTTCATTTGCGTCATCGTTTTAGGATCTGCAGGGTCAAAAAACGGACCTGCTTCCACCACAGCGACATTAAAACCGGCATCAGCGAGTTGTTTGGTAGCCATACCACCACCAGCACCAGAGCCTACGATAATGACATCATACACATCTGGAGATTCTTTAATTTGCATAGGAAAGGAATTTTGATTCCTGTAATTTATGAAATAAATGTGGATTTTTTCCCGCTTTCGCGAAAATGGGGAGTTGATGTGTCGATGTGTTTAAATGTTTATAGGTTTAAAAGTTGAGGAGTTGAGGAGTTGAGGAGTTGAGGAGTTGAGGAGTTGAGGAGTTGATGTGTCGATGTGTCGATGAGTTTATATGTTTAAAAGTTTATAAGGTTAAGAGTTGAGGTGTCGATGTGTTGAGAAGTTGAGGAGTCGATATGTTTATGGGTTTAAATGTTTAAAAGAGGTATAGGTACT
>CAYGQJ010000177.1:0-6427 GCA_964351845.1 uncultured Flavobacteriaceae bacterium | reverse complement strand
ATAAACACGCGATTGTCTAGGAATAATGGATTGATAACGATTTCGTAGCATTGGGTATGGTTTCTGGAAGACCAAAAAACCTTAGGTATAGGTAGTTATTAGCGTATACAAAGTGTTAGGAATACATGCTTATTTTCTGGTGAAAGGATTGGTTTTTTTCGCTTTTGCGAAAGGACATATTGGCGCATTTTAGTTGAAGTTACGGGTTTCCGTAAGGGAGAGTGTTTTGGAATGGGTATGTTTAGTGACGATTACAAACGTTAAAATCAAAAAGGAAGGTATCAAAAAATAGCTTATACACAGCAGGTTACCCTATTTTATTGTAAAAATATATAGTAAGTTTGTGGGTAAGAATATAGTATATATTCCATTGTTAGGGCACATATGAAAAAAACCTCGGAAATATTGATTTTTATTTTTGCCATTGTATTTATTTCCTGTGGTGGAAATTACCGGGTGGACAAAATCGACTTGAACTATATTCCTTATATAGGAAATGAGACTCTAATACTAAAATCTGACCTAAACAGAATGGACACAATTTTCGTCAAAGAATTACGGAGATTTAATGGTTGTTATGACCCTTTATCCTTTTCATCAGATGATTGTGAGGGTTATCAAATTGTCACAAAAGCGACTGACCCGAATTATAACCGATATCTTGAAGGACAAGGTTTAGTAAGCATTGTGAAATCAAAAGATGGCGAAACATATATAAACTTCGGAATTACTATGAAAGGATCTTGGTTTTATGGCGCAGAACTACATCCGATAAATCTAAACCGATTTGATAGTATTCCAACTTCTTCAATGGATATTGAAAATAAAACATATGATGATGTTAAAACCTTAAAATCAGACGGACGATATAGCAAAAGAGACAATTACGTAGAAAGAGTTTATTGGAGTGTTTCAGAAGGATTTTTAGGACTTGACAGAAGAGACGAAAAATGGAGATTAATAAAAAAATACGTGCCATAACAAGATGTATGAAATCAGGGCCAAGCAAGATTGATCGAGGGTTGTTTTGTATTTGGAATGGTGCTGATTTTTAATAAGTTTATGAAGAAATAAAAAATAAGCGCGGCAGGATCGATAGGTAAGACATTTTTGAAAACCCCGATTCATACATCAAGCGTTATAAAACATTATTCCTGATGAAAAAAAGTATATTAATTTTAACAGCCTGCATCTTACCTTTTTTGTGTCATTCACAATTTTTATTTGATCAATCACGATCAATATTTTATCAATCACAATCATTTGACTATATTGTATATAGAATCACACACCCTATTCCTTATAATTATGACAATAGTGCTCATTCACTAAAACTTGAAGCTCTCAAAGATTCCAATTTAATTAGTAGCATAAATACAGTAACCTATAAATATTTACCTAATTTTAGTGAGATTGATAGCATATCTAGAAATGAACTTATCTTGTCTTTTGAAAAAATAAAATATGATAAAAAGGGAAATGTAATATCTTTTCAAGGCAAACAAGACTATAAAACCTACAACAATGAATTCTCTTATGATTCTAAAAATCGTTTAATAGAAGTTAAAAATAGGTATTCTGAAATTGTTGAAACCTTTAAATACTCTTCAAAATTGGTTAAGCGATTTTTTCATCCAAACTCATTCAGTTTTGTAAGTGCTACAAATACTAAATATAAACTTAATCGTAACGGTCAAATAATTCAAAAAAAAGGAGATGGTGGTGTTCCTGAGGACATTACTTATAGCTATAATGCTAATGGAGATGTTATTAGTGAAAATGACAATGACACAGGTGAGGAGACTAAAGTTACTTATAAATATGATGAAAAGAGTAGAGTTATAAACAAGAAGTTAATCAATCAGTTTGATAGTCGTATTCGTAGTAAAAGTTCTGAATATTTTTATGATACAAATGGAAATTTAATAAGGCAAACAGATGATAACGGAAAATATGAGACTCTATATTATTATGAAGAAAATTATTTAGTAAGAGAAGTCTACACTAGATTTTCGATTAAAGAATTTGAAATACAATATCAATATGACATTCATGGTAATTGGGTAAAAAAAATAGTCAAATTTGGTGATGAAGATCCTCGTCCTGACAGTATTTCTATTAGAGAAATTATTTATAAATAATTATTTCTTATTATGAAGGAAAACCTGATTTTAGGAAAAGATATCATACCAATGAATTAAAACCCCCGATGCTACGCGATTGCATCGCGTTCCGCAAGCCTAAAGTCATCTATTCCACTCATCATTTCCTACTAACAAAAGATAGCAGATATGCCATCTAAAATATATCTTACACAAACCACACGATACAATCGTGCGGCAGCTATGTGACTTGCACTCTCTAAATGAATTATTTATCTTTCAATACATAAAAGATGCTCATGCTAGGCACTCAGACTATATACCAAAAACATAGCTGCCCTTTAGCTAATCAATGTTTGTTATATTTAACATTGGCAAGCATTTAGTCAAACACTATGGAAAATACGGAAGAATTATTTGATTATTTTTTTAAACACACTTCAATTCAAATTCCGAAAAACGTACTGAAATCTTACCAAAAAAATCAAAATAAAAATTCACAATTCATTAGACTTTTTAAATCCCAAATAGCATCTATTAGAAAAGGAAGCACAGATCACTTAAGCGTATTAGTTTCGGAAAAATTTGCTTTAGAAATTTTAAAAATAATAGATGAAATACCAAGTCAGAAGAGATACAATGTTCTATTTCATAAACTAGAAATGTATGACCCTTCTTTTTATAATGGAAAGAAAATGATTCCTTCTTTAGATTCTGTAAAGTTAATTATTGAAGAAGTGTTTTGTTATCTAAACGATTATGACTTTAAAGAAAATAAGTTTAAATTCCCATTAATCCAAAAAGCCTATGAAAACCTCAAATCGAACTACAATGAAATGAAAGTAATATTAATTCTATATGGGGATTGTGGTGGTGAAGGTGGAATAATTGTAAGAGGCAAAAATATTGGTTTTGATTCTGGATATCCACATGGTGAATCCTCTGAAATTGAATTTAATGATATAACATATGAGTATAAAGGTTACTTCTTTGAAAAATATGAAAAATTACATAAACCTATTTTAGAAAATTTTAATCAATAAAGTGTTATGATCGTAGCATTTGATACACCCCTCGCTGCTACGCGATTGCATCGCGTTCCCAAAAACTATCATATCATTACATCATTTCTTACTAACAAAGGATAGCAGATATGTTATCTAAAATGTATCTTACACAAGCCACACGATACAATCGTGTGGTAGCTCGGGGATTTACTTTTTTTTAAACTCTGATTATCAATAATTTAATCTATATTTAATCAGCATTAGAAAACACTCATTATCTAAAAAAATATTTAAATGAAACAATTAAAACTTGCATTATCAATTTTATTTATCTCTATAACCGCTAATTCTTTTGGACAAAAAGTCAAAATTAAAAAAGATGTAATCACGATTGATAAACAGGAATACGGCATAATAGAAGATGATAAATCGGTTAGAGGTTCATTCTACATAAATGATTTAAAAGACCATAATTTACTTTACTTCAAATGGGTAGTTAGTGATGGTCTTAATTATTATGAGATATATAAAGCTGATGATTTAGACTATATTCTTTATGAAGAAAAAGCAGTAATAGGATTTAGAAAGTATATGGTGAAAAAGCTTTATAATGCAAAAGCTCTGACTACCTCTGGTCTTAATCCTGATAAGCTAAACGATTTAGCTAAAAAAATTGGAAAAGAATTTTCTCGAATAAGGAATCGTAGATATTAACAACGTTGCCTAACAACGGTAACCGTTGCACACCTCCACCATTTTGACAAAAACGATGCGTGCTACCCCTCTCTAGAAATTCTTACTACAAAATACACAATGAATCACACCTTCCTCATCAGAATTATCATACTTATCATCAGTTTTTCATATATGAATACGCACGGACAAAATTTGGAAAAACATACATGGAAGAATCGGATTCTAATCATTAAAACAGTAGATGGCGAATCAAAAAAATACAAAGCGCAATTAGATGTATTTAAAAATTCAGTAGAAGAATTCGTTGATCGAAAATTAATACTGTATACCATAGAGAATGATCATTTTACGGTAACTAACTATAAAGACCGTACGTTGAATGATTCAGGGAAAATTTCAGGAGAACGAACCCAAAGTATGTTTAATGATACAGAAGTGTTTGAAATACTATTGATAGAACTGGACGGACACATAAAACTACAACAAACCGAAATCCTGACAAAAGAAGCTCTCTTTAGACGAATAGATTCCATGCCAATGAGAAAAAACGAACGGAAAAATTAAATTCCCGATAGTGCACGATTGTATCGCATTCCCCCCCGCTCGCGCCAGTTTGTAACTGGTGCTCCTCTAAGAACTCTAACACACGTAAAAAGCCACCAAATTTTTAATAACGTTACCCAGTAAATGCAAATTAAAATTAAATACATTGCTTTAACGCTTTTTCTAGTTGATGCTATTCTTCTTATAATCAATACGAAATATCGTGATCCAGTTGCCAGTGTAGTTTCTGATTTAGATAACGCTAAGATTTTCTATTTTTTAGCAATTCTAGGTCTTATTATGTATGGAGGTCTATGGCTCATTGTTCGTTTAAAAAAAATTAACCCAAAAGAATTATTAAAACTCATAAATCTAGGAATAATTACTTTACTTACGCTTTCTCTATTTTTCAATCTACGTTTAGCAAAAACCAATTACGACAGGATTACATGTGAAAATGGAATGGCAGAATATTATGAATATTTTGAATCTGATTGTGGTTTAAAAATAGAAAAACGATTTGAAGCTGACGTAAAAAACAAGGAAATTAAATATTTCCTAAGTGGGTATGATTCAGAATTAGAATTTGAAGAAAGTCTAAAAGACAAGCGTGGCATTGAACTTATCAGTTCAAGTTGTACTATGTATACCTCGATGCAATGTTATAACAATTTGGTCATTGAGTATATTAAGAAAAAAAGTAATCCTCACTAGCTAGCGCTCGTCTTAGACGGGTGCAGTATGGAGTGAGCGTTGTATCATTTTAACTATAAAAAACGATAGTTGTAGTATGTTTGGATGTTTGGGTTTTAATAGATCATGTAAAGCACTCGTTGTAAACGAGCGCTAGCTTGAAGATTGTCTTGATAACGATTTCGTAAACTAAACCTCATTCATTTTGAAAAAGTTATCTTAATTTATAATACAAAAAACAAGTACGTAAAAAGAATGCGTAGTTAGGTTTTAATATTACAATATGAAAAGTCAAAAAGAAAGAAATAAGATAGCAGAAAGCATGTGTAAATCTGCTCAGGAATTATACTATGCCGTAGGTATATTGAATAAAGAAATTATAGAAAATGGTATTATTGATGTTGCAATACCTTCTTCAATAAATGCTAGCTTATCTATTGAAATATATTTAAAAGCATTAATTTTTTTAGAAAAAGATTTACAAATTAAAAATAGTCATGATTTAAAAGAATTGTGGGATGAGTTATCAATTGACACTCAAAAAAATTGCTCTATAAATTATCAGAAGTCAATTCAATCTGACCATTTTCACTATGTTGAAAAAGGGGCTATACTAGAAAAAATACCTGTTAAAGAATTCCCCAAGAATCTAGCAGAAGTTCTAGAATCCTCAAGAAAATGTTTTGAACTAAATAGATATATATACGAAGGAAAGGGTAGTTCATTTTTGTATTATTCTCATGTACGATTTGCAATTATAGAAGAAATAAAAAAACACATCAAAATCAAATAAGGATGACCAAAATAGTCCCTCAAAAAATTTTTAAACAAGCAGAATTTTTCTACAAAGCATGTAACATAATATCAAATAAGATAAATGAAGGGCATTCATACTTAGGTGTATCATATATTATAAATGCGAGTATATCCATTGAGTTTTATCTTAAAACTCTCATATTTTTGGAAACAGAAAAATTAGCCAATGGACATGATCTAAAAAAGTTATGGAATAAATTATCTACTGAATCTCAACGAGTGTGTTCAACAAGGTACAAATTCTATGTGAATTCTAACCCTGTTTTACAAAAGCAACGTGAGTTTACTTATAGTATTCTTGGAAAGGTATATCCAGAAGAATTATCTGATGTATTAACAGAGATTAGACATGCCTTTATTAGAAATAGGTACTCTTACGAGGAAGATACGGGAAGTTCATTTTATGATTGTCCACAAATTCGCTATGCTATTCTAGATAGACTTAAAGATTTTCCTACACATTTTTCATAACTAATTTTATCAATTTTTAACCAATCGCTGCGTAAAAGCACCCATCTCATTCGTCATTTGCAGAAGATACATTCCTTTAGAAAGCGATGATACATCTAG
>CAYGQJ010000176.1:0-6566 GCA_964351845.1 uncultured Flavobacteriaceae bacterium | reverse complement strand
ACACATTCATCATTAGCAGCTGTTTCAAAGGCTTGCACTCTAAAGTTCAATTGTCCAGCAGAAAATGCTGTTTGACCTATTCTGAGCACATAATCTGTTGTTTCTTGGAGATCATATATAAATCCATCATTATTAAAACAAGCAATTTCGCTTCCTCCACAAACGTCAAAAATACTCACGTTTACAGAAGACGGGATATTGGTTACACGTACATTCCCGTTTACAGGCATGGTAAATTGATACCATACATCCAGATTATCCGTATTTACATTTTCACATGAAGTATCGATACTCTCTGTAGCAGTAGCAACATTAACAGAATACTCCAGCGCATCTGTTGTATTGACGGTAATGGTTTCTCTATCGGTACACTCATCATTAGCAGCGGTTTCAAAGGCTTGTATTCTAAAATTAACGGGACCTGCAAACGTTGAGTTTTCAGCGACTCTCAGTACATAGGTCGTGGCTTCTTGTAAATCAAAAATAAACCCGTCATTGTTAAAGCAAGTGATCTCGCTTCCTCCACAGGTGTCAAAAAGGGTTATGTTCACGGTAGATGGAATATTCGTTACACGAAGATTTCCATTTACGGGCATGGTAAATTCATACCATACGTCTAAGTTGTCATTACTCACAAATTCACAGGAGGAATCCATGCTTTCTGTCGCAGTATTTGTATCAATACTATATTCTAGGGCATCTGTAGTGTTTACGATAATGGTTTCTCTGTCGACACAGGCATCATTAGGTGCTTGTGCATTGATCGTAAATCCCCCAAAGATCAATGCTAAAAAGAGTACTATGTGTTTCATAATATGTTGGTTAATTAGTATTTATACTCTAAACTAGTTGGATTAGGACGAACTGTCTATTTTTTTTAGTGAATGATGATTTTTAATTAGTGAATGTAGTTTTTGACGTATGTAACATAAAATAGGCTATCTAAAACAATGCTTAGATAGCCTATCTGCGTAAAAACCAAAAAATAAAAACCTATGGACTCATCATTTCTTTTTAGAATTGAAAAGAATCATTATTGGAATAAGGAATAGACTCTTCATGACTAGTTTTGAAGAAGCATGATAGCTGTGTGCGTCTATTTTTATGGTGCAAAAAAATAGAGGTGTCAGCTATCATTTGGGTATTCTTTATTCTTGCTTTAGGGTTTTTATATCTGCAATAAGTTGGTTGATTGCTTGGGTGTTTAATCCATTATAAATCCCTCGGATATGTTTGTTTTTATCTATCAGGACAAAATTTTCTGTATGTAAGAAATCATCAGCTTCTTTGGTCAATCCGAGGTCTTGCTCAGCGAAATAATAATTTCTGCCAAGGTCATAAATCTGTTTCCGATCTCCTGTGACAATATGCCACTTTGAATCGATGACTCCTTTTATTTCTGCATATGATTTTAGCACAGGGACAGAGTCTAATTTTGGCGTTACGGAGTGAGAGAGTAACATAACTTCAGGATCTGTTTTAAACGTTTCCTGAAGTACCGTCATATTCTCCGTCATTTTCGGACAAATACCAGGGCAACTAGTAAATATAAAGTCGGCTACATAAAATTTGTTATCAAAGGTATTTTGAGTGACAGTCTCGCCATTTTGATTGACGAGTTGAAAATCTGGAATCTTATGAAAATCCTTTAAAGTTTCACTTTCATTTTCAAGCCAAACAGGTGTGAACATCGCATCTTGATAATAGGGAAGTGTAGCAACTCTACTGGTTTCTTCCTTACCATTACATCCTATTAAAAGACCCAATACACAAATGAGTATATACTTAACGCTGTACGACTTCATTTTCCAAAGCAAAGCATAGTTTTGCTTTCCGTAATCCAAAAGAGCGTCCATTTTTAGCTTCATAATTCACATATATTTTTCCGTTCTCAAGCCATGCTTGTTGTATA
This sequence comes from uncultured Flavobacteriaceae bacterium, assembly GCA_964351845.1. GTDB lineage: Bacteria > Bacteroidota > Bacteroidia > Flavobacteriales > Flavobacteriaceae > Dokdonia. The sequence goes on along the minus strand of CAYGQJ010000176.1, from coordinate 4,654 downwards.
CCTTCTTCTTTGCCTTTACTATAATTTGTTTGGCTAGATAGTTGCCCATTGGCGTGCCATTTTTGTTGGGTTCCATCTTTAAAACCAAGATAGTACGTTAGTTTTGCAGCGAGTTCGCCTGTAGACCACCATAGAGTTTCGGTTCCGTGTAATTTGTTTGCTTGGTAATGTGATCTCTTTTGAAGGGTTCCATTCTCAAACCATTTTTCTGCAAGACCTTCTCTTTTTCCTTCAAAAAAACCAATTCGTTCGGCTATTTTCTCATTAGCGTAATACCGAACCGCGTATCCATTAAATGGGCTGCCTTGATAATACCACATTCCTTTTTCAGGAATCAGTTCAAGGGCATCTTTAGGTACTTCTAGCGTTAGAATCTCTTTATATGCGATAGGTTGCTCAGAAAATTCGATGGTTTCTTTCCCTGTTTTCGCGCAAGCGGACATACTTAAAAAAATCAGAAGAAGTAGACCGCCTTTAATTCGTGGTAACGGTGCTTGGACTTCCTTGATAGTCGCCTGCAAAAAGGATATAATATTCATTAAAGTATACTTCATTTATGATATGATAATGGTATTCTGCTTCGTCTGTGTGTTGCGTGGTACTTGTGTGTCCGCCAGAACTATCTAGATCTGTTGGGTAGTCATCTATAGCATCGCATTTTCTTCCATAGATAAAGAATCCATCGGCCATGATTCCAATCAAGGCATCGTCATCATCAGAAAATGCTTTTGGCTCTAAATGGTAATGATATACAGAGGGACCAATGTGACCTCCTGTGTAATCTAAACTTCCAATGGCTTGGTCTAGTGCGCCATTACCTTCCTGATCATTAAAGATAGAGGCACCACTCACAGAAATTCCAATAATGCCTAATGAGGTTGAGGTAGAGGTGCTTGCAAGTGTTGGGCTTGTAGAAACACGAAGGGTTGCAGAGGCGTCAAAATTAGGAATGATAGAAGGCGTGAGGTTTACGTCTGGTTCTTCAATGTATAAATCATTTCCTTCGCCCCAATACACCGTTGTATGATTAGGAAGTCCTGTGGTTTCTATCACCACTTCAGAACCATCTAAATAAATATCGGTTTCGTCGGTATCAAAATCGGCAAAAGCTGCGTGCAGTTCTGCTGTAACTTCTGTATCTGTTGTCTCATTATCATCATCGCCGCATGCGATAAAAGTAAAGACGCATATTGCTAAAAAAATGGAAGTAACAAAGATATTTTGGGAGATTTGTTTTTTCATAATAGTCCGTGTTTGGTTGTGTTTATTATTTTTTTATTATCTGTAATGCTTTTCCCATTTCAATTTTTGAGATATAGCCATCGTTGTCAAGATCAAATTCTTCAAAGCGTTCAGCAACAACATTTTTTGCTTCACTTTTTGCGATTTTCTTGTCTTTATCGGTATCCATTTCTTTGAAAATAGAAGTAATATTGATACCGTTTTCGTTTTTGGGTTTTCTTCTTTTACGGTTTGGTTTTCCGTTCTCTAATTCACTTTCACTGATAAAACCATCTTGATTTGCATCTATGTGTTTAAAATCTCTAGCTAGGGGACCTTTTACTTCACTTTCGGCTAATTTCCCATCGTCATTTGCATCCATTTTTTGAAGTAGTTCTTCATAAGATGGTGGTTCAGGGCGTTGTCTATCGTCAGGGCCATTATCACCTCTTTGTTGTGCAGAAGAGAGACTTATCACACCTATTACTGCTATCATGAAGAGTATATTTTTCTTGCTATTTGTTTTCATTAGACTACTGTTTTGTTTGCTTCTTTGATATTAAAGAAAGGAAAAGGTTTGTTATGATTTTTGAGTATTCAGTGAATGTAGTGTTGTTTTCAGTGAATGTGTTTTTAAACTAAGTTACTGTATCTCAATATTTCTGTGTAACAAAGGTTCTAGCGTTCGCTTTCGTACTTGGGGCTCGCTCAGTATACACTTCTGCGTCACTATGTTTCTAGAAAGTATACACAGAAAAAATAAAAATAGTGGCATGAAAAAAGGAGGCTTTTTACAGCCTCCTTTTTTCATCGATAGCATCTCACTAAAACGTCTATTCAATGATCAATTTTTGTACTATAGTGTCTTTGTTAGATTGAATATTTAAGAAATACATTCCTTTCGCCAAATCACTCGTTTGAATACGCTGCGAGCTTTGGAAGTTTTTCAATGAAATGGTACGAATTACTTTTCCATTCACGTTAATGATGGTAAGTTGTTGCAGCTGAGCCTGTCCTACATATTCTAGTGTTATCTGATTTGTAGCAGGATTTGGATACAGGGTTACGCTTTCGCGAAAGCGTACTTCGTCTGTATTCAATACCTCACGTTCCTGAAAGGTCACCGTAAAACGTTCTGGCTGAATCCCATTGATAGCGGTGAAATTGTAATCACTTTCTTTTAAATTAGTGATGGCATTATTCAGATGATCCATCAAGAATACAGGTGCATTTTCAATGCCCGTTCCTTCCAAATGATCGATACTGATCGTGTAATTTTCTTCTGTTTCTACCGAAGTTGCAAACCCTAAGGTAAGCTCGATTGCCGTATCAAAAGCCTCTCTTCCTTGAATCGCTAATTGCTCTCTTGTTTCTAGTGTGGTAAATAAAGAGATAAAGGTTCCTAAACGCGGACTATCATATCCAGGATCATACCCTTGCGTTGCATTTGGGGTGAATCCAATGCCTGTTTGTGAAGTAGCTTCTTCATAGGCTTCTGTAGTAAGGTTTAACCAAAGTCTATCGATGTCACTATTTTCTGCATTTCTAAATCCATCATTGTTTCCAGTGACACGGATACTGTTGGTAAAGACTACAGGGGTATTAGCTCCCGCTTCTGTTTGATCTGCTTTGATGCCAAATCCTTGTCCTGATGCCATAAACTGCCCAGGCGCTGTTCCTCCATTAACGGCAGCTACTCCCATCATCGCATTACGCATAGAGATATCATTCATAGAAAAGTTACTCGTTCCAAATCCAGGTAAATCAGCTGTAGGAATGGTTAAGTGATCCCAATAGTAGACTTCATTCACCGCATCATTAGCATTGATAAAGGCTTCTACATCAATCGCCGAAGCATATGGATTTCCAAGAAGGTTATAGTTATTAATTGTTGCAGGACCATTATAGTGAATAGGCACTGTAATGGTTCCAGAGTTTAAGGTTCCTGGATTCATTGCATCTTGTGTATAGGTTAGGGTATAGGCACCATCGCCTACATTAGGAGCGGGTTGTGGGAATACCAACTGTCCAATGCCTGCATCAGGTAGTGCTGTACTTCCTGTTATGGGTAATAAATAGTCATTATCATCATCTAGGAAGATTTCTGCAAATTCAAACTCTGGGAATGTCATCAAGTCAATATCAAAAGGGACGAAGTTGCTTGGGATAATACTAAATACGACTCTGGAATTTCCATAGGCTCTATCTCTCGTTTCGGCAGTCACAGGACTACTCATCGCTACAAAATTACGATCGTCTAGTGTAGGCGTTGTTTTAGCAATGGAGATCGAACCATTATTTATAGTCACAGCACTTTCATCGGTTTGTACCACACTTCCTTCGTGTGCAACATCTAGGGTTCCGTCGATAGTAAGATCACCTGTAGTTTGCAAGTATCTTCCAGCAGTTACCATAACAGTAGCACCAGAGTTCACAGTACAAGAACATGCAACAATATCTGCATCAACAATAGCAGTATCGTAATCTGCATCAATGACAGCATTCATCGTACTATCTGGAGTACCATTATCCCATCCCATAGCGGTATAGGTAGTGATAGGCAATCCAGCACATAAAGCTGGGGCAGGAATGGTACAATCTGGTGTGTAATTCAAGATTTGAGTTCCTGCTTCATTGATACAATCGGCATTGACGAAGGTAAATCCAACTAGCGGATCAAAAGGGCCACAAGCAGTAAAAAACTGATCATCAAAAGGATTGGTCGCATCAAAACAAAGATCTGGCGAAACTGCAGATGCACCGTCCAAGAATTGCATTTTCACATGGACTAAAGCAACAGGGGTATTAGCAGGAATATTATCACCGATCATTCCGCCACTTCCGTTTTGTTGCCAAATAAAAGAGACTTTAGAAGTCGTCGCATCATTGATAAAAAAGGAGTTATAATGAGCTCCAAGAGGAATTATAGTGCCTCCAATATCTACTATAGTTTGCCCCCCTAAAATAGAAGTATCCGGACGCTCAAAAGTAATCCCCCCGGAGCCATTAATAAGGGTGCCAAAAGCAGCTGTGTTATAATCTAAAAAGAATTGTCCTGACCCTTGAGAGTAAGTTATATCACTAGTGATCATGACATCGAGTTCATAGAAGTCATTCATGCCATCATTGGTGATTTGAGGGTTTTCAAAAGAGAGCTCGATGTTTTGAGCAGTGATAGAGATACCTCCTAGAAGTATCACTATCCAAAGAGTAATTTGTTTCATTGATAATCGATTTAAGTAGGTTATTTGAGTTGTTTTCGCAAAGTGTACCGTATACCTTTTCGCGAAAGCGTAATTATTTTAATAGGTTAAAACTGCTGAATACGTCCGGCATTCGGTTGAATAATCAATTGAATATCGGTATTGAGAATATTGCCATCCATATTAGCATCGGCGCCACTATATACATTGATACCTCCTGAAGCATTGAT
>CAYGQJ010000175.1:2633-6599 GCA_964351845.1 uncultured Flavobacteriaceae bacterium | reverse complement strand
GTTGTGATCGGAACGCCTTTCGCGGAAGCGTTTTGCTTAGTGAGATCCATAAATTAAAGAGCATATGAAAATAGAAAATTTTGACATACATAAAAACGCACCGGTGTTTATTATTGCGGAGTTATCTGCCAATCACAATGGGAGTCTAGCCACCGCCATAGAAACGGTAAAGGCGGCAAAACGTGCGGGTGCAGATTGTATTAAACTGCAAACGTATACGGCCGATACGATGACGATTGCCTCCGATAAAGATGATTTTATTGTGAAAGGGACGATTTGGGAAAATGAAAATTTGCACAAACTCTATCAAAAAGCGTATACCCCGTGGGAATGGCAAGAAGAGCTCATGCACGTCGCCAAACAAGAAGGACTTATTTGTTTTTCTTCCCCTTTTGACGCTACCTCTGTGGAGTTTTTAGAAACATTAAATGTACCCGCATACAAAATTGCCTCTTTTGAAATTACAGACATTCCTTTGATCGAATTAGTCGCATCAAAAGGAAAACCGATGATTATCTCTACAGGGATTGCAGAGCAAGAAGATATTGAGTTGGCGCTAGATGCCTGCAAACGAATGGGAAATACCAATGTTGCCTTATTAAAATGCACGTCCAGCTATCCTGCGCCCATCGAAGAGGCGAATATCTGTATGGTAAAGGATTTAGCGGAGCGTTATGGAGTCATCAGCGGCTTATCAGATCATACGATGGGAAGCACTGCTCCTGTGGTGGCCGTTGCTTTCGGGGCTAAAATCATCGAAAAACACTTCATCTTAGATCGTTCGATAGGCGGTCCGGATGCTACATTTTCCATGAATGAAGGTGAATTTACCGAGATGGTAAAAGCCGTGCGAGAGGCAGAAAAAGCCATAGGTGTTGTGAATTATACATTAACTGAGAAACAACGCCATGGACGTACATTTTGTAGATCACTTTATGTGGTGGAAGATATAAAAGCTGGGGATATACTAACCAAAGAAAATATACGCTCCATCCGACCCGGTTTCGGAATGCATCCCAAATTGTATCACGAGATACTTGGGCAAAAAGCAACAGCAGATTTAGAAAAAGGAACCGCATTAAAAACAGAAATGATGACGTCGTCATAGAGTACGTCGTGGTAGGTGTCGTTTTATACGCTTTCGCGAAAGCATATATTCAAAAACCACCTTTTGTAAAATGAGATTGATTAGTAAAAACAGAATCTAAATAACGAATCCCAAAAGGGAATGCAATCCTCTCAAAATGAGAAATACATATTGCTTTAAAGAGGATGTAATATATACTTATGGACACCTATCTTATTAAATATTTAGTAGATACCGCCGATGATGAATTGTCAAAAAAATACATTGACTTTTTCAAAGCAGAGTTAGATTGGCAGCTATATATTTCTGAGACACATATGTCCAAAAATTATTTCAGAGATCGAAGAAAATCGATAAAAGAAGAGCTGTTGGCTTTGTATCAATATACCCATGCCGTAGCCTTCTCAAAGCATCTAAAATCATCTAGCAATTCAAAAATACTCTCCACGGTATATTTCCCTAATAAAGACCAGTTCTCAGGATTACAAATGGATTTGTATTCACCCGTGTGGCATCCGGTGGGAAAAACCAATATCTACGGCGATGTCAAGACCTTACAATGGCATAAAAACATTCAGAAACGCATCCGATATGATGATTTTCATTTGTTTTTAAAACCTGAATTCCACAAGGAGTTGGAGTACTTTCAACAACACCTTTTAAAACAGTATACAAAGCAGGATTTTAAGGCCTTATTTTTATATACCGATCAATATTTTTACAGTAAGTACAGTATTGATATTTTTAAGAAAATGGATCGGCCGTCTTTTGTTTTTACACACGGAATGCCCGGAATCTATAATCTAGAAGTCGATAATAGAGCCGATTACTTGATGATGTGGAGCGAAAAAATAAAACAGAATTACATCAAAGCAGGCTTCTTGGAGTCCAAACTTCATGTCGTAGGGCATCCAAGATATTCAAAGATTCCGAAAGGGATTACGCTGCGTTCAGACTTGACCGATGTATTGGTGATTCCCGTTTCTTCGGTGACGTGGCATCAACATACCTATGGCGATCCGGTGGTGAATGATGCTAGTAGGGTTGTTTTGTATTTGTATACAGTGCAAAAAGTACTACAAGCACTCGGCGTTCAAAAAGCGCGATACAGATCACACCCATCGATCAATCAGTCATGGATTCATTCGTTTTTAGATCCCGATTTTTATGTGTTTGACACCGAAGCATTGCCAACGTCTCTACAAAGAGCCTCATTGGTGATTGGATCTAATTCAACAGTGGTGCTAGAAGCATTACTGCAAGGCGTGAACTATATGGCTTTTGATCCAAAAGATGAACACGGGGTGAATATGTCTGGGTATACATCGGTGCCGCCTTTTGATGGTTCTGAAGAAAAACTAATGATGGCTGATAATGAAACTGAACTCGGAAAAATGATCAGAGCCAACGCGATGACAGACGCTTCCCTAGTTCACGATTATATTCAAGAATTTGATCTTTCGGTCTTAAAAAAACTAATCAACTAACTACATGGGCGAAAATAAGTTGATTAAAAACACGGCTATTTATGCCCTAGGAGATATTATCCCTAGGCTGATTGGCTTTGTTTCACTGCCCATACTGACCCGATACCTAACCACTTCAGATTATGGGATTATAAATTATGTAAATACATTAAATACCTTTTTGCTTGCTTTAGGGTTTTTGAGTATCAACACCTATTTCTTAGTCTTTTATTACCGCTGCAAAACCGATGAAGAACGTAAAAAATTACTAGGAAACTTATCCACCTTTGTGATTTTATTGAATGCGATCATCGTTGTTGTCTTATTGTTTTTTGGGGAGTATCTCTTTGATGCTATAGGCAGTAACATAGACTTCTATCCCTACATTATCATTGCTATTTTAACCAACTTTTTCAATCTATTTTCCGTATTACCCTCTGCGTTATTTAGGGTCATAGAACGACCCATGCCGCTGACGATCATCAATGTTTCTAGAGGCGTGATTGCCTTTAGTTTGACATTGGTACTCGTCATTTATTATGAATACACCGCTTTGGGCGTTTTATATGCCAATCTTATCGTCAATTTCCTATTTGCCTTTGTATTCCTATACATGGTGCGCCATCATATTATTTGGAATTTGAAGCTGAAACAGATCCGAAAGGTTTTGACATTTTCACTGCCGTTAGTGCCAGGCGCTATTGCCTATTACTTAACCACCATTTCTGATCGAATATTAATAGATAAATACCTAAGTCTAAGTGATCTTGGAATTTATGGCGTCGCTGCGACGCTTGCCCTTGTGTTGAATATATTTTCTTTTAGTGCCTACAAAGCCTTTGAACCTCATCTTTTTAAAAATTGGGAAAGCGACCGATTCATGGATATTTTTGAAAATATCCGTAATAATTTTGTGTATGTTTTATTGGTAGGTGTACTCTGCATCAGTGTATTTTCAAAAGAATTCTTTGTGATCATGACAGACGTCGAATTTCACGAAGCTTATTTTTATGTACCCATGATCATCATGGCCGTCTATAGTTCTTCCCTGAGCATGATTTATGGAACCATTATCACCGCCCAAGGAAAAACAAAAATTAACTCATTAATATCCATTACAGGCGCTTTGATAAGTGTCACGCTCAATATCATATTTCTCCCTAAATTTGGATTGATCACCGCCGCGATTGTATCCAGTCTGGCGATGACGGTGATGTTGTTTATCTCTATGTGGTATTCCAAATTGGATGTCCCTCATACCAAGCCTTTGTTGAGTTTTTTACTCGCTGGCGGAACGATTTACGTACTGGTTTATGTACTTTCGATTGACAATGTGGTCGTTTCCATAGCGGCAAAAACGGTGGTGTTGGTAGGGGTGATTATTGGGATTTCAGGCATACTTTCAGTGAATCC
>CAYGQJ010000175.1:0-2533 GCA_964351845.1 uncultured Flavobacteriaceae bacterium | reverse complement strand
AAAGGGCATTATCAACCTAGAGTTCCTGCCGATTTAGGCTATTATGATTTGAGAGTTGCCGAAACCCGAAAAGCGCAAGCAGATATGGCACGCGCATATGGCGTAGAAGGGTTTATCTATTGGCATTATTGGTTTGGTCACGGCAAACGCCTTATCGAACGACCTTTTAATGAAGTGTTGGCATCAGGAGAACCCGATTTTCCTTTTTGTCTGGCTTGGGCCAATGAAACGTGGAAAGGGTTTGCGCACGGAATGACCAACCGTAATGTACTCATCGAGCAGCATTATCCGGGTATCGACGATTATACCGCCCATTTTTATGAAGTACTTCCTGCGTTTAAAGACAAACGCTACATCACCGTCGAGGGGAAGCCTTTGTTTATGATTTATAAACCAATAGGAGAACCCGAAGTGCAGGTGTTTATGGAAGCTTGGCGGAAACTAGCCGTAGAAAATGGATTGAGAGGTATCTTTTTTGTGGGACATTGTATCGACTCAAAACACAACACCAAAGATGTGTTGGCCCATGGTTTTGATGCGGTAAATAGTGTGCGTCTATTTAATTTTAACCTAAATCATCGTACATTGATGCAAAAGGTGTATAACCGTTTCAATAAATTATTTAGAGGCGTGCCGTCTGTATTTCCGTACAAAACCGTATCCAAATACTTTGTTGTAAAAGAGGAAGATCGCCAAGAGAATATTTATCCGAGTATCATCCCTGGCTGGGATCATTCTCCTCGTAGTGGACGCGAAGGGCTCGTATTAGATAATTCGACACCCACACTTTTTGGAAAACATGTGGAGGATGTATTGGACGTCGTTAAGGACAAGAAGGAGGAGAACCGAATCATATTTTTAAAATCCTGGAATGAATGGGCGGAAGGTAATTACATGGAACCCGATTTACGATGGGGGAAAGCCTATCTTGAAGAATTTAAACAACGTATTGAAGCATAGTAGATCCGAATGAAACACCTAGAAAGACATAATCAGTTGACCTAATGGGGATGTATATTTTTACTTTAGCGGTGCTATTGGTGTTTTCATTTATCGAATTGAGAACCCATCCAAATGCGATCCAACATAAAGGAATGGCTTTGTTTGTGTTTTGTCTCTTTGTATTCCAAACTGGATTACGATGGCAAACAGGAACGGATTGGGAAATATACTTACTTCATTTTGAAGATACCAATACGATTGCTGATGTGAAGCTTACCCTAACAGGGTTTGAACAAGGATATAGCTATTTAGTGCTGTTAGTGAAATCTCTATCCAAGAACTACTCTGTGTTTCTAGTGGTACACGCCGTGTTGTACTACCTTCTTATTTTCAAGGCTTTCAAAAAGCTGACACCGTATCTCTTTATATCATTAATGGTATTTTATGCCTCTACAATGGGCTATATGGGCGCAAGCAGGCAGTTATTAGCATTTGGAATCTGTTTATACGCTTTACGATTTGTTAGCGATAGGAAAGCTATTGCGTTCTTTGGGTGTATACTGATTGCTTTTATGTTTCACAGAACCGCAGTCATCTTTAGTATTTTCTATTTTTTACATAGAGATATAAAACGATCTGTGCTTTTAGGCATCCTTGTATTGGCCATTTTGTTAGGAAGAACAAGCTTTCCTTTTCAAGTATTTACACTTCTTGGGGATTATACAAGCGGGATGGCTTCTAGTAAAGTATTACTTTATTTAGACCGATCTGCAGATGACTTAGCAAACAATAACCTTACGATTTTAGGATTAGTAAAAAGGATCGCGTTTTTTGGCTTATTTCTTTATAATTATAACTATTTGACGGCAAGAATCGCTAACTATAAATTAATCTTTAATGGATACTTTGTAGGGTTGGTGATTTACTTTTTGTTTTCAAGTAGCTTGTTGATTTTAGTCAATCGAGGAAGTTTGTATTTTAATGTTATGGAGACATTTCTTTTAGCGTTCCAATTCTTAGTACTGACCAATAAGCACTTAAAAGTAAATTCCCTTATTGCATTATTTATTATATCCATATTTTTAACGCTCCAATCTTTTTCAGGGTATTCTGATTTATTTGTACCCTATAAAGGGGTTTATATCAATCAGGATGTTGACAGGTTTAGGATCGATTAGGAGAGGCTACGGTACAAGGAATAACATGATTTTATGAGTATTACCTATTTTTATAGAAGTTTACAATGTGGTTTTAGTATCAAAAAGGTATTTCATACACTGACGGATGAGATAGGTAAAACGCATGACATTCATCAGGTGTATATTCCATCACATCGCGCAGATCCTATCAGTGTATTGAAAAATATTTGGTGTGTCTTCAAAAACAGAAATAAAAAAGGAATCAATCATGTGACAGGGGATGTTCATTATTGTTTACTGGGGTTAATAGGATGTAGATCAGTGTTAACCATTCATGATATGAGTGCGCTGGATGAGGCTACGCATCCTATAAAAAAAATGTTTGTCCGATTGATTTGGTTTAAACTCCCTTTATTAATCGCAGACAAAGTCGTTTGTATTTCGGAGCATAC
>CAYGQJ010000174.1:0-6633 GCA_964351845.1 uncultured Flavobacteriaceae bacterium | reverse complement strand
GTAAATCGAATGCGTTTCTTAAAAAACTCCTGAAAATAAAAGCGTGAGCCTACAACTTAAAATGCCCGTTATATAGGCAATGACCGAAATCAAATTATATAAATCAAAGAAGAAAGCGCTGAAATTATTTTTGCTCGCAGCACCATTGATTGCACTAGGAATATGGATGATTCGAAGAGATGACATCACTGTAACTAACCGAATCATGGGCTGGTTTGCCACTTGTTTTTTTGGATTAGCAATTCCCGTTGGACTTTTCCATTTGTTTGATAAAAGGCCTCAAATAATAATTAATGAAATCGGAATTTATGACCGAACGACCCATGACGAATTTATCAATTGGGAAATTATTAAAGATGCATACCCCGTTAATGTATATGGACAACATTTTATTTGTCTTTTGGTTCCTGATAATTTTAAACCTTCAAAGAGAAAAGGGAAATTTCATAAAACAATGGCGAAAGTAAATGAACAATTGGGCGCTCAAGAATTGAATATACAACTCGGACAATTGGATATGGACACCCTGAAATTGACTGAATTTATTATCGCAATGACACGTGCTGAAAAAAGTAAAAAAGCAGCATTACTAAAAACATTACCCAGATAAAAACTCAACTAAAACAAGTCTTTACCACTTCTTTTAATATGGATTTTTCATCGAAAACTCTCCGGATTCATCTGACTAGCTTATACAAAACCCTTTACCCATTGTTCTTGCGCTAAGAAGAATCACATAGAGACAATTACGTCTTATAATTTCAAGTACTGTAGGTATGGTTGATAAGTACGCTTTCAAGGAACATCGTGACGCAGAAGTTTATGCTGAGCCTTTCGACAAGCTCAAGACAGGCTCTGTCGAAGTGCGAAAGCGTAAAAACATTGAATATAATAACATACAACATCTCGGTTACTCGCAAAGTCAAAAACGCTAGTGTGATTTACACATTCTAAAAATTAGTATATTGACATTGGAAAGAGAATCGTCATCAAAACTTGTTAGAGGATCCCAATGTTCGGTATACTAACGTTAACATTGTCTGTGATGATAACCACCATTGACCAATGATAAAATTCTTTAGGAAAATTCGTAAAAAAATGCTTGTTGAAAACAAATTCAGCAAATACCTCTTATATGCACTTGGAGAAATCATACTTGTTGTTATTGGAATTTTAATTGCGGTGGCTATCAATAATAGTCAACAGCAAAAAATAGCCTTAAAAAAAGAACAAACCTACCTTAAGGGATTATTACAAGAGTTTAAAACCAGTCAGCTAAAACTTAATGAGCTCCTGGAGGTGAATAAGCAAAACTATGTGGGCGCTAAGACGGTATTGGAAACTAGTTCAAATCCGACACGATCACTCAATGAAAAACAATTCTCAGAATTACTCTTTCGCTCTTTTTCTTCAGATATTTCCTTCAATGCAAATAACTCGCTGCTGAATGAAATTATTAACTCTGGCAGCTTAAAGGATATTACCAATGACACCCTCAGAATCCTATTAACAAATTGGGAATCAACGCTAGAAGACGTGGCGAGACAAGAGCAAGAACTAGGTGTTCAAAGAGTGAGAGTACTTGATATGTTTAGAACAAATGAATACAGCATTAAAACCATCTTTGAGCAAACAAATCCTAATTCTGAACTAAACTTTCATGAGACAAAAAGTACTGTGAGTAATTTGAATCTATTAAAATCAGTAGAATTTGAGAACAATATGTTGATGTTTTATTTGACTAGTAAAGCAACAGAAACATCACACTATACCCCCTTAATGAACGAACTAAATTCAATTTTAGCGTTGCTAGAAACCGAAATTAAATGAAAACAACAACATTTCTAACCTTTGTAGGAGATCAATGCGGAAAGGCTGAAGAAGCGATCAATTTCTATATCTCTATTTTTCCAAATTCGGAAATTAAACGCATCATCAACTACTCAGAAGGAGAAGCTGGAGGAACTCCAGCACTTATCAAATATGGCGTATTTACATTAAATGGCACTGAGTATAGGGTTTCCGAAAGCAATTTTAATCACGCTTGGTCATTTACACCCGCGGTATCAATATTTATAGAATCTACTTCTGAAAGTGAGATTCAGACTTTATTTGAAAAACTGTCTTCAAATGGAGGTAAAATCATGGTGCCTCTGGACAGTTACGAATCTGGAGATTATGGTTTTGGTAAAAAATTTGGGTGGTGTGAAGATCCCTATGGGGTTTCATGGCAATTTGTTCTTACTGGTTAAAGAAATAGAAAAGAGTATCAGAAAAACAACACCATTCATCAAATAACTATTTCTAATTTAAAATAATGATAGGTCAATTATTAAATGAAAATACTGTTCAAAATTGGATCTATCTACATATTGATAAAAAAGTATTAAAAGACCGATATGATTGGATTGAAGCATCTTTTCCAAACGTTGACTTCAACTTTCCTTGGGCAGTGAGAAATGATATCCAAAGGTTATTTTATCTATGTATTTCATTTAATTCGCAAATGGAGGCATTAGAATGGATAAAAGCTAATTTGGATATTGAATTAAACCAAACTCATTTAAAATTGATATCTTCTTTCTCTTACCCGAAAGATAGGACCACTAGCGATGATTTAAATTCTTTAATTGAAATGAGCGATGATTATTCCTTGTTAAATTTCATCCATGCAACACTTGAAAGAGCTTTATTGTGGTACAACCCAGAACCTTGTTGGCCTAGTGATTTTTTTCAGATACTAACAACAGGCAAATCAATAATTAACAATTCTAACAAAGTTACATTCGTCAGTACGGAATCATTAAAAACCAAAGGAGTATTTCTTGTATCAACAGACGAGCATACGCATGTATTTTATAAATTTCAAAATATCTGTTTACAGCTGGAAGAAAACAAAATGTATTCTGATATTAAAACGATAGCAAAACAATCACACGAAGCACTCCTTAAATCAGTTACCCTTTTTTTTGAACATAGAATTTTATCACTCGATGATATTAAATTTGAAAGAAAACTTGATAGTATAGTAGAAATGGAAACTTTTTGGTGTGAAAAAGCACTAGAAAACTACTTATAAAAGATTACAAGTCATTATCATTTAATTAACGAAGTATTATACTATTATTGGGTTTTTATAGTTAGGGTATCAAGTATATTAGCACGCATTTACAAGTCTATGTAGACTCAAGTCATCTAAAATACTAGATACATTGTAACAACACTAATTCCAACAAAAATTGAATACAGCACTATGGGACATTGCGATTATTGTGAGTATCTGTATAGGATACTTTATCAGTATTGCACTCGTCACTTCCCCTTTTTATAAAAGCCGTGCCAATAACTATCTCTCGCTAACACTATTTTTAATAAGCAGTTTGGCGCTTTTAGATGCGTACGCTCCAGAAAGTGGTTTTTTAAGCTTTTTGTCTTTTATCATGATGGAGTTACTTATTGCGGTGACGTTATTTACGTATTTCCTCATTCAGATTCAGCATAAATACCTTAAACAGAAATGGTACAAATGGTTGTATGCTCCTTTTATCTGTGCAGTGATTGTTGAAACTATTCTTCATTTAGATGACATTTTTCATTTGTATGATTCTCTTTTTGCTGGCATCGTATTTTTAGTTAAAGATATTGGCACCTTACTCTTTAATCTATTTCTAATCTTTTGGGGAAGGCTTTTAATAAAACGATCTCAAACAGTTTCTAAAGATAAAAAGCGTTGGTTACTACGATTTAATCTTTTTATGATCATCATTAGTATATGTTGGCTTTTTTCTAGTATAGAATTCTACGCACTCGATTCAGAATACGCTACAGATTTTCTATGGATTCTTATTTCTTTTTTATCGTGGTGGGTATTGTATTATGGAGTGTTTAAATTACAAATCGTTGTCCAGAAAGACAAAATTCATCATTATTTAGTTTCAAAAAAGGCACCTAGCACACAGACAAAAAAGAAAATAAAAACAACAACGACTTCCAAAATCATCTCCCAGCTATATACGTTAATGGAAGAAGAAGAAGTATATAAAAATCCGTTGTTAAGCAGATTAGATTTGGCTACACGACTAGGAATAAGTGAAGGAAACGTATCTCAAATCATCAATCAAGAACTTCATAAAAGTGTGATTCAGTTTGTAAATGAATACCGAATTGAAGCCGCCAAAAAAGGATTGCATGACCCTGTGTTTAACAAATATTCGGTAGAAGCCATTGGTATGGAAGCTGGTTTTAAATCTAAGAGTGTTTTCTACACTACCTTCAAATCCAGTCTAGGCATGTCTCCAGGAGCGTATAGAAAGCTTCAAAAAACGTCCTAATTCGTATCCTACTCCTGTTTTAGTACTTCTCCAGACCTAAAATTACTTATTCCCTTTTTTGATACGTATACTTTTACGGTTATAAATCAAAAAACATACTTAATGAGAAAACTAGTATTAGTAACTGTCATGGCAGTTATTGGATTAACGACGATGAATGCCCAAGAAATACAATTTGGCGCTAAAGCAGGGTTAAACTTCGCAACAATTACAGAAGAAAACACCACTGATATTACCACAGATTTCAATTTTGGTCTTCTCGCAGAAATACCAATTTCTAAAAAATTCTCTTTCCAACCTGAACTCATCTATTCAGGGCAAGGATCCTCATCTGTTATTCTAAGTTATATAAACGTTCCGTTGATAGGAAAGTATTATGTAGCAAAAGGATTAAGTCTTGAGGCAGGACCGCAAATAGGGTTTTTACTTTCTGCCGAAAATGAAGAGACTGATGTAGATGTAAAAAATCTATTCAAAACGCTGGATGTTGGGATTAATTTTGGTGTAGGGTACAAACTTAACAACGGACTTTTCTTTAATGCCAGATACCATCTTGGTGTAACTAACATAAGCAATGTAGACGGGATTACTACTGAAAATCGCTTCGTTCAATTAACTATTGGCTATTTCTTTTTCTAATCAAAAATAAAATTATGGTGTTTAAAACAACAAACAAACCACTGCTTTTGGAACTTATAAAAAAAGGATCCATATGCCTTTTATTACTATTTATTTTCTCTTGTAAAAACGACGACGATTCACCGCCCCCGTCTTCAGCAGACGCTGTAAATGGAGTATGGTTCTCTGCAGAAAAAGGCTATATTTTCGAATTTACAGAGGGTAGCGATTTATTTTACAATGTAAATTCAGTAGGGTGTGCTATTCAAAATGATGATTTTGTAATCGAAGATTTCTTCGGATTTGTAGTAAATCAAGTGAGCGAAAATGAGCTAATTGCTTCCTCCGAATTATCTGATATAGATATCCTATTTACACGACTCTTAGATCAAAATCCATTCTGTTTACCTAATGAGATCGCTATTACTGAAGACCCAAAAGTCAATTTTGATCACTTCTGGAATATTTTTAATGATTACTACGCATTTTTTGAAGCTAGAAATATAGATTGGGCACAATATGAAAGCTTAAGAGATCAAGTTACCGATGAAAACGTATATGATTTTATAGAAGAGTTAGTGCTTTTATTAGAAGATAGTCATGTAAGTATCTATGATGATGAAATGGGTGTAGAAATTGAATCTGGTAATTTGAGACTACTAGAAAGGTTGAATGCACATCTTAGTGGAGATTTCATCCTAGAGGAGGCTCAAGATTATTATGATCTTGGAAACGAAAAGCTCATGTATATCATAACAGACTATCTAGGAGATACATTTGAAATAGATGACAGACAGAATATCTTCTGGGGATTAATTAATGAAGACACAGGATATATTAATGTACTAACGATGGAAGGATTCGGCACCGATTTTAGTAATGAATTATCCTCATTAAATACCCTTTTAGATACTGTCATGAGTGATATTGCCGCTTCGGGAGTTTCTAAACTAATCATCGATATCCGTTTTAATGAAGGTGGTTATGATACCGTAGCCATAGATATGGTATCTCGTTTTATGGATCAAGAGCGCATTTCCTATTTCAAAAAAGCGAGATTAGGAGACAGTTTTACAGAAAACACCCCTTTTTCTGTAGGACCTAAAGGAGACTTTCAATTTACTGAAGATATAGTATTGCTTACCAGCCCCATCACCGTAAGCGCTGGAGAACTTTTCACCTTATGCTTGAAAGATCAACCCTACGTGACCATCGTAGGAGAAAATACAGCAGGTGCTTTTTCTACCATACTAACGCATACACTGCCTAATGGAGCTGAAGTAGGAGTATCTAATGAAATTTATAGTGATGCGCAAGGAGCTGTTTTCGAAATTGTAGGAATCGGTCCAAATGATTCAGAAAATCAAGTCCCACTTTTTTTAACGTCAGATTTTGAAGAGGGCATTGACAGCGGAATAGATCGTGCTTTAGAAATACTAGAAAATTAAACGATGTAAAGCCAAGGTATGAGTAACTAGTACTGATTGAATAGTTAAAATATAAAAAGGATATAGATGTATTATCTATAGCCTTTTTAGGTTTCTCGAAGATGATTAAAACACAGGTTATAACAAATCTCAGTGTAAAAAAACGAACTAGTATACAACTCATGCTCACACAAAGTAAAGAACAAAAAAATAGCGAACCTAGGTTCGCTATTTCTATATAGCTGAGTAGGCATCTT
>CAYGQJ010000173.1:0-6640 GCA_964351845.1 uncultured Flavobacteriaceae bacterium | reverse complement strand
TGTCGTTGCTGGTGTTCCACCTGTGATGGCTACCTCGTTAGGGTTTGTGGAGGTGACTTGGTACTCCAAACCATCTACGGTGAAGGTTTGGGCGTAGCTTGTAGCTGTAATACTAAAAATTGCTATTAAAAATAAGATCTGTTTCATAGGATTGTTTTTACAGGACTGGGGTTTTATTCAATTTTTTAAGAATCTTCATAAGAGAGCACCTCATCTAAAAACGACAAAATGGATCCCTATCAATAGGTAAAGTAAAAACACCTATACTATCTTAGCAATAAAACAGGGGTTTCACAGGGGTTTCACGAATTTAATCGCTTAAATATCAATGATTAATGCATCGATAGTATTCCAGTAATGTGAGTGTTTTTTTACCCTAACGCAGTGCTTTTTCTATGGATTTGAGGATCATAAGTGCGCTTTCGCGAAAGCGTACTTGTGAGATTCACGACCAGAGGGAGAGCGTAGCGTTAAAGCGTACTTATGAGGCCTGCAGGCAGGTTCACTAGGGCAGTGAGAACGCAACGGTAAAGCGTATACATCATCCAGACCACATCGCAAAACAAATATGGATATGTAAACAAAGAAAATGGAGGTACTAAAAAACTATTGAAGACTTCCTAAGTGGGCAATTATATCTTCTCTAGAACCGAGCTCAAGTTTCTTACGAATACGGGAGCGCATAGACTTTACAGCAGGGAGCGAAGTCCCTTTTAACTTCCCTATTTGCGGCGCGTTTAGACCTGCTTTCATTAGATATAAAAGCTCTTTTTCTACAGGAAGTAGCATTGGGAAATTGGTATCTAAGTGAACTTTAAAATCAAGCGATACTTGGTCTAAATATTCTTGCAAGGTTACGGTTGTTTTTTGTGTCATTTTTTCAGAAAGTAAAGTAGCAGATAAAGAACGAAGCCCTTGCTGGCGTTCATTTTCATTATCTGCCACAATAATATCTTTAATATCATCCAGTGTTTTATTCAATACTTCTTCTGTAATGGAGCTTTCTACTAAGACCTTTTTGAGTTCGCTTTCCCTGTTAGCCAACGCTAGTTTTGTCTTCATTTTCTCCATTTGCTCTAGTTCAATTTGATTTTGAGCCAGCGCTATTTTTTGCTTTTTATTCTTTAAAATAAAATAGATAAAGACAAGTCCTACTATAATCGCAATGATGAGTAGGATTACATAGAGCTGTTTTTTTGAGTTGGCATTAGCGAGTTGGATAGCTGCAATTTGTTTTTCTTTTTCAAATTGATAATTGAGCTCTAATTCTGTAAAACGTTTGATCTCATTACTATCATTTAAAGAATCAGCATACACTTTATATAATTTATGTGATTGGAATGCCTTCTTATAATCTCCAATAGCAGCACTTATGTTATATTTTAATTCATATTGATCTCTTAGACGTATTTTTTGCTTTGTTTTTTTTGCATACACAAGAGCGCTATCTATATGTGCCAAGGCATTATTATAGGATTGCATGGAATTATATGAACTGGCAATATTATTATGTATAGAACTAAGAACGTAGTCATTTTCAGTACCTGCAATTTTTAAATTCTCTTTGAGTACCTCCACAGCTTTCTCATACTTTTCTTCATAGATATAGGTGGTGCCAATATTTGCGTTTGCATTGACTAATCCTGCCCTTGTTGGATTTGCCTCTTTAGCCCGTCTATAAAAATAACGTGCCGAATCCATTTTTCTATATTTATTACAGATATGACCTAACTTCAAATAGGTTAACGCTAGGTCATAAGGTTCGCTCTTTTTTTCCTGAATTTTTAAAGCGAGTCTATAATAACGCTCCGCATTGATCGTATCATTTTTCTTTTGATAAATGATTCCTCTTCCTTGGTAGGCATTACCAATACCTATGGAATCATTGATTTTAATACTTAGATCGAGTGCTTCTTGTTGGTGTTCTAGCGCTTCTGCCAGGTCTCCTTTATGAGATGCACAAAAGCTAAGACTTTGGGCAATTTCAACTTTTTGTTTTTGGAAATATAAACTTTCATATCCATTATCATCAATAATTTTTAGAGCGTCTAGAACAAGTTGACACGCTACATCCATATCATCACTACTCTTACGGTCTGATAATTTTAATAGCAATGGGATTTTAATAGAATCTGAGGTTGCCTGTGCTATTTCTGTTTGAAGCTGTGCTATTACAGCTTCTCTTTCTTGGGCTTGCATCCCTAAAACACTAAAAAGGGTAACGATACATAGGTAGATTTTCTTACTAACAATCATAGTGAGGAATATTTTACACAAATATAGTGCTACCCCAAATAAAACACCCTGTTGTTACCATAGTGATACCCCTATGAAACCCTTTATTTAATTACTAAATACTCATATAAAGACCTATAACATACATAGAAAGTTGATACTATACTTAGTCTACGCACCTTTTAAGAGTTGGTTTTATCGGATCGTTTTCACTGCAGTCGTGAACCTGTACTCACTACGGCTAAACTCAGTGACCACCGGCAGACAGGTTCACGACTATTGGGAGAGCGAAGCAGTATAGCAAAAAATGGTCTTACCACTGCGTGCGGAAAGACCATTTCTAAACAATCTATGCTTTTTAAAAATAGAGTAATACTCTATTTTAGAGTACTACTCTATTTTTAGTTTGAGATATGTTGATCATTTTTTTGCATTGTTGCAAATCCTAGCGCTCCTTACTCAAACTGCTGTACCGATCCACTATTCCCAAGAATGAGTATCTGTATGTCTGAATTAAGGACAAAGCCATTCATATCTGCATCTGCTGTGGAGTAGGCTTCGCCACCTCCTGCGAGGGTAAGTCCTTCTGTGGTATCTGTATTCAAGATCTGACTACTGCCATCTGCATCACCTGCGATCATGGCAAACGTGCCATTGACTAGGCTGGTGAGTGCGAGGTTCTCCCCTTTCGCGAAAGCGGCATCTTGTGTAAAATCTAGCGTACTTGTTACGCTACTTAAAGCTGCAGGAACCGCCATCATCACCCCAATATGGTTACGGTGTTTGATGGCAATAAAATAACTGCCCTCATCCTCTGTAAAAGTGATAGGTGATGTCCCGTCTAACCCTACGATATCTCCATCGCGTTGTAACAGTGCACTCTTGCTAGCAACCACTGTCGTATTCTCATTATCTACACCTTCACGCAGTTCTACCAGTACCCAGTCTACAATGGCATCTGAGCACGTAGCATCAAAAACAGTTGGGTTTACGGTAGCAACATCACCATAAGGGGACGTTGTAGGTACTAATCCAGCTGCACGCAAATCATCACGCATTAGGTTGTCTTGGCCCGCAACTGGGTTTAAACTTGCGCCTTGTAAGAATACTTTTGGGGCAACCGTAACAAATGCATTAGAACCAGCTACACAACTTACTGTGGCTTCCCAACCTGTTTCTCTTATAGAAACATCAGACTCAAACTCAATAGTTAACGCACCCGATGGGTCTGTAGACGTAAAGGTATCGCCTATGCTCAATAAATTAGGAGCATCAGGTACATCTCCATCACCACTTACTTCACTACATACGCTTTGTGCTAACACAGGAAAGGTGTTATCTGGCCCATTATAAATAGTTATAGCATCGAAACATTCTGAACCATTAACTTCAATATCTACATAGGTAAACGTTATAGAAACGGCTTGACCTGCTGCATCTGGCAGAATCGTTGTAGATGAGAATTCATCATTATCATAATTTCCAGAAATCGCTCCAGAATCTGAAAATATGTCACCACAAAATGGAGGTGTTTTAAAAATAATTGGTTCAGCCCAATTAGATACGCCATCTGCCCCACAATCTGCTCTCACAAAAAAGGAATATCTAGTAGTGCTCAATAAACCTGTAGCTGTAAAAGTAGTATTGGTAATCCCTGTAGTGGTAGGTATCCCTGTTGTCGTATCACCAGCGGTTAGGTTTACAACTTCTATATCATAGCTAGTTGCACTGCCATTTTCTGTCCAGAACAGTTCTGCTTGATTACCTGTAATGTTAGTTACGCCCAGATCGCTAGGTGCAAAACAACTAATGTCATCAAAAACCACATTATCAATGGCGATATCACTTAGGCCACCATTGCCACGTATGCCTCTAAAGGTTACAAAAATGATTTGTCCTGCATAGGCTGACAAATCAATCTCGGCAAGTCTGTAAGCTTTCGTTTCACTGGTTTGTTGCTCGCCAGATAAAGAGAATACGGTATCGGTACCATTAACTACTACTTCTAAGGTGCCCATATTGTTACCAAACATATGGTAGTTAAAACTTATTGCAGGATTGCTTAACCCAGAAAGGTCTACCAATGGAGATACCAAATCTCGAACATTCCCTGCTGTACCAGAGCTTGTCTCAAGTAAAAAATAGTTGCCCGTATTTACAGATGGAGCTGGACCTGTACCCCCTGTGCTTGTGTCTGTAGGTCCTGCAACTTCCCAGAAAAAACCACCTGGATTTGCTGTCCAGATATTTTCTGATACAAAACCGTTTGAAGACACTGTAAAGGTTTCAAAATCTTCGATATAAGGAGCGGTTTTAGGGTTTGTTATACTTTTAAAACCAGTCCAACCGTTATTTTCATAATTTTGGTTAGCCCCTAAAGGCACAACAAGGTCTATGGTTGAGCGGTCATTATTTACACCAAATGTATTGGCTACAATACTTGGGGCTTGCGTAGGTGTCGCAAAAACTGTTGTTATTGGGTTGCCATCATACACATTACCACCAATACTCGTGATAGAAGCTGGTATAATTATCGTGGCAAATTGATTGTTAAGAAAAGCAACATTTCCTATACTCGTAACACTATTAGGTATAGTGATACTGGTTAGTGCATTATTAAAAAATAGTCCCGCAGCGATTGTGGTAATATTATTAGATAAGATTACATTGCTCAAATTATTGTCTCTAAAAGCACTGCCTCCTACACTGGTAACACTATCAGGGAGTTCTAGATTCTCTAAATTATTATCCTTAAAAGCACTACCACCTATGCTGGTAACACCTGGTAGTATAGTAACACTGTCTAATCCACAATTTCCAAAAGCAAAATTACCAATACTCAGTACACTCTCAGGTATGGTGACACTGGTTAAACTATTATCTGCAAAAGCACTATTACCTATGCTGGTTACACTGTTAGGTATAGTGATACTGCTTAAATCACTATTTAAAAAAGCACTAGCACCTATACTGGTTACACTGTTAGGTATGGTGACATTGCTTAAGTTTCCGTTTAAGAAAGCGTTTTCTCCTATGCGTGTCACATCAAATTCAATTCCAAACTGAGCTACCGTGTTTAGGATATTAATAGCTCCTGTAGCTGCACTATTATCTGCTACTTCTACCGTGTTTATACCTAAGGTACCATCGCTGGTGGTGCGATACTGGATGTTATTTATTGTAAATGTTCTTGGTGTTAGACCTGTAAATAAATCGTTAATGGTTAAAAAACCAGCCCAAGCACTATCTAAATAATCTTGTTCTGTGCCTGGAGGTACCATTAAACCTACAACAGTACGATTGTTAAAAGCAGCAGCATTGCCTAGTCCTGATGGGGTAAGTGCATTTGCAGTAACTTCTGTTAGAGGAGCATTCTCATTAAAAGCATCGTTACCTATATTAGTTATACCAGTTCCTATGGTAATGGTTGCAAGATTATTGTTGCGAAAAGCGTTTGCCTCAATACCCGTTACACTATTAGGTATATCAATAGTGCTTAAGTTATTGTTTCCAAAAGCTTCAAAACCTATGGTCTTAATAGTTTCTGGAAGTGTGACGCTAGCTATCCCTTTGTTTCTTAAGGCTAGCGAATTAATACGCGTTACCGTAAAAACTATACCATTGTTAGTAACAGTTTCTGGTATTACTAAATTTGTAGATGGACTACCACCTGTAATTTCTACCGTGTTTATGCCTAAGGTACCATCGCTGGTGGTGCGATACTGGATGTTATTTATTGTAAATGTTCTTGGTGTTAGACCTGTAAATAAATCGTTAATGGTTAAAAAACCAGCCCAAGCACTATCTAAATAATCTTGTTCTGTGCCTGGAGGTACCATTAAACCTACAACAGTACGATTGTTAAAAGCAGCAGCATTGCCTAGTCCTGATGGGGTAAGTGCATTTGCAGTAACTTCTGTTAGAGGAGCATTCTCATTAAAAGCATCGTTACCTATATTAGTTATACCAGTTCCTATGGTAATGGTTACAAGATTATTGTTGCGAAAAGCGTTTGCCTCAATACCCGTTACACTATCTGGTATATCAATAGTGCTTAAGTTATTGTTTCTAAAAGCTTCAAAACCTATGGTCTCAATAGTTTCTGGAAGTGTAACGCTAGCTATCCCTTTGTTTCTTAAGGATAACGAATTAATACGCGTTACCGTAAAATCTGTACCATTGTTAGTAACAGTTTCTGGTATTACTAGATTTGTAGATGGACTACCACCTGTAATTTGTACTTTATTTGGGTTGGTTGAGATAACCTGGTAGTTCAAACCATTTACTGTAAAAGTTTGTGCAAAGCCTGTTGCTACTGTAAAAAGTAGTAATAGTAAACTTGTTATTTTTGTTTTCATAATATACCTGTGTTATTCCTTTTAATTTTTTATGTGTATGCGTTACC
>CAYGQJ010000172.1:0-6663 GCA_964351845.1 uncultured Flavobacteriaceae bacterium | reverse complement strand
TTATCCTGAGCGTAGTCGAAGGGAGTCTCTCCGCCCGTACAACGAAAACCTCATCAGAAATGGTGAGGTTTTTTTATTGCAGGAATATGATAGGTAAGGAGACGAGAAGTTTATCCTGAGCGTAGTCGAAGGGAGTCTCTCCGCCCGTACAACGAAAACCTCATCGTTTCTGGTGAGGTTTTTTTGTTGCTATTTTCAGATGGTTCGAAATATCTTAAAAACAGCTTCTTTATGACTTTTACTTACGGGGATTTTTTTCTGGCCTACAAAAAGCATATTTCCTTCAAAACCATTGATCATTTGAATATTGACAATATAGCTTCTATGTGTTCTTAAAAACTGATCGGAGGGGAGTTGTTCTTCTATTTTTTTTAATACAATTGAATAGACAAATTGCTCTGATGTGGTATATATCGTTGAGTAATTACTATCTGCTTGTATAAATAAAATTTGTTCTAATGAGACCCGTTTAAAAAAATGATCTTTTTTAAGAAATAAGCTATTCTTAATATGTAATATTTGATTGTTGGTACTAAGTTCTTGTCGTTTTAAGATGTTTTTTTCTGGGGTTTTCTTAGAAAAATTCAAGAATGCGAGCTCGATAGCAATACCAACTTGACGGTCATTAAAAGGTTTAAGAATATACGCATAGGGTAAAACACTTTTTGCACGTGCTACAATATGCTGATCTGCGTGAGCGGTTAGAAAAATAAATGGGATCTGGTATTCTTTATTTATAATCCGTGCTAGATCAATGCCATCTCTGTCTCCTTTTAATACAATATCTATTAATACAAGATCTATCTCTTTGTGCGCAGCAATAGATGCTAATGCCTCTTTTACGCTGGTGGCAATTCCAACGACTTCATACTTCATAACAGCTAATCTCAGAGAGATATCTTGCGCCAATAAGATTTCATCTTCTACAATAAGAATTTTTATTCTGGATGCTTGATCATTCATAATGTGGTTTATTATATGTTCATTAGACAATCTTTATAAGCATAACCCAATGAGTTCCTTGTTGGTTTATCTTTTCTATCGTCCCTTCTAATTGCTCGATTAATGATTGAATAAGTTTGATTCCAAATGAGTTTCCTGTTTTGGGTTCATTTAATGTAAAACCGATACCATTGTCAATAATTTGGAGTGATAACTGATGCTTCGTTTTTTGTACTACACTAATTTTAAGTATTGGATCTGCTACGTCGCTATAGGCATATTTTAAAGAATTTGTGATAAGCTCATTAATGATTAATGCTAATGGTATTGCAGTATCTATGGGAATGCTGATATTCTCAATGTTAAATAAGGGTTTAAAGGAAGCTCCATATCCTTGAAAAAGCCCTAATACGAGTTCTTCTATATAGTCTTTAATCAAAATACGAGTATCTACCCCTTCTTGGTACAATTTTCTATGCACAAGGGATAGTGCTTCTACTCTGTATTTTCCAGCAATAATAGCTTCTTGTGCAGGATGTCCTGTAAGCGTTTGACTCTGTATATTAAGTAAACTAGTAATCATCTGTAAATTGTTTTTGACACGATGATTTAGCTCTTTAAGTAGCCATGTTTTTTCTTGCTCTCGTTGGCTAATAATGATTTTTTGATTCGACAACACCTGATTTGTTCTATTAATTTTTCTATTTACTCGATAAAATAAATAAATGAAAAGGAGCACTAAAAGAGTGATAATGATCAGCAAAATAACCAGTTGTCGCTGTTTTGTATTGACAAGACTAAGAGATTCTATTTCTATTTCTCGCTTATTAATCTTGTAGCTAGCTTTAATTTGCTCTATTTTCTGAATTGTTTTTTTATTGACAAGACTATCTTGATACACCTGATACAGCTCTTGATAAACAAGTGCTTGTTGATAGCTTTCTGTCATCTTATAGAAGTTTGACAACATGCGACTAAAATCTCTTATCTGTTCTTTAAGCCCAGCATCTTTTGCCATGATGATGGCTTTTAAGTAATAATCTTCAGCCTCTTTTAAATTTTTTTCTTTTTGATGAACCATTCCAAGTTCTGCTAGATATGTAGATGTGGCATAAACATCTTCCATTTTTGAAAGAATGGTCATGGCTTCATGTATCTTTTCTTTTGCTAATCCTAGTTTGTTTTGTGCAGCATACACCATTCCGAGGTTTCCTAATGAATAGCCTTCAATCGTTTTGTCATCCAGACGTTTATTATCATGTAAGACGTTGTTAAAGCAAGTAATTGCACTGTCCAAATGTCCTGTAAGCCGATAAACTTCCCCTAAATTGAGGATGGTAATTAATTGATTTTTTTGTAGGCTAGACCCTTTAGAATAAATAGCTCTCGCTTTTTTTAAATATAGAATGGCTTGCTGAAAGTCTTCATCGCTCACCGCATTGCTAGCTAATTGCCCATAAGAAGCTCCTTGCCTTTCAATTAATTCTAGAGCCTCGTAAATTTGTAGTGCTTTTAAGGAGGCTTGTAGTGAGAGGGTATTATTCCCTAATCGTCGTTCAACATGGCTGATCTCCTCCCAGGCTTCTGCTTGTAAAATACGATCATCAATTGCAATGGCAATTTGTAATGATTTTTTTGCATACTGTAAAGCAATACCTGGATCCGGATGATACGATGCTATAGAAGCTAAACTTATGGCTTTTTCTTTTTTTGACAACTCCCCAATATGTACTATGTTAAGTAGACTGTCTGCTTTGAGTATGTCTTGAGAAAAACAGAGTAGACTAGATAAAAATAGAAGTATTACTGAGGTATAAGGAATAACAAAATGTATACGAGTATTCACTTTTTTAGCGATTTGAGCTAATTTTCATTAATGGGTCCACAATAAAATAATAGGTTTCGTAACTGTTTTCAGTGTTTTTAAGGTTTAAAGAGAATACGATACTATAGGCTACAAAAACATCCGGAAAATAGGCGTCTTTAATTGTAATAGTAGAAGAGGTTCCAGTCTCGTCAGGCCAAATACAGATAGAACCGTCTGCAAGAAGCTGTACTTCTTTAACATCACAAACAAATACATTACTTATAAGATCCTGTGTTGAAGTAGCGCCTAAATTAGGATTCTTAGTTACGTTTTTGATGCTAGAACATATAATTTGCGGGTGTAACGCATCATCATCTACACCAGTTACTACTTTTATAACTATTTCTTCACCATTAAAAAAAGAGACGATATCTGGTGTGTTTATGTTTATAAAAGCATCAGCAACAATAGGGCAAGAAAGTGTTCCTACTCCCATATTGCAATAATTTACAGCCTCATTGAGGCTTGCTATTTGAATAGAGCAAACAATAGGTTTTGCATCTGTATCGTTTTTTAGACAAATTTCCATAATTATATATAACTGTTTAAAAAGCATGTATGCCTATATCGTAGGAAGCAACGTAGCACTAGGTTATAAGTACTAAAGCTAGTGAAAAATATTGATTATTAGGTAGATAACGGTATTTCTTATTGTAGATTTAATTAAACACATATTGGTTATATATATGTAAGTACAGAGTATGCTTTCGCGAAAGCGAGAACAGCTTGCAACTATAATTGATCGTTTTTCCTGAAGCTATCAAAAAAATGAAACAGACAATAATCAGCATTTTAAACACATAAGAGTCTGTGTGAAATATATCTTTTCTAATTCCTACCCTATAGGAGTTTTGATGCTGATACCACGATAACGCAACCTACTTCCTTATACTATATTCAAAATGTAAAACAAAATGCACCTTTCTAATATGTTGGTAATATTTTGATTATGAATAATTTACCCTTTACTCAGAAAAACGTTGCGTACACTAAGTAAATGCGTGCATTCACTCATTGATTTTCGTAACGTGCTGATAATTAAGCAAATTTGACTTGTCATTTATTCAAAGGGAGGTTGTAAAACTGAACTGCGAAGCTCGTCATACATTATCTAGAATATGGGACGCTTTTTCTTTATAACGTATCACTGAAATGATATAAGAGTTCGGCCGAGTTCTTCACTAGTTCTTACAGAGATCTACTATACTAAATAATAGGGTCACAGTAAGATTTTTAAATAACAATTAATCTTTTAAAACAATTATTATGGCAGATTATACACTTAATATCAACTTTACTAGCGATCAGTTAGATGCTATTTATAACACAGGTTCAAATATTATTATTGCAAAACCATCAGGGGGCGATTCTCCAAATGTAGCATGGCAAAGTTTTAGTCCTTTGCAAAACAACACGTTAACATGGGAAGAGCAGTATGGTATTTATGTTTCTAACTCTTCTGTTGAACACGGAGCAACGTTAGACCAATTGTCAAGTACATCTATAGGGGCTGCGATGAACAAGCTCTATACACTTGAAGCTTCAGGGGTTATAGATGGACCTGATAATGGAGGGGCGGCAAATTCATTTGCGCTACTTAATTCATATGACAATCAGGATTATATGACTGTAGGTCTTTTTCAGGATGCAACCGTAAATGGAACGCAAATAATGGGAAATGCAACATCTGCTGCTCCTACACTATTAGCAAGTACAGCTATTATGACACCCTATACAACAGTATATGTCTGGATACAATCACAAGTAGAGAGTAATTCTGTAGTGACTACAGTAACCTCTCCTATGACTGAATTAGTGTTTGGAGGAGGTGTGAATACGCTTACTGTTCAGTATGATTCTGATTCAGGGCAGTTTCCAACGTCAAATTAATCTAGTAAAGAAAAGGTAATTATTTTACCTGAACTTCTTTCGTTTTTAAATCAAAGGATCGTAACGATCTATGATCCTTTGATTTATATCATACACTAAACATATATCAACATGGCACTAATACATTCAAGAATGACCCATCTTCAAAATCTTGAAGATGATAAAAGTCAAGAAGAAGCAACGCTTGCATTTGGAACCTTTGAGAGAGAATGGTTATTTGAATTGGACGATGAACTTGCAGATTGGTCTGTTGATGAAATCTACCAATGCAGCGATACACCAATATGTGAACTTGAAGCTACATATACTATTTGGCAACGTACGATGGGAGATATAGAATGGTTTCCCTCAGCTTAGAATGCTACAAGCTTCATGAAATAGTAAAATACGCAGAGTCAACATAAATAAAAATACAGAAACGATGATACCAACTACAGATACAATGCTATATGATTTTTTATATGCTATGCAACACTATAATCTAGTGTATAATTATGATTTTAGATATTATAGTAATCAGATTCAAAACGGAAATGTAACCGAATATGGGACCCCCGACGGATGGGTGTATAGTGATCCAGGCGCAAACGGCAGTATAAGTTTTGATGCTAGTACTAATGAGTGCATACTTATTAAAAGCGAAGATGATAGTTTACTGTCTTTTTCCCAGAATATACAAGAATTTCCAAGATGGCAATCTATGCTATTAGGTAAGAGAGTTACCGCAAAAGTTGTACTTAATATAAGTATAGAAAGCGCTGTAAACATAACGCTGTCAGACGGGGTTGATTCTAATACCATAACAAAAAGTGGGCAAGGAGATTTTGAAATAGAGGTGCAATTAGGTATAAACCCTGAAGCTACTTTGGTTTCTATCGCTGTAACTAGTACAACGCCGTTTGTTACCATAAGCATATCTAAAGTATATGCAAATGTAGGGGAAGTTGCCATAGCGAACCTTCCTTGTATTGTGCAGGGAGTTATAGGAGAACGAAAGCAGTATCTAGCGACAGAAACACCTCCTGCAGGAGAGTTTTCTCTCTGTGCCAGCCCTCAAGAACTTAGCCCAGATTATACTCGATTAAACTCTGTTATTAATCAAAGATATGGAGTGGGAGATAATGGAGGTTCTTTATTACCAAATATAGGAGGTTATTTTAGTAGAGCATGGGATAACGGAGCGGCTGTAGATCCTAATGCAGATGACCGTTTGACTTGGGGAGGAAGTGATGTAAGTGGAGATCATGTAAGTACTCTAGAAGATGATACGTTTTTAAGTCATAACCATGTCTTGGATTTCCTAGTAGGAACCGCCACTATTGTACAAGAGGGTGATACTGCAACCATTGTTACAACAGATACATCTACCACTGAAAGCACTGGAGATGACGAAACCCGCCCTAAGAATATCACCGAGTTATATACAATGAAGTGGGCGTGATATTAATATGATTATAGGAGAAGGAGAAATCTCACTATATCAAATATATATGCTTGTTATATAGGCCTTTCCTCCCCTTTACGATAGGTGATTATGAATTAGTACAGGTTCCCTCTGAGTTTAGCAGGAAGATGCTGCCAAAATCAAAGTACTAAGAACTTCATAAACTATACGGAAAGGACTTATATAACGAGTGATAGTGATACGGAGGAAACCGAAAATCCATAACAGAGTAGGTTAAAAATTAAATTAAAAAATCATGAGTTTACCTATTAATTCAAATTTTACAAACATGTCCTTTAATCAACAAGGAGGGTCTTACACAGGACTTTCCGGAACAACCAACGTTAGTGGTATAGCAACAGTAGGTATTTTTGATCCAGACACAGCACCTAGACTTAATGATGTCGGAACCCTTAAGGGAACTACAGGTGGCCAGGAATATGCAGGCTGGTATAAAGTAACCAGCTCAATAAGTAACGGGAATATTGATTTCACACCAGCTTAATTACTTTACTAATAG
>CAYGQJ010000171.1:0-6755 GCA_964351845.1 uncultured Flavobacteriaceae bacterium | reverse complement strand
GCCTTGTTTCCTGAACATACAGACGTGATTACACGATTGACGCATCGCTAGAAAATAACACAATCTCCCTAATAACAAAAAGCAATTCCTTCTCTCTCTGAGAGAAGGTTAGAACTTGTGCTGAACTCGATTCAATAATGAGGGAATAACAAGTCTACAACCACCCCTCTCGCTTTACCAAATTGGCGATATGCATATAGTGATGCATGCCGTGCCACGCATATTGACCTACGTTTTGACGTAAAGAAACCACTTTATTCCCATCAGGATGTACAAACGTGCGTTCTAGTTGTTCATCGCTAAGACAACGTAACAAACGGACCAATTTATAATGCACCGCTTCCAAATGTTTTAAAGACCACTCCACCGGCATGCCTTCAAGATCTGGGAGATCTGTCCACTCTTTTTCAAGATACGGCTTGATGATTGGGTTTTCTTCGGTAAGCGCCCACTTAAAACGGATATAACTATGATGATGACTATCGGCCAGATGGTGTACCACTTGGCGTACCGTCCAACCTTCAGGTCGGTAGGGAGTGTCAAGTTGGCTGTCAGGCATATCACTGACCATATCACGCAATTGCGCAGGTAAGACCTCTAGAATGGTAATCCATTCCTGTAGTTTTTCGTTGGTAATCGTTGTTGGGGCTGTAAATGTGCCTATTGGGTATTTCAATTCTTCCATACCCCAAAAATAGAAAAAGTGCCTACCGAAATAGACACTTTTTTATAAGTAGTTATCCACAGTCTAAAACGACTCGGATCTCATGTTTGTATTGTTGCTGAGTACGCTTTCGCGAAAGCTTACTTTACAGCAACTAACTCTACATCAAAAATAAGGGTTGCATTTGGAGGAATCACCCCACCTGCACCACGACTTCCGTAGCCTAAGTGTGAAGGAATCACCAAACGGGCCTTATCGCCAACGCCTAGTAACATAATCCCTTCATCCCATCCTGCAATTACATTTCCTTGACCGATTGGAAAATCGATAGGCTCATTACGCTTGTACGAACTATCAAATACAGTTCCATCAGGTAATTGTCCTTTGTAGTGTACAGAAACGGTTTGTCCCGCCGTTGGTTTTGCACCATCGCCTTTCTGAATCACTTTATATCTCAGACCGCTTTCTGTTTTATCAAAACCAGCAGCAATTTTATCCAATTCAGCCTCTTGCGCCGCTTTTTCTGCTGCGATTCTTTTTTCTCTAGCCCCTTCAAAGGTTCTAAACGCTTCGATAGCGTTCCATGCTTCTGCATCAGCTCCTTGACGTATAATCGTCACTTTGTCCATGGTATCACCTTGTGCAATGGTATCTACCACTTCTTGTCCTTCAATCACAGATCCAAAAACGGTATGTTTTCCGTCTAACCAAGCCGTTGGTACATGCGTAATAAAAAACTGACTTCCGTTAGTACCAGGCCCTGCATTGGCCATACTTAATTTACCCGGTGCGTCATGGATCAATTCTGGGTGAATCTCATCATCAAATTGATATCCTGGACTTCCAGTTCCTGTCCCTAGCGGACATCCAGCTTGCACCATAAAATCAGGAATTACTCTGTGAAATGTTAACCCGTCATAGTATGGAGTTCCTTGTGGCTTAGCGCCATTTTCCATATTCCCTTCGACTAGCGCTACAAAGTTTCCTACCGTTCCAGGTGTTTTTTCGTGCTCTAATTGTGCTACTATCTCGCCTTTTGGCGTACTAAATTTTACGTAAATACCGTCTTGCATTGTTCCTTTTTTTTATAAAGTGCAAAGATAGTTATATCCTAATGAAGGGTAAAGTATTAGCCTTTCGTTTTTTTGAAACTACTGAAATATTTTTTGGCTTCTTTCATCACTTTAGGCGCCAAATATAAGGTCGCAAACATGGTAGGAATTGCCATAAGTGCAAACACACCGTCTATCAGATTAATCATCATATCTAAGGTGGTAGTAGCCCCCAATAGGATACTCGCCACATAAAAGATATTGTAATATTTCTTGTTTTTAACGCCTGCTAGAAAACTCAAACTTTTAGATCCGTAGTAGGAGTATGAAAAGAGAGAGGAGATACTAAATACGGCAATACAGATCAATAATATGTATTTTCCTGCCGATGGGATTGCTTTCGCGAAAGCGGTCGCCGTAAGAGTCACTCCATTGGCGCCTGTATCTTCCCAAACGCCTGTGACCAAAATAGCCAATGCCGTGAGCGTACACACAATGAGCGTATCAATGGCAGGACCTAACATCGCCACAAGTCCTTCACGGATAGGCTCCGCCGTTTTAGCAGCACCATGTGCCATCGGGGCAGTACCAATCCCCGCCTCGTTCGAAAATGCACCTCGCTTAATACCCAGTACAATCAAGGCACCCAAAATCCCTCCATACAAAGGTTCGCCTTTATACAAACTTGCCGAAAAAGCATCGGTAAGAATGAGCTTAAAATACGTAGGCACGACCTCTATATGCTGAATAAGAATGTACACCACTGCTATAAAATAAAGCGCTACCATCGACGGCACCAATCGGGATGCGGTCTTACTAATACGGTTCAAACCGCCAAAAACGACAATACCTGTAATGATGACAAGAACAATCCCTATAATGAGATTGGTTTTCAAACCGACTTCAACTCCTTGAGGTTTTAATAAAATATCATTAATCGCTTGTGTCAATTGATTGACATTAAAAACAGGCAATGCTCCTATCAAAGCCGCAGCACTGAAGAAAACTGCTAGTGGTTTCCAAGCCTTCCCCATACCTTCCATAATAAAGTACATCGGGCCGCCTTGCGCAACGCCTTCACTATCGACACCTCGATACATTACGGCCAGTGTGCCTGTAAAAAACTTTGTAGCCATTCCCACGATAGCACTGACCCACATCCAAAAAACAGCTCCAGGTCCGCCAATGGCAATTGCCACAGCAACCCCTGCAATATTTCCCATCCCCACCGTCGCCGACAAGGCCGTTGTTAAGGCTTGAAAATGACTAATCTCTCCAGGATCATTGGGATCATCATATTTGCCCCGTAATACTTGAATCGCATGTCCTAAATACCGAAAGGGTAAAAAACGTGAGTAAAATAATAAAATTAACCCTCCACCTATTAATAATACTAATAAAGGAAGCCCCGTACTATCAGCAAATGTTTTAATATACGAATCTAATTTTTCCATAGATATATCAGAAATATATGAGTTTCTAAAGCTACAATTTATATTCTTTTTTGAAGCTTCAAGAATTAAACTATCTTCCAACTTTGAAAATTTCAAAAACTACATGAGTCATCCTACACGTTATTCACAAAGAAAAAGAGGTTTCCTATTGCTGATAATTTTACTAGCATTCAGTAGTTTACAGAATGTTTTCGGACAGGAAGAAACTTCTCCTATCACCCTAATTCCTGAGTTTGTTTTTGGAACCTCAGCAGCGTCTAACAAGACATTTCCTGAGCGAAAGCTACAAACACAAGCGATTTTCAACCTCGTTTGGCATCACGAAAACAATACCCAAGAATGGGCACGCTGGCTTCAAAGTCCGCGAACAGGAATCAGTGTTGGCTATACCAATTTTGGGAACTCAGATCGCTTGGGAAGTGCATTTACGCTCATGCCGTTTTTAGAATTTAAGGCGTTTAAAAGTCAACGATTAACGACGCAAATTGGCATAGGAACTTCCTACTTTACAAAAGAATTTGATTTTGAAACTAATTTTTTCAATCGCGCCGTTAGTACTGATTTCACTTGGTCTTTCAGAGCGTTTATGCATTATAATTTTCTCCAAAAAGAAAAAGTCAATTACCGTGTAGGTGCTGGTATTTTTCATCATTCTAATGGACATACACGATTGCCCAATCAAGGATACAATTCTTTTTTAGTAAGTCTTTCTGCTGAAATTAAAGGTGCCAAGTATCGCGCTTACGCGAAAAATACCGTAGCGCTTGAAAAACCAGAGAGAACGGTTCAAAATTATATCGCCATTCGCGCAGGGATCGGGCAACACGTATTTAGTGATGTGTCTATTTTTAATGAAAAGAAAGAAGTCTATGCCCTTTCTGCCGAATACGGAAAAATCTATAATAAAACGCTTAAAGTCGGTGTCGGTGCTTTTTATAGACTGTATGAACATTACTACGATTACATTAATGACAACGAGTCCTTAGTTCAAGACGGACAAGACTATGCGTCTTTACGTGACAACCCCTGGCATAATGCCTCCAACTACGGACTTTTTGTAAAAGGGGAACTTTTACTGAATCATGTAGGGATTGAGTTACTATTTGGTGCGAACTTCCATAAACCTGCGTATAAAATAGATTGGCAAATTAATGAAGGGTGGGATTTTGCGCCTAGAGAAATTCCGGAAGGATGGGTGCTCGGGGAACTCGATTCTAAATTCAAGTTTAAACATGCCATCAATACACGGGTAGGCTTAAAATATTACCTCATCGGCACCGATAGTGCGCCAAAGCATAATGTATATGCAGGGGCTTTTATCAATGCAAATCTAGGACAAGCGGACTTTACTGAGTTAGGGATTGGGTATGTGAGAAGTTTTTGATCTAAAATGAGTTCGACGTATATAGTTTGTTAATCTTTAGGATGATCATGTTAAAAATCCATGTAATTAACTCATAATCATATATCTGTTCATTTTCTTTGCTCGTCCAAAGAAAACAGAACCAAAAGAAAAGACGCTTTTTCTTAGGTATTTTTTCGCTTAAAGCGAAAAACCACAAGGAGTTTCCTAAATTTTTTCCAAGGCTTCAAAAATTTTTAACGAAAACTCCTTGTTATACTGGAGAAAAAGAATAAAAAATATATCGAAATTACGTTAATCCAAACACTATCCTAGAAAAAATGATTGACTCCCCTATACTTCTAATAAGTTTAATAATAAATCCTAAAAACGGTATTAATAGTCGTTTCTAAGGCGCTTCGATTAAACTCTTGCACGTTGGAAGTTCCATCTACTCGGAAAAAATTCTCAATGATATTATCATTGTTAGTCAAATTCCAAACAGAAAAACCGAGTTCTGCGCGCCATCGCTTCTTAGTTTTAAGTTGATAAAGCGCAGAAAAATCTGCTCTCAAATAGTCTTCTAACTGACTACTGTTTGCATCTGCAAAATTAATCGCGTTATCTAATACCTCAGCGCCAAGCACAGGCACCGTCGTAGGTCGTCCTGTTCGCCAGTGAACTCCCACAGCTAGTTTAAGGTTCTTTGTGGTAAACGCGGTTCCAAAAGTAAGCGCATGGGTGATATCAAAATTACTAGGAAAGGTGACTTCAGGCAGACTATCAAACGTATAATCATTATTGATAAAGGAATAACTCAGCCACGAATTAAATTTTCCATATCGTTTACGTACCAACACATCGACGCCTATGGCTTCATAACTCCCATTGGTTCTGGTGAATTCATATTTGGTGCTAAATTCCTGACTTTGGGTCGTAATCCCATCGATGTTTTTGTAATAGGCATCTACATTGAGTAATAAGCCCGAACGATTATACGAGATCCCAACAGATCCTTGTTTACTTTCGATGACAGGAATATCGTCATCATTAGCCAGTTGCCATCTTCTACGTTCTATCCCTAAAAAATCATTCTGAAAATTAATGATTTGAGAGGTGTTTTGGTGTTTAAATTCGCCTAAGACCTCTACTGAAAAATAGTCCCAAAATTCATGATTGACACTCAGTCGTGGCTCTACGAGTATTTTTCTGAATTTATCTATATAATTAAAACGCCCTCCAGCATTAATCTGTGTTAGCTTATCTGTTGATCGATACCCTACTTCCGAAAACACCGCATGCGTCCGCACCACATTGGAGCGTAGTTCTCGAAACAGCGGTTCGTCAATATCATTAAGATTCGTGACTTCGGTCTCTACAATTTGATAGCCGCTATACAGATTTAACTGAGGCGTAAGGTGATAATCGGCTTTGAGTTTTATGCCTGTTTCTGAGACGATATTTTCCTGTAAAAATCGTTGGGAGGCGAGTACATTGGCATTAATCCCACGCAAGGTATAATCGGTTTCATACACATGTATACTGGTGGCAAGAAAAGGATTCCATCGGCGTTCATAAAAAATACCTCCTGCGATACTGTTTTGACTGAGACTACTTTCTCTCGTTTCTAAAACCATATCCACATTGGTCGTTTCATCAAAGCGCAACTCGTTTTGAATATTGATAAAATTGAGTCGGATGTAATCTTTATCAGAAATTTTATAAAGCCATCGCAGCGAAGTATCATAAAAATCAAAGGTTTGATTTGAATTGAGAATGGCAATATCATTCGTTTCTACTTCGGTTTCTTGGGTTATTCTATCAAAAAAAGAAGTGTACGTGGGGGTTGTGACTAGATCGCTCAGTGATTTCCGTACGCCGATCTGCACGGATGATTTTTCGGAGAACGGAATATCTACAAAGGCATCTGCACTCAGGAGATTAGCGCCCAGAGAGGCTTTAAAATCGGTAGTGATTTCGGTGTCTGTTTGCATGGCAATAGTACCCGAAACGCCATCGGTATACGCGGCACTACTCCCGTTTTTAATAATAGAAACCGTATTGGTGATTTGTGGATTAAACCCAGAAATCAATCCGAAAAAATGACCCGATTGGTACATCTTAATATCATCCCACAACAACAAATTTTGGTCATTACTCCCGCCCCGTATATTAATATTAGAGATGGTCTCATCAACACTAATAATGCCTGGTAATGCTTGTACAGATTGTAAAACATCGGT
>CAYGQJ010000170.1:0-7133 GCA_964351845.1 uncultured Flavobacteriaceae bacterium | reverse complement strand
AAAGGAAAAATGGTAAAAGAAGAAACTGCTTGGTGCTCTGTTTTTGTGAATTGGGTGCTTAAAATGTGTGACGCACCGTATACGGGAAAACTAAACGCAAGAAGCTGGTTAGAAATAGGAATGGAAACCAATAACCCTCAACCTGGAGATATTGTGGTGCTATGGAGAGAAAGTAAAAACAGTTGGAAAGGACATGTTGGATTTTATATCAATCAGGTAGATGATGAAATTTTTGTGCTTGGAGGAAATCAAGATAATCAAGTGAAAATATCAGGATACCCAAGCTCAAGACTTTTGGGGTATAGGGTTCTTGTTTAAGAAAGGGACTGTCAAGACCTAATCCAAAAAAAAATGAGGAAGCATTGGCTTTTTTACATAATCTCTCATCGGAACAGAAGGACTGATGACTGATAGGTAAATTTTAAAAATCACTTCAATAATTGTAATATGTTTTATTTTTTAATGAATAACGTAAGATTATAGCTATTTAATAAACAAATTACAAGTAAAAACACATTTTTAGAGCTATTAAATGTTAAATATGACTGAAACTATTGTATTATTACATAATATTAATTGCATAAGTCTAACAATTGTTAGATATTTGTAACAAATAAATAAACAAATGATTTTAAAAGAATTTTATTTAGATAAAAAAGCACGTATCGAAGCCGAAACAGGTTTTAGTGGAGCAATACCAGATATTACTCTATATAATGATAATATTTTCTTGACATCTATTCAGGTTCCA
This sequence comes from uncultured Flavobacteriaceae bacterium, assembly GCA_964351845.1. Classification (GTDB taxonomy): domain Bacteria; phylum Bacteroidota; class Bacteroidia; order Flavobacteriales; family Flavobacteriaceae; genus Dokdonia. Next base: position 6,382 of record CAYGQJ010000170.1, on the reverse strand, counting down.
ACAATATTATTCAAATATGATTGTATTGATTGGGAAACCTCTTCAGAGCAAACCTATAAAGCAGATGCCACTTTCTGTATTTATATCGTACTCCCTTTACAAGGGAAAAAGGCAGCCAATCAAAATTATGAAGTGGTGTTTGATATCGCTCAAAATATTGATAAAGCTATTTTGTCTAGAAATACAACAGCAACTCCTTTGATTGATTCTAACTCAACCTTTAAGGTAAAAGAAAAGCAGTATTGTAATCATGAGCAAGATAACTGGGAGAAGACAGATTACTTTATCTGGGAGATTTCTTATAAAACAACGCTTATTGAAACAGAGCTTAAAAAACGATACAGATTAGTATACAATGGCGCCACGGTAGAAGAGTTAGAAAATCAGGGATATACCCTTACCGAAGGACCAACGGGAGCATTTATTTCTTTAGAAGATCAAGAGATCAATGAGATAATCGATCCACCATTAAAAAACAATAATTAAATATTAACATATAAACTATAAAAAGCTATGAGACGCAGCAGTAAATTATTAGAAAAAAGAAGAGCATTTGTATTGGACTATGTGCTAGAAAATCAAGAAAAACAAATGAAAGTCATTGTAAGTGAACTTTCAGAAAAACTCTTTGTGACAGAGCGTACAATCTACACAATTATAAATGAAGGAGTGCAATTGCAAGCTTCTTAATGAATCATTGAAACTACTGATTTTGAATGGTTTAAATTCAATTTCATCCACTACTGAACCGTATATTTGTACTAGGAACAAAGCGCGCTCCTTGCAGTAAATAAAGTTCAACATATTCTTCTTTATTCATAAGAAGAATCACATTCTAAAATTTTTGAATATTAAGATTTTATGAAGCCATACAACGCTTCATACGGCCCTTTTTATGCTCAAATTTTAAACACAATTAACAAGTAAAATAATTAAAATCGTAACATTAAAATTAAATTATGGGTACATTAAATGACGTAGTAATTAACAAACTTTCAGGCGGATTAGGAAGAAGAAATCCTAGTCAAGACATGGTGTCTGGATTACTATTTGACGGATTAGCGACAACTCCAGGGGGATCGCTAGAACAAGACAAAGCGTATCGTTTAGCTTCTGTAGAAGATGCCGAAGCATTAGGCATTGACGGAGCGTATGATGTAAATGGGCAATCAGCGTATTACCAAATTCAACAGTATTTTAGATTAAATCCATCAGGAGATTTATTCATCATGGCAACGACAGGCGCTTCCTATACAGAAGTGGTAGGAAAAGCAAAAGGATTCCAAGAAACTGCCGATGGAGAAATTCGTCAGATGGCAGTTATCTATTCTGGAGCAACAGATTTTGCAGCAGCAAAAGCAGCAGCACAAGCAGCACAAGTACAGGCTGATGCAGCCTATGCAGACTACATGCCTTTTGAAGTCTTGATTGAAGGAAAAGGATTTGCAGCAGTATTATCAGCAGGAGCATCAGATGCAGATGATCTTGCAGACTTAGGAGCAAGCAACGTATCTGTTGTCGTTGCTATGGATGTAGAAGCAGCAAAAACCTATCCTAATACAGCAGCAGTAGGAATGGCCTTGGGTGCAATTTCTCGTGCAAAAGTATCAGAAAACATCGCATGGGTAGAGCAATTTAACCTTGCAGGTGCAGGATTTGCAAAAGCAGGATTTGTAGGTGGAGAAGAAGTAAAAACACAAGGCGCACTTGAAACATTAAACAGCAAGCGTTATGTATTTGCAAGAACGCACACAGGATTACCAGGCGTATACTTTAACGATAGTCATACGGCTACATTAGGAACTTCTGACTTTGCTTATGTAGAGAGTAACCGTACGATCAATAAAGCAGCACGTTTATTACGTACCGCATTATTACCAAAACTAAACTCCCCAATCCTTGTAGATGAAGCTGGACAACTAGCACCATCAGTTACAAAAGGATTTGAGACGTTGTGTCGTGCCGCTTTAGAAGGAATGGTATCAAACCAGGAAGTATCTGTATTTGATGTCTTTGTAGATCCTTCTCAAAACATCCTTGCAACCTCTGAGTTACGCATCAAAGCAGAAGTAACACCAGTAGGAACAGCGCGTAAAATTATCGTAGACCTTGGATTCAAAAATCCATTTGGACTAGGAGCATAAGACCGCCTTAAAAACAATTATTCACAAAGAAAATTAGAATTTAAAATATGAATGCATTACCATTAATAAACGGACAACAACATAGCTGGTCTTCTATCGAAGTACGTATGTTAGACAACATCGTGACAGGGATTACCTCTGTAAATTATGACGACTCAGTAATGAAGGAGAACCACTACGGAGCAGGTGACCTTCCAGTACACAGAGGACGTGGTAAATACGAAGCAAAAGCCTCTATCACATTATATAACTATGAAGTAGAAGCGATTATCGCAGCACTTCCAAGAGGAAGACGTTTACAAGACGTACCAGCTTTTGATATCGTAGTAAGCTACCTAGATGATAGTAATGATATTATCACACACGTAGTGCGTAACTGCGAGTTTAATACAAACTCACGTGGTATTAATCAAGGAGATACAAAAATTGAGGTTTCTTTTGACCTTATTTGTTCTCACATTGAGTGGAACTAAAAACACGATAAAGGAGCTGCATAATACATGCGTATAGTATGTGTGCCAAACTATTCAGATCCTTTATTTTTTAATGTGCCCTCCACAAGACCCTAAACGGGCAAGGCAAACACTATAAATAACGTTTGTAGCGTCTAGCTGGAGTAGCACATCACTCGCAAAAAGGTTGCTTTTAAGAATTTCTTAAGTGCAAATCCCTTAAAGGCAACCTTTCTCATTATAACAATTCACAAAATCACCGTATACATGAAAACCCAAGTAAAAGACATTACCAAAATACTAGACGGTAACATTACACAAGGACAATTCAATACCTGGAAAAATAAGTTTGGTCGTATTGTAAAATTGCAAATCGAAGATGATGATGCAAATACGTTATTTGCCTATTTCAGAAAACCAGATATAGGAATACGTTCAGCCGTATTACAGGCCTCAAAAATGGACGAATTTAAAGCCCTAGAAGTCCTCTTTAAAAATTGTTACCTAGGAGGAGATGGCGCTATAGAGCAAGAAGACGATTTACGCTTAAACATCACCACTGCTTTTTCAGACCATATACAACCCAAACCTGTAAAGGTAGAAGTACTATAATCAAAAATAGAATACCCTTAATCATCTATGAGAGGGCGTTCCCTTTTTTAGCAACATACAGGTACTATTCAAGCAGTATGAAGCAGGAAAAATAGACAACCCCTCTACGTACAAACACAAAAAGGTCGGGCTTTCCGCTCTATCTTTTTTGAGCATATATGCCACTCAAAAAAGGATGCCACTGCAATCCCTAACGCAACATTAGTAAAGAACAATACACGCACTACTTTATATCATGAAATAGTGTATGATAAATAATATCATTCCTATGGGAGTCATCACACACCAACTTAACGTAGAAAACCTTGCAGAGTTACAACTCAAACTCCCGCTATTATTCCACAAAATAATGCGAATGCAAGCCGAAGAAAGGAAAGAAGAGCGTGTCAATAGACTCGTTTTTTCAGAAGTACATAGATTAAATGACCTTCCTCCAAGCGCTTATAAAGAAAATTATCTCACAAAAACTATCGAAGGACAAACGTATGCCTTTATTAGAAACCTTGATAACGAATGGGAATTTAGTGGATTAGCGCTGGATGAAGTTGTTGTTACGGCAAAGGCTATAAATTACACCAATGCAAGAGGTTTTGTAAGAGCAGAAAAAGGAATTTATCTATATGAAGGAGATGATCATTTTATAGGAGATAAAATAAATACAGGCATCCCATATAAGCCCGCTACCGAGGTAAAAGTCTTATTTCAAGGAAAAGAAGATAAAAAAGGATGGTTACGTATCCAGATTGCGGGGACCAAAGAAGTTGGGTGGATTCAAAAACAATTTATACAAATCATTCCTGTAGATACGCTGCTAGATAGTTATACTAAGAAGTTTTACTATGTGAAGAGCGGAGATACATTTGAAACCAATATTGCGGTAACAGAATACAGTAAATACAAAGTGAAAACAGGTGATGACTATCGCACCATTGCCCAAGCCTTTCATTTATTAAACCAACAAAGCGATCATCATACAGGAATTGTTATTAAAGATGCAGATCAGAGTTTATTGTCTGCGCTAGAACTAGGCTATAAAGCTAGTATAGATCCAGCTTTTGTAGAAGCTAGATCATTATATAAAAAATTATTCCTAACAGAGAATCACATTGTACGCCTTCCAAGTGAAAATTACATACGATTACAACAAGAATTAGGCAATCTCTCTAAACGCTCTGATTTTATGAATGCTGCGATTGATGTAGTAGATACCATCACAGAAATTCTAGCAGGAGCTGCAGGATTGATTGTAGGGATTATAGAAGGATTGTTAAGAGCTATTTATGATGCCTTAGAGGGTATTGTAGATCTCATCAGTACCATTATAGGTACGATCAGAGATCTGATTACAGGAGAACTCTTTGAGAAAATGAAGAGCCTTTACAAAACTATTCTGGGATTTGCAGATCTTGAATTTGAAGACCTCAAAAAAGTAATGTATGCGGTTTTAGGAAATATAGGAACTGCCATACAAGATATTATTGAAAACTGGAAAACAGCCTCTGCGTTTGAAAAAGGGCGTGTGATAGGGATTGTAATAGGGGCCATTTTATTAGAGATTTTAGTAGCTATTTTTACAGGAGGTAGTGTCACATTAGCCAAGTGGGCAGGGAAGTTAGGAAAACTCGGAAAGGTGCTCACTAAAATTGCAGAGCTTGGAGATGATATGCGTAAAGCATTGAAAAAGAAAATGCCAGATCGCTTTAAAAAAGGAGACTATGATAAAGATAATGATGATGGTGAGAACTGGCAACGGTGGGCATTGTTGCAACAAGCAAGAGCGACTGCAACTGCAATGGATGTTAATCAAGCTAGTGAATTAGAACTTTTAGGGGCGTTAACGGCACAAGCTAGTCTTTATCCTAAATTAAAAGTGACTTGGCCAATAGAAGATAGGAAATCAAAATCTTTTGATCTCTTTATGAAGGCAAGTAAGCGTAAAAAAGTGGTTGATGATTTTACAAGTGGAAAAGAAGGGTCAGATGCAAATATTAAGAAAACAAAACTTTTAAAACTTAAAAAACCGTTTAAGAGAAACTCTAATCATTCTAAGGATGATTTTGTAAAACAAATTAAAGCACAAGAAAAAGGGTTAAACGATTTATCTTTAGAAGAGTTTATTAATAATAGAAAGGACTATAAGAAAAGAGGCAGAAGTAAAGATGCGGCTAAAGCCCAAAGAGAATTTAGAGAACTAGAACTTAAGAAGAAAATTAAAGAATTAAGAAAAAATGGATTTCCAGAAGAGAATGCTAAAGAGAAAGCTAAAGAATGGATGAAAGATATGGCAGCTTTACATGATCCAGATCAAATAGCTGGAGGTTTTGGTCATAAGGTTGTCGAATTAGGTAATAAAAGAGTAAATTCATCACTTGGAAGTCAATGGAAAAATAGAATTGGAGATTTAGACAATATGGTTAATGAGGTTGCTAAAAAAATGTCAGCAGATGATTTAAAAATAACTAAACTTAATGTAGAATTACCATTTGAAATTAATTAAAATAATAAAGATGTTTGAACAATTTTTTAAGACATATCCAGATTATACAATTCTAGAAAAACCTAGTAGTGGTTTTATAGAAAAATATAAGGATAAACTCCCAAATGAAGTCCTTTCTTTTTGGAAAGAATATGGTTTTGGTACTTTCATGAATGGCTATTTTAGAGTTATCAAGCCTGATGATTATATTGATTTGTTGTCAGATACGTATGAATATGCACAGAAAGAAATCCCTATAGCTGTTACTGCTTTTGGAGACATAATTACTTGGCAAGGGAAGGCCATTAATATGATCTGTTATAGATTTAATTATTCTCAAATAATAGGAGCAGATGAGTTTGACTGGTTTATGAATATGGATTTAACAAGTAATATGTTTAAAGAAGAAGATCTAAAATCTGAACAGTTTGAAAAAGCAAAAGAGAAATTAGGAGAATTAGATATAGATGAATGTTACGGTTATGTTCCCTTATTGGCTCTTGGAGGAGGAGAGAAAGTAGAAAATACACAGAAAGTAACTACAAAAATTCATATTGACTTAATTACACAAGTAGTAGGTTTGGTAGAGTAGCGTTTTATTAGAATAATTGATAGAATACAAACACTTTGGCTTTTGCTAAAGTGTTTGTTGTTTGTAGCAGGTTGTATTATACTCAAAGATGTACTTTTGGATGATC
>CAYGQJ010000169.1:0-7170 GCA_964351845.1 uncultured Flavobacteriaceae bacterium | reverse complement strand
CATGCACCCTAGCAATATGAATGATTTTAGTTTGAAGTTCATTAGATGCGGTTATATTAAATATTTTGTAATTACTATTAATTAGTATTTGTTCTTTGGCTCGCTTCGCTCACGATACAGGCATGCACCCCAGCAGTATGAAGAATTTTAGAGTTTTCCAGATGTTAATTTTAATTTACAATGTTGTTAAGATTAATAAGCAATATTTCATTCCTTCAGTTACACAATAGTAATATGTTAATGTTTAAAGTAAAAATGTAAGTGCTTGATACTTAGTAGTGTCGGTAGGGTTGTACCGACACTATTATGTCGTTTAGTAGGATTGAACTTAGATGCAATGGCCCAATATGGCTGTGCAGATCAACCCTAATAAAGAAATTCTTGATATATTGCAAGCCTAAACCCAAAAAAAAGCCCTAATTCTCAGTTCCTTGACCGGGTAGCTGCGAGAATTAAGGCTTGCACGATAGTTATGAGCGACAAATATAATACAAGTTTTGGAATATTAAGTTTAGACTGGTTAGAATTTGGCATTAATTCTTTCATTTTCTCAAGTTTTGAAGGTCGGGAATTAATCGAATTACCAAATTCGAATATTGTATTAGAATTACAGAAGAGACACCCTAGAAATTTTTCTCACAGATACAAGGTTTATTTTGAAGGTTATGAAATAGCAGAATTATGCTGCTTGCCTGTCAATCAGGCGTTTATGAAGTCTACATATGGCCAAATCAAAATATCTAATCATCTGCTTTATGGTACTTACTATTGGCATTATATAGATGCTATTTTAAAAGATTTGGGCGCGGTATTTCAAAATGTTACAAGGTTGGACATTGCCTGTGATACTAAGAATTTACAGAGTGAGATTACAGATTTATTACATGATGTATATGTTTTGAAGAATAAGCCTTATTTGAATTTCGATAAGCAATCAGGTAAAGACGTTGATTACGTGAGAATTGGGCGAAGAACGGCTCATAAGCACTTAGTCATATATGACAAAGAAAAGGAACTCAAAAAGTCAGGTAAAAAGTATATTAGAAAAGTTCTATCTGATAATGGGTTAAATATCGCTGCAAATGGTTGTAGCAGAATAGAATTAAGGCTAAATAGTACAATATTCAATAGGTATAAGCAATTTGACTTTCAAGATTTAAAATCATCAGATTGCATCAAAACAATCTTTAATCAGGAAGTTCAAGGCTTATTAAGCGCATACCGCCCAGAAGGTAAGAAGCGGTACAAAGATTGTGAAAAAATGGAATATGTACCTATAAACTTAAAATCAGCGCGAAGATTGCGCAAGGTTGATAAGCATATACCAAAAGCTATATTTAGGAAAAAAATGGCGATAAAGTCCTTATGCGAAGAGCAATTCATTGGGAATGAGTCAGATAGCGCCCTATTCCTAGCCTATAAAATGGCACAAAATTATGACCTTGTTGAATGGTTAGATGAAAAATACCCTGAATGGGTCAAGTATTGGGAAGCATTGTATAAAAAGGTTGGATTATCAAAAGATGCATGGTTTCTGGAATGTGAAAGCAGGTTAGGTATATTGAAATTTATATTTGATGATCTTAAAATTAGAAATAATAAAGATGCTGAACAAAATGTATTTTCACTATATAGCAAAGGAATACCACCTGATGAAATAATGAAGATGTGCCGCGAGCCAAAAGTTAAGGAAATTATATATAAAGGTTACAAGGTAAAACAAGCATAATGAAAGTTCACAAATTAAAAATATGGCCCGAATTTTTTATTAAGGTTAAGGCTTTGGAAAAGCTTTTTGAAGTACGTTATAATGATCGAGATTATAAGCAAGGTGATATGGTGGTGTTAGAAGAATATAACCCTGTGAGTCAAGAATATACGGGTGATTTTATTCGCGCTGAAATTGGTTACATGATAGACGGTGAATACTTAGGAATAACTAACGGTTTTGTAGTATTTAGTTTAAGCAATATTGAAATGTCTAAAGATTTATTTGTGCACGAATCTTGCGTTTTTTGAAAAAAAAAGAAAGGATGCGCGAAGCGCGTTATATCTACGCGCAAAGCGCGATAATGGCACGCGCAAAGCGCGGTTATGGTGCCAAAATGTTCAGTATGGAAGGTGGACATTGGAAGCTTTCCCCTTAGGTTTGGCGCCAAAAGCCCATCCCCACAAAATAACATAATAAGCATATATAACAAGAGTTAGGTCAGTGCTTAGGGCATTTCAGCCTTTTGCATTTTTTTGGGTGGCTACATTGCAAAATTAAAATATTTCATAGCAAGGTGCAAAGCATTGCAAAAAAAACAACGCTTCGCGGTTTTTTTTGCTCGCTTCGCAGTGGTTCAAGTCTTGATTTTTAGCCGTGTTGCGCTAAAAAATACAAAATTCTGGAGATGCCCTAAATAAAATATTGAAGCTTTGTTATATATGCTCCTATTATATTAAATTGCGGTTATGGGCTTTTGGCGCGGCTTCGCCCTATCGTTGCGCGGAATTTGCACGTAACGCGGGGGCACATGGACAGCATTTCATTGCACTCGCATGCTCCCGCTGGGCTTCGCCCAATCCTTGAAAAAATAAATTTTCAAGTATTGGTCAAAGCTCATATTTATTTGCTATACTTATATATTACATTTCAAACAATATGCAATATTTTAATATGTTCGTCTCATAAAATATGTATTCAATACTTTAACACAAATTGTTAATCTTTTTGTACAATCAAAATGTTATCTTTGAGTAAATTAAAAATCGTTACAATGAGCTATTATGCAGAATGTTTTATTTTTAGATACGATGGTCAAATTATATCGTATAATCAATTTAGTGAGAATGTCCCATCTAATTGGATGAAAAAAATAAAGAATGATAAATATACTTATGGCTATTATTCAGCAACACTAAAAGGTTAATTAAAAAAGTAGTATATATTTAAAAATCGTTACAATGAATATTGATTCAAACCACATTTTACTAAAGGAAGTATTAAGGATTAAGGTACAATTAACCAAAGCTAACACACATTTAAAGAATTGTAATAACTATATGAGTATTATAGTTAATAATCTTGACATTGAAGAAAAGGAATTAGATGATTTGTTCTTAGATGAAAAAATTGATATATTTGGCTCAATACCTGCATTAAAATCAGAATTTGCAGTCAATTATTTAAGCGATTTGTCTTCCATATTACTAAAAATTAGCGATAAATTAACCATTAAAAAATCTTAATATGTCAAAAATGTATTATTTCAATTCAGAGCAGTTTACAGATTACGCAAATCGTAAAATTAAGGAAATTGAATATGACCTTAGTTTATTAAAAAAGATTATTGATACTTACAAAGGTAAAGAAATTGATCTTTATATGAGTGCGAAAGGTAATGACAATGCGGCATTGCATCACATGAATTGTCTTTTAATGCGTACTAAATTGGAGAAAATATTAGTTACGGTTAAAACGGCTTGCGTTGTGGGTGACGAAATTGCCGAGTTCAAGCCAATTAAAGATTCTTAATATGAGCAAACAATACTATTACAGCACCGCGCATGATTCGGAAGTTATGCGCGGTAAACTCAAGGAAATTAGGGAAGTTACAAGGAAAATTGAAGCTAAAGTAGTTACATTCCAAAATTGTAATATTGAAACTAATAAGAATTTACTTACAATTGAACAGTATAATGAAATACTGCGAGCAATAGAATCACGAACTTCTATGCTTAATTATTTTTGTAAGAACCTCGAAATTGAATTAGAGCAATTCTCAAGATTAAAAGCTATATTGCTAGCTAAGAACGTTACTTAAATCTTAAAATTTCTAAATTATGGAAAAGGAAAACACCGTTGTAAATCTCCCTACCCAGCAAATGAAAAAGGTCACAAAGGATTATGTGAATACGTGCATACCGTTGTTTAAACAGGCCATTAATGCAATTATCAAATCGGAACTTGACCAGCCAGTTAAGGAAAAAAAAGTAAATGAAGTCCTAGACTCAATGATCAATTTTCTGGCGCGAACCGATGAACTCGCGCTTTCACTTGGAGATTGATAATAGATTTATCTTTATACATCAAAGGGGCGTTGAATAAGCGTCCCTTTTTTGTTGCCCTAACTTCGTACCACCTTCGTTGCAAGTTCGAAGTTTACACTCCTACAAATACACCAATCACAATGTATAGATGTTTCAGATTCTCCTCCTGGAGGCAAGGGAAATGATAATTATTCATTCGGAATACGTTATTTAGTCATAACATATAAAAAAATACTATTATGGGAAAAGTTACAGGTGGCATATTTGGCCCCGTAAAAAACAAGGTTGGCGGCGTAATCTTCGCAGTATCCAAAGGACAAAATGTAGTGCGCTCAAAGCCAGCTAGCGTATCACAGGCAAACAGTGAGGCTCAATTATTCCAGCGTGCTAAAATGACTCTCATGGTGGCTCTGTATCGGCTTGTTAGCGCGGCTGCTAATATGGGTTACACTGCAACACCTAATCCAAGTTCTCCTTACAATGCATTCACATCTTACAATATTAAAAATGGTACATCTGGTAGCACCTCTAGCACTGTAACATATGATTTTGCTAATTTGTTATTTGCTAATGGAAGTCTGGGTACCACTGCGGTAACTAATGTGGCAATTAGTTCGGCTGATGAGGGCCTAACATTTGATTATAGTAGTTCAACACCTTTAAGCGGTCAAGCTTCAACTGACAAAATATACGTGGTGGTGCACAATGCTACTCAAGGAATCTGGGAAGCACAAATCGCACCTGAAACGCGAGCAGATGCGGCTGCTGATGTCACTTTGGATATGAATGTGGCTGCCGCTGATGTGTGCCATGTATACATATTTTTCTATTCAGAAGATGGATCCAAATCAGGTGTTAATACTTACAACTTAGTGAATGCTTCTTAGTAGTTCATTGTTTTTTGTTTTATAACCCAATTTAGAGCCGCATAACGCGGCTCTTTTTGTTTTAAGGTAGTTTTTATGGTTGCAATAGATTTAAATCTCTTAGGAGCGCTCCTAGGAGCAGTTACAGACAAATTAACTAATTTATATCCTGAAATAGGCTTGGCATATCAAGTTTATTGGGCCACAGGTTGTAGGCGAGATGAGGCTTTAGACTATACTAGATGGGTTTATGATGGAATTGACACGATTACATTAACACCTTTAAAGGGTAATTCAGAGAGGTCCTTTTTAGCTTCAGCATTACCGGTAAATTTCGCGAGTCATATAATCGCGGGTACTAATCCCTTCCCTACTGTTCGCAGTGGTAAAATAGATTATATGTTCAAGCAATATATATACCAGACTTTATGGTTAACTGATAAGCGACTGCAATCACATGCATTTAGGCATATGTATTGCAAAAGGTTGTATGCCCTTGGATATACATATGACCAAATACGTATTGAATTGGGGGAAACTAATTTATCAGTAGCGCAAGGATATGTTAATTCTTTAATACAGGTCGACAATGGTACATTCAAGGCAATGCAATGGCAAACTACCAGCAATTCATTATTCACATTTGGGTCGGCTTCCAAAATATCATCTATTGGTAATATGATAGTTTTAAGGTACTATGGAGATGAAAATTACTTACCTGCTAATATATTATCAAATGGTGATTCTTTAAGCCTACCTTTATATAGCTACTCTCCTATTTATTCGACTGGAAATACTAAGGTTGTTTCTATATATGTTAATCAAGTTGGTAGTCTTGATGTGATTGACGTGCAAGGCCTTAATGCTTACTTACCTGCTTTAGATGTCCTCTCTAATTTTCCAATTTTAACTACTTTAAAGTTATGGTATTCTAGGTATACTAATATATCGGGTTTATTGTCTGTTCAGGTTAATATTAGAATAATTGATTTTTACGCATCCTTTGATATGACAGCACCTGTATCAATTAGAGATTTTCCCAGCAATTTGTTTTCAGTTGATACATTAGAGATATTAATTTTTGAATGTTTCACAGGTTCTAACCCTTCTGTCTCTTGGCGTTCCGCTATTTCGGTTTGCATCAATTTGCAAATTTTAGAAACGTCAAAAGAAGATTTTACCAATAATCCTATTTCATATACTAATTTTATTAATTGTACATTAATTAGGCATTACTACGCGTCGTTCCCTTCCGATACTTTACCCATTTCTATTGGTTCTTGTAGTTCGTTAGTTCAGTTAAATATAGAATATAGCGATATTGTTGAATGGAATTCTTTTGATGATAATGCAGTTTTGGAATATTTCTATTTTACTAACTGTTCTTTGTTGACTACAATTTTTCCGACTACATTAGTTAACTGCCCTAATATGGCATTTTTTCAATTTAATAACTGTTTTACAAGTACCTTGAGAGTTGATAGTATTATAGAATCTATATTTGACTTTTTAGTGTTAAATGCTGATATTACGGGCGTTGTAAGTGATTTTCGAAATTGCACATGTTACCTTCAGGGCACAAACTCAATCCCTAGCGGCACATATACTGCGCCCGCTGGCTTTGTGCTTAATGTAAGCAATGGTACACCTGCAAATGCTCAAGAATTCCGTTATTGTGTGCAAGAAAATTATGGTTGGACTATGTATGTCAATTAGTAGTTTCATTGAGATTTGTATTATATTTGTAGCCTAATGCTAGAGTTTCTGACGGTTCTCAAACATTAGCTCACGAAAGCAAGCCCTACCAATACGAGTAGGGTTTTTTTATGTCTATTTTTATATGTTTAGTATTTCACCCTTGCATTTGTAGAATAAACAAAACCGTCACAGCCTTTTGGCTGTTTTATAGCTTATTTGGCTCGGTTCCCTCGCGAGACAGGCATGCACCCTAGCAATATGAATGATTTTAGTTTGAAGTTCATTAGATGCGGTTATATTAAATATTTTGTAATTACTATTAATTAGTATTTGTTCTTTGGCTCGCTTCGCTCACGATACAGGCATGCACCCCAGCAGTATGAAGAATTTTAGAGTTTTCCAGATGTTAATTTTAATTTACAATGTTGTTAAGATTAATAAGCAATATTTCATTCCTTCAGTTACACAATAGTAATATGTTAATGTTTAAAGTAAAAATGTAAGTGCTTGATACTTAGTAGTGTCGGTAGGGTTGTACCGACACTATTATGTCGTTTAGTAGGATTGAACT
>CAYGQJ010000168.1:0-7274 GCA_964351845.1 uncultured Flavobacteriaceae bacterium | reverse complement strand
GATAACCTGACTTATTTGCGGGATATCGACGACAAAATACATTTTATAACGAGTTGTGTGTAATTAAAGCTACCTATGAATAAAGAACTACAAAACTTCATAACTCATCATAAATTAGATTTTGATGATTTTTTTGACGCAAAAGGGAAAATTATTAAATCCATCTATGCAGAAATGAAATCAAAAGAGAAGTTATTCGCGTACAATGCTGTTGCTTGTAAAAATTCTGGACATAGATTAAGAGATAGACATAATCATTGTATTGCTTGTAGTCCTGCAAATATTGCTTTTAGTTTAAGAAATAAAAAAACTGGACATATCTACATTGCTTGCAGTTTAAAAAAAGAGATAACAAAAGTTGGAATGACAACTGAATTAATTAAAACTAGATTATCGAAATTAAATTCTAGAAAAGTTGGAAATACTAATGATTGGGAAATGCTATATTCCATCAAATGCAAAAAAGCAAATCCGAAAGAATTTTCAGTACAAAAGGAATTAGAAAAATATCAAGTTAAAGGAGATTTTTATGGAGAAACTGAAGCTAAAGAATTATTTCGTTGTAGTTATCAAAAAGCAAAAGACGAATTAGACAAATTTATAGATGAAAATAAAGTTAAAATAATTGAACAAAAATCTTACATCCAAAATAAAGAAAAATATAAATTTAGAAATCTAATAACTGTAGTTAAATAACTACACACAACACCGTGTATAATTAATGGCTAGTTCTAGCCTACTTACGAAAGTCCTCGCGGACTTTCTATCTGTGATTTATTTGCTAACCTTAGTACTTAAACACGCAACGAAATCATACACAAGACCGTTGTACACAAGCTACCAAATGAAACGCAAACTGACTTTAATACTCTTGACTTTGACTTTTACAAGTTGTTTTTTTAGCAATTATGAAAGTGAATTGATTAAATCGCCAACTGGAAATTTTGAAATTAAAGCGACTGTAAATCGAACTGACAAAAATGCGGAGGATTTCGCTTACGTTATTATTCATTTATACGATACGGAAAATAACAAGCTGACTGAATTGAATACTGGAGCTGGAGATGGAAATAAATGGACAATTGGTTGGACTGAAGTCGGAGATACAATCGTACTTCAAAGTAGTGATATCGGAAACAAAGCTTGGATTTTGAATCAAGATAAACCAAATCAAATAAAAATGACGGACGAATTAAATGAACGTGCTGAATTTTTATACTCGGAAAAATATAAATAAAAGCCATTGCACAACAACGGCTATAGTTCATTGCGGCGGAATAGTTCTGCCGAACCATTCCGCAACGAAACCATAGTCAAAACCGTTGGCAACAACCAAAAAGAAATTTTCAGATTAATATATAAGTAATTATAAAAGTAAAAGATACAAATGAAATATTATCTATTCATCCTATTGGCTCTTTCTATACAAACTTTATTTGGACAAGACATTTCCTTAAACGATGCGCATAAAGAAGAAGTAATTGAAATTTTGTCAAAACTATTGAGTGATACTTATATCTATCCAGATGTTGCCGAAAAAACAAACAAATATCTTAACGAACAATACGAGTCTGGATATTTCGACCAGTATGAAGACAATCAATCATTTGCGCAAGCCCTTACTGAGGTAGTTCAAAATGTCAGTAAGGATAAACATATGAGGATAATGGCTCGCAAATCCTATAAAGCTCCAAAAAACACCTTAGAAAGAAAAGCTGAGCAGAGAATGGATCAAATCAATAATTACAGAAATTATAATCATGGTTTTAAAGAACTGAAGTTACTGGAAGGGAATGTTGCCTATCTAGATTTAAGAGGGTTTTCACCTATGGATAGAGCTAAAGAGGTTGCTGACGCTTACATGAAATTAATGTCTCAGGCAGACGCAGTAATCATTGATTTAACTAAAAATGGAGGAGGGGATCCTTCCATGGTGCAGTATCTATGCAGCTATTTCTTTGATGATATAATACACCTAAATAGTCTTTATTATCGAGAAGGAGATAGAAAAGAAGAATATTGGACATTAGAGGACGTAGGCGGCAAAAAAATGAGTGATGTACCATTGTATGTAATCATCAGCGAAGAAACGTTCTCTGGTGCAGAAGAATTCTCCTATAATATGCAGACCCAGAAAAGAGCTACAATCGTTGGACAAACATCTGGAGGTGGTGCCAACCCAGGAGGAACAAGAGGAATCAACGAAAATCTAGCAGTATTTATTCCTACTGGGAGGGCAATTAATCCCATTACTAATACTAGTTGGGAAGGAGTGGGTGTTATACCTGAAATTGTGACAAAAAAGGAAGAAACCTTTGATACCGTTTTGAACTTAGCACAAAATGAAGCAGAGTCTCGAAGAAAATCAAAACTTGAAAATTATATACACTTGCACAAAGAACTAAATAAACATCTTGATCAATACAAAAAAGGTGAATCAGAAAGCAACATACATAATAATATTTCAAATTTTGTTGATGCCAGACTTTTTGGAGAATGGGATATCAATACTTTGGGATATGAATATCTGATGAATTTAAAAAAGCCCAAAATTGCTTTGTGTATCCTAAAATCAAATACGATACTTTTTCCCAATTCGCCTAATGTATATCATAGTTATGGAGAAGCTTTGAAAATAAATGGAGATATGAAGGGCTCGTTTGAAAACTATCAAAAAGCTTTAGATATCGCAACTAAAAACAATGATGGAAATCTTTCTAAGTATAAAGAGTCTCTTCAAAATATTAAAAAAGAAATTAATAAGGAGGATTGAATTTAATTTTTCAATGATTTAAAGGCAGTTGCTAATAACGTATATCACACATTACCAAAATTTAGCGAACTTTATGCTTCCTCACTACTGCGCGATTGTATCATGTTCCAAAAACGAACATACCAGTACATCATTTCCTGCTAACAAAAGATAACGTCTATTGTATGTAAGAGGCATTGTGACAAACCACACGATACAATCGTGCGATAGCTAGGGTAAGCCTGTTCTAAAAATATTAAAATCTCAAAATCACAAGCTCCAAATCTCAACATACTGAACCACTGAATCTTTTTTATCTCTAGACAAGCCCTAAATAAACTTTAATAAATATCTCTAAAACAACCATTTTCAGTTTCAGTTTCAATTTCAACTTCAAATTCGGTTTCAACTTCAATTTCGATTTCGATTTCAGAATACATTTCTCCTACCTTTTTACGCTTTCTAAGAACACAGTGACGTAGAAGTTTATACTGAGCGGAGCCGAAGTGCGAAGGCAAAAAAGAACAATACTCCACTATAAAAGCAATACATCTGTCTTTTATCATCTAGGCATTCAATAGAAAACAAAGTGCCCCAATTTTATGAATACACTCTTAATTCATATGATAACAGGACGGTACACACAAAACCGTATTCAAAAAAGAAATAAAAAATCGCATATAGATAGCATTTTTTCAAATTGATTTCATAACTTTACCCTACCACAACAGAACAGTATAGATTACAAAGAATAAAAACTACAAAAAACAAATAGTTATGAAAAAGTATTACTACACCCTCATCGCAGCAGGGTTGTTCAGTTTGTTCACAAATGCTCAGGTCATTTACAGTGATCAATTTGATGGCGTGCTAACAACAGAGTCCAACAGTGCCTACGATGTAAGTCTTGAAAATGGAAATCTTAAAATTGTTGGAAATGGTACCGCAGGGCCCTTTAATGCCTTTCAATATAACGTACATGATGCAGGAGCGCCTACTACTTTTGACATGACCTCTAGTCCACAGATGTATATAAAGGCAAGAGCTAACGGACCTGGCGTATTACGAATAGATGTAAAAGATGCAGAAGGCTATGTCACCAATCTTTCTGCGAATTTTGCATCACTTACGGAAGACTTTGTAATATACACCCTTGATTTCACAGGAGATTTTAATGATGGTGGATTTGGAGGGAGTCCATGTGAATCAGCTGATGCGCCTTGCCCAGTAAATCCTGCGACCATTACAAATCTTGTGTTTTTTGTAAATGATACTATGGGAGGCTATAATGGGACAATTGAAATCGATTGGATCTCAATAGGAGAACCTTTGGAAGAGCAGGATACTGATCTGTTATACAGTGATCAATTTGATGACTTTCTCACGACAGAGTCAAATGGTGCTTACACGTCTACCCTAGTAGACGGAAATCTAACTATCGTAGGGAATGGTACCGCAGGCGCCTTCAATGCGTTTGAATATGACTTGCACGATATGGGCGTTTTACAAGATTTTGATCTTTCTGCAAATCCGCAATTGTATATAAAAGCAAAAGGTACCAATACACCTTCGTTTCGCATTGACATGAGAGACGCAGCCGGCTATGTCACCAATCTACAAGCCAATGCTGTGACTTTAGACGATAGTTTTGGAATCTACGTATTAGATTTTACAGGCGATTTTAATGATGGTGGATTCGGAGGGAGTCCGTGTGACGCAGCCGATGCACCTTGCCCTGTGGATCCAACGACCATTGCAAACTTGGTCTTCTTTGTAAATGCCGCCGCAGGAGGATATGAAGGAACGATTGAGATTGATTGGATTTCTGTAGGAGAGCCTCTCGAAGCAGAGGAAGAACCCGAACTCTTGTATAGTGATCAGTTTGATGATTTTTTAACAACCGACTCTAATGATGCCTATACCGTGTCGCTTATTGAGGGGAATTTGAATGTTATTGCTAATGGTACCGCTGGACCGTTTAATGCGTTTGAATATGACTTACACGACATGGGTGCAGCCATGTCATTTGATCTTTCTTCGGCTCCACAACTCTATATCAAAGCAAAAGCGACCAATATGCCTTCTTTTCGAATTGATATGAAAGATGCTGCAGGCTATGTCACCAACCTGCAAGCAAGTGCAGCCACCTTTACAGAAGACTATTTTATCTATACGTTAGATTTTGATGGCGACTTTCTGGATGGAGGGTTTGGCGGAACTCCTTGTGATTCGGCAGATGCTCCGTGTGCCGTAGATCCGACAACCATTACCAATCTCTTGTTTTATGTAAACGATGCTTCAGGTGGGTATGAAGGGGTGATTGATATTGACTGGATTTCGATAGGACAACCACTAGAAGATGCACTCCCAGCAGGTAAAAACATACGATACAATCAAGTGGGGTATCATGTAAATAGAGAAAAACTAATCAACCTCACATCAGAAACCGATTTTGAGCCATTGCCGTATACGGTGTTTGATGCCAGTGGAGAAACCGTAACTTCAGGAATGACTGCTGCAACACAACTTTGGAATGAATCCCAAGAATATGTAGCGACAATAGATGTTTCTGAGATTAGTACAGAAGGTACCTACGTTATTGTAGTTGATGAGAAAGAAGCAGCATTTAGCGTAAGCGAAAATGTATACGAAACCCTAAGCGAAGCTGCTTTTAAATATTATTACTACAACAGAGCTTCTACAGAAATCACTGCACAATACGGAGGTGACTATGTAAGACCTCTCGGCTTACCTGATACTGAAATCCTAGTCCATTCTTCAGCCGCATCAGATGCACGTCCTGAAGGCACTGTTATATCCGCCCCAAAAGGATGGTATGATGCAGGAGATTACAATAAATATATTGTCAATAGTGGGATCAGCACCTATACCCTACTTGCGGCGTTTGAGCATTATCCCGATTATTTTGAAACAAAGGCCTATGATATTCCTGAAACGTCAAATGATATTCCGGATATTTTAGATGAAATAAAATGGAATTTAGACTGGATGTTAGCCATGCAAGATCCGAATGATGGAGGGGTCTATCATAAACTCACAGGATTAAACTTTCAAGGAATCATTATGCCTGCAGACTATGCCGCAGATCGATACGTCGTTCAAAAGTCGACAGCAGCGGCACTCAACTTTGCGGCAGTGACTGCCATGGCATCACGTATCTATGCAAATTACGAAACTGAAATTCCAGGATATAGCGCACAACTGATTGCTGCATCAGAAAGTGCCTATAGTTGGGCACAAGCGAATCCTACGGTGTATTATGAGCAACCTGATGATGTATTTACAGGAGAATATGGAGATACCAATGTCACAGATGAGTTTCAATGGGCCGCTGTAGAGCTTTTTATTACGACAAATGATCAAACCTATGCAAACGATATTGACGTAGAAACGATTGGTAACGGAGTCCCATTTTGGGGATATACAGCACCGCTTGCCCTTATCTCAATTATCGCCAATGCAGATCAGCTTTCTGATGATGTAGACGTGGCTAGTGCCACAGCAAAATTTTTAGAAACAGCTAACGAATTAAAAGACAAGGTTACTACGAGTCCTATGCGCGTTGCCATGGGTGCTGGGGATTATAACTGGGGAAGTAATGGCCAAGCTGGCAATCAGATGATGTTATTGCTTATGGCCTACCAAATTGATGGAGATGAATCCTTCTTAGATGCAGCGTTTACAGCCTCAGATTATTTATTAGGGCGTAATGCCACTGGCTACTGCTTTGTGAGTGGTTTTGGAGATTTACCTATGAACAATCCGCATCATCGAATTTCTGAAGCAGATACGGTAACAGATGCTGTACCGGGTATGATTGCTGGCGGTCCTCACTCAGGACAACAGGATGGCTGCCCTGGCTATCCAAGTACCGATCCTGCACGTTCATACGTAGATACCTGGTGTTCGTATTCTTCAAATGAGGTCACTATCAACTGGAATGCACCCCTCTTCTACGCGACAGCGGCACTTTACAGAATTCAAGAAGAAACCCTTTCGACGGAAGATCTTGACATCCCAAGCACAAATCCATTACACGTATATCCTAATCCGTCGACGGAATTTATCAATATTGATTTGGACAATGCATCTACCCTATCTGTAAAAGTATTTGCGATAGATGGTAAACTAATCATGACCAAAAATCTTGAATCTTCTAGATCCCTCAATATTAGTTCCCTTTCAAAAGGGATGTATTTCATGCAAGTAGAAAACGAAGGAGAAAAACATGTAGCCAAGTTTTTTAAAATCTAATTTTTTTTAAATATTACTTAGAAAAGGTGCTCACTATGAGCGCCTTTTTTTATGCAAGACGCTATACAAGACCATATTTTCTGTGTACGCTTTGGGTTGGATGTATACCGCTTTCGCGAAAGCGGACACATCAGAGAAAAATGCTGAATCCTGATAGTTCTAGCATGGACATTGGGTAGATTTCAATTGAGGATGTTTGATTTTTAAGCCACCTCAACCTCAGGAGAGATCGTATACGCAGGGATTT
>CAYGQJ010000167.1:322-7296 GCA_964351845.1 uncultured Flavobacteriaceae bacterium | reverse complement strand
CCCACGACCTGCTGATTACAAATCAGCTGCTCTAGCCAGCTGAGCTACATCGGCATTGCGGCTGCAAATATAAAATAGTATCTCATATTTGCAACAACTTTTTTAAAAAAAATTATAATTTATTGATACGCTCTACAAGGGCTGTTGCTTTTTCCTCAAGCTCAGCACGTACCGTCTTTATATGTTTTTTTCTGTTTTCTACTTTTCTGTCATTTACTTTTGCGATAAGCACATCAAATGTCTCAATTGCATCATCAATCACAGCTTCTCCTTTTGAAGCCTCTGCATCTGGATTAATTGCTTCCCAAACGTATACAGCATCAATGATATCTCCTAATACAAAATTGATGTCTTTCTTTAAATCTCTAATATTTGCCATAATCTATTATTTGGTGCAAAATTAAGATAATTTAGAGCGTTTTACAGATAAACTTCAAGAAATTTAGCTCCTTCCCCTTCAACTTGTACAGATGTACACGCTGCAGGAATTAATACCGTCTCTCCTAGTGCCAATTCATACACATTATCATCATGAATACAGGTCATTTTTCCAACCACAACCATAAGCACTGTAAAACTCTCTTGCCTATCTATGGTATAAGGAGAAGTGCCTAATACGATAATATCTGTTTTAAAAAACGGGCAGTGTTTTAAAACCTGTGCCCCAATTTTAGTCGGATCATGGGTTAAAATATAATTATCCGGATTTGTATACGTTAATGCCTTCCGAGCATTTTCTACATGCAACTCTCGTAAACTACCATCAGGTTGTGCACGATCATAATCATAAACCCGATAGGTAATATCTGATGTTTGCTGAATCTCAGCCAACACTACCCCTTTTCCTATCGCATGGATCAATCCTGCTTGTATAAAAAACGAATCACCAGCTTTGACGTCTATATATTGGAGATGATCATTTACAGTTCCATTAGCCACAGAAGCATCAAATTTTTCAGGAGTCATATCGTCTTCAAAACCAATAATGAGCTGTGCACCAGGGGCAGCTTTCATGATATACCACATTTCTGTCTTTCCCTTTCCGCCGTGGAGTGCTTCGGCAAGTGCATCATCGGGATGTAGCTGTACCGATAAGTCATCGGCAGCATCAATGTATTTAATAAGTAATGGGAAGTTTTCACCAAATCTATCTACAACGGGTGCGCCTAAGACCGCTTTCGCGAAAGCGGATATCACCTCCCCCAGCGCTTGTCCCTTTAGCTCGCCTTGTGTCACCACACTTTGTCCATTTGGCAAGTCTGCAATTTCCCAACTTTCGCCGAAAGGCAAATCCTTATCTGTTTTAGATAAAAAGGTTTTAAGTTGTTGGCCGCCCCAGATTTTTTCTTTGAGTATCGGCTGAAACTGAATTGGGTACCAATGGGTGATCTTCATATAGCAATGAGTTTACGATGTGGGGTATAACACGCTTTTCAAATAGAATCGTCTTATTTTTTTAGTTATCATCCTGTATAAACTACAAAGTTGCGAGGCGTTTCATATAAGGTAATCGTGAGATCAAATTTTGGGTCAAGTACAGGTTTCATTTTATTATAAATGACAACAGCTATGTTTTCGGCAGTGGGATTTAGATCCTTGAATTCGGGGACTTCAAGGTTTAAGTTTTTATGGTCAAAAGCGTCTTCTACTTCTGATTTAATCAAATCTTTGACAATTTTTAAGTCGATCAAATACCCTGTTTCTGGATTGATTTCTCCAGTAATCCCAACAATGAGTTCGTAATTATGTCCGTGAAAATTAGGGTTGCTACATTTTCCAAACACATTTTGGTTTGTAGCGTCGTCCCAGTCTTTTCTGTACAAGCGATGTGCGGCATTAAAATGGGCATGCCTATTTACAGTAATTCTCATGATTCTAAATGGGAATAAAATTTTTCAAAGATAATTTTAAACCACTCCGTATACATTTCTGGATGTGCTTGTATGTCTTCTTTTACATCTTCTAACGGCATCCATTTCCAAGAAGCGACTTCATCTTCATTGATAAGCGGTTCTCCATTATACATGCCTAAAAGAATATGATCAAGCTCATGCTCTGTAAGGCCATTGTCAAAAGGAGCTTTATAAATAAATGATGTTGTTTCTTTAAGCGGCACCACAAAACCCATTTCTTCTTGTAATCGTCGGGTACCCGCCATGATATTGGTTTCTCCATCCCGCTGATGACTGCAACAGGTATTGGTCCACAAGCCCGGAGAATGATATTTATGTAGGGCTCTTTGCTGTAACATGAGCTCATTTTTATCATTGAATATAAAAACGGAAAAAGCGCGATGTAACACGGCTTTTTCATGAGCTTCCATTTTTGGCATTAAGCCTATTTGATTATCCTGTTCATCGACCAGGATGACGAGTTCTTCTTTCATAGAATGTAAAAATACAAAATAGCGGAATTTATTAAATAAAAAAAGCGCTCATAAATTGAGCGCTTTTAAAATAGACGTAAATTTCAATTATCTATCCCCCAATATCAAAAATTCACTACGCCTATTGTCTTGATGTGCGGCTTCACTACACGCTACATTATTTGTACAGTTATTTACAGGTTGTGACTCTCCATAGCCTCTCCCTGTTAATCGTGATCTGTCTATTCCATTATCTACGAGCCATTGTATGGTCGCATCATTTCTATTTTGTGATAAACGCTCATTGTAGGCATCATTCCCTCGACTATCGGTATGTGATCGTACGTCAATGCGTAAAGTCGGATATTGCTCCATGACTGCTTGTACTTTTGCTAATTCTAGCGCTGCATCAGGCCGTATATTAAATCGATCAAAATCAAAATAGATAGGGTTCAAATCTAGTAAGTCTCTAAGATCTGTTCCTGGCGTTAATGGCTTGTTCTCTTTCTCTAATTGTAACAACTCATTTAAAGATGCCGATGTTGCAGGAATCGTAATCATTTTTTCTTCAGGAATATAGCCTTCTTTTTCCGCTCTTATGAGCATCTCTCTATCACAACTGGGATCAAAAGAAAAGGTAGCTGTACCATCTGTAACAGCGGTTCCAAATACATTCTTGTTCGTATCATATAAGGTCACCGTTGCATCAGATAATTTTTCTCCTGTATCTTTATCAGTCACCAATCCTGTTAAATCAATCACACATGGAGGTGGTGGCGTTTTAATACGCTCTAACATGTATATATCATCATTTACAGCTTCATTAGCACGATTTGATGAAAGGAATCCTTTATTAGAATCATCATTAATGATAAAAGCAAAATCATCTTTTGTGGTATTTACAGGTTCTCCAAGATTTATAATCTCAGACACTTCGCCATTATCCCCTACCGCTGTTTGAAAAATATCTAATCCTCCTAACCCTAAATGCCCATTGGAAGCAAAGTATAAATTATTACTATCAGATATAAATGGATAAGATTCTCTTCCTTCTGTATTAATCTGATCTCCTAAATTTACAGGCGCACTGTACGTACCGTCATCGTTTATAGTCACATACCATAAATCTGCATCCCCAAAGGTTCCAGGCATATCTGAAGAGAAATACAATCTTTTTTCATCTGGACTTAATGCAGGGTGTGCTATTGTATAGTCATCGCTAGAAAAAGGAAGCTCTTCGATAGCACTCCATTTATCTTTATCATTTTTTATGGACTTATAGATCTTTAATTTATTTGTCCCGTCTATATCATCTCTATACACCCCATTATTATAATTATTACGGGTAAAGTACACCGTATTTCCATCTTTTGTGAATATAGGAGTACTTTCATGAAAAGGGCTATTAATTCCTTTATCAAATTTTTCAGTATTCTTAAGGGTTGCTTCTTGACTATATACCAAATCTACAGGGACCTCATAAAGGTCTAGAAACGGTTGCCCATTCCATGCATGTACTCTTTTCACAAAAGATCCTGTGTCTTTTGCCGAAGAAAAGATGAGTTTATCTTCATAAAAAGCAGCTCCAAAATCAGAATATACTGAATTTATAGTTGTTGCCGTAACGCTGTACGTATCTTTGTAAACAGCAATATCTTTTAGGTAATCAGGATTGTTCTTAAAAATTTCCCCTCTTTTATCACTTTCATTTAATGCAGCAAATCGAGACATAATCTCATCAGAACGTTTGTAATCTTTCGTTCCTTTAAGCGCTATTGCATACCTAAAGTACGTTTCTGCATCTACGTTGTCAGCATATTTTTCGATAAGTTTTCCATACCAAATTTGTGCTTTCTCATACGATGCATTCAAATAATAGCTATCCCCAAGTCTTTTATAAAGATCTGCAGATTCATATCCTTTATCAGCAACTTTTTGATAAATTTCTTGTGCATTTACAAACTCAAAATTAGTATAGCCTTTATTTCCTTTAGAAATTTTACTTTGCTGAGCTGTTGTAATGACAGGGGTAGATAAAATAAATAAGAGAATAAAGATTTTTTTCATGAGTAAAAATATTAGAAGAATCTAGGTGTTAATAACCTGTCATATTCGTTAAAGAGTTCAAAACGTAAGAATACTTCAAAACTCCCATCATTAAATGTTGTGTTGCCTAAATCTGTTGTCTCACGATCATATGCGAGACCTATAAGCATGCTATCTGATACTTGAAAACCTGCAAGACCACTAAACGCAGCATCCCATCTATATGCAGCTCCTAAGTGTAACTTCTCAAGAAATAAGAAGTTTGCTGTAAGGTCTACTTGTAAAGGAGCACCTGCTACCGCTTTTATCAATGTACTTGGCTTAAACTTTACTTGATCAGAAATATCAAAAGCATAGCCTAATATTCCGTAATAATTGATACGCTCTTCAGCGACAAAACTACTACCATTGGAGTTATTGCTTTCATTAAAGTGATTGGTCTGTATTAAGTTAGGCGCACTCAAGCCTGCATAAAACTTATCAGTATGATAATAAACCCCTGCGCCAATGACAGGAGATAATTTGTTGTCTATATTTTGAGAAAAACGAGGATCTGTAGGATCAAAAAGATTTAATCTCGTGAAGTCCACATCCAGAATATGTGCTCCTCCTTTAAGTCCAAAGCTTAATTTCCCTTTGTCAGAAGTGTCTATTGTATAACTAAAATCTACGCCAATATAGGTCTCTTGTGAAGGTCCTAGCGCATCATTTACAATCGATAAACCTAATCCTACTTTACTTTCTGAAATAGGAGAATGAATACTTAAACTCTGTGTGCGAGGAGCGCCATCAAGACCTACCCACTGACTACGGTGTAATCCTACAATACTTGTAACCCCTCTATTACCAGCATAGGCCGGGTTAATAGCCACAGTATTGTATATGTACTGTGAATACTGTGGGTCTTGTTGTGCAGAACTATTGAAAGTAATAAACACAAAATAGATAAGACACCCTATTGTTAAATGCTTCATTTTTTTTACAACTTTTACAAATACGTACTGAGTTCGTATTTATATGATTATTTATTTTAGAGTGAGTACGCTTTCGCGAAAGCGTACCCACATTCTTTATCCTACGTATTATCGATTCAGGTACAGATAACCAGCTTGTTGTCTAGTTACGCCATCATCATTTACAAACTTAAGTATGTAATAGTATGTTCCTACAGGAAGTTCTTTTCCTCTATTTATAGTAGCTCTTGCTTGAGAAGTCCCATTAAAAGCATCACTGTCATTAAGGTATCCTTCTCTAAAGTATACTTCTACACCCCATCTATTAAATATCTGAACCGTATTGTCTGGGAATCTATCGATACCTCTGATAATAAATATATCATTCGAGTTATCACCATCTGGAGTCACTCCGTTATAGACTTCGACATCTTCTTCATTAAGTACACCTGTAAGAATAGTTACTGTTGGATCATCTGGTTCACCATCACCCTCTACATCTACGTCTGTTGGATCATTAGGATCATCAGAAAGATCTACTACCGTATTATCATCTCCATCAACACCTACTACCGTCGCCTGATTAATAACCATCAGTGCTTCAATGTCTGCATCTGTAAGAATATACGTTGCTGTAAACGTCGTACTATCACTTTCTCCTACAGCTAAGTCAATTGGACCACCTTCTACAGTTACTAAAGGATCGTCTATTGTAATATTAAACAATGGAACATTTCCTGTATTGGTCACTGTAAATGAATATTGAATAAGTTCACCAGCTTGTGTAAATTCATTTCCATCAAGATCAATAATCTCACCTGTTTTTTCAAGAGTCAAACTTCCTTGAGGTAGCATCGTTACCGTTTCATCATCTTCAAGGTTTGTATCATCGTCAGAAACATCAACGACATCACCTCCATCTGGATCTTGACCCGTTGCAATTGCTTGGTTGACTACTTCTCCATTAAGTAAATCTGCTTCAGTAATTACATATACTCCTGTAAACGTAGTACTGTCAACTTCTCCTGGGAGTAACTCAGCTATAGGTCCGCCTGTTACTTCAAGACCTGGTAATGGATCTTCTAGCGTGATGTTAGTAATGGTTACATTTCCTGTATTAGTTACAATAAAGGTGTAGGTAATTGTTTCTCCTACTTGTGCAAATCCATCGCCATCTTCATCATTAAACATTCCTGTTTTGATAAGTGCAATACTTGCTCCTTGTGGAAGCGGTGTGATGGTTGTATCATCCTCTATTGGACTATCATCATCAGACTCATCTTCTACATCGTCACCGTTTGGATCTTGACCTGTTGCCAGTGCTTGATTCATCACAGATCCTGCATCAATATCATCCTGAGTGATCGTGTACTCTCCCGTGTAGGTTGTACTGTCTGTCTCTCCTGGTGCTAGTTCTGCAATTGGACCCCCTGATAATACAAGTCCTGTTAATGGATCTGTTATTACAATGTTCGTAACCGTTACGTTTCCGTTGTTCGTTACAATAAAGGTATAACTGATCGTCTCTCCTACTTGTGCAATACCATCTCCATTCTCATCATTAAACATTCCTGTTTTGATAAGTGCAATACTTGCTCCTTGTGGAAGCG
>CAYGQJ010000167.1:0-222 GCA_964351845.1 uncultured Flavobacteriaceae bacterium | reverse complement strand
CTCCTACTTGTGCAATACCATCTCCATTCTCATCATTAAACATTCCTGTTTTGATGAACGAAATACTTGGATCTTGATCAATCACTGTGATCGTACAATCTGGACAGTTCGGATCAATCGGTGGATTCTCAGGATCATTTGGATCAATCGGCGTTGGATCTTCTGACTCATCGCTTGTTGTATCTCCATTTGGATCGGTTCCTTCTACTGTTGCTAAGTTGT
>CAYGQJ010000166.1:1357-7492 GCA_964351845.1 uncultured Flavobacteriaceae bacterium | reverse complement strand
AACTCGTTATAAAATGTATTTTGTCGTCGATATCCCGCAAATAAGTCAGGTTATCAATACGTTTTTATTGTCTTTATCCCGTAAATATAATTGATTTATAAACACATGTAAAAGACCGATAACTAATACTGATACCTACCCTTTACGACTTAAGACTTTTTTCTTTTGGATTACTTTGCTACTTGACATAGGATCGGTTCGCTGAAAGACGTAGGACTTATTCTATTAAAGCTTTTGAAGTTTGGAAGGTGTGATTTTAAATTTTTAAAATAAATCTCAAATCTCAAATCAGAAATCTCCGATCAAAAATCCACAATCCACAATCAAAAATCTCCGATCTCTGATCAACAATCCTTAATCCATCTGATTTTCATTAAACGCACTTGGAAGTAGTTTGGGAATGAATTTCACCAATATAGGTAGTAAGATGGTACCGCCTGGAAGTAAGAAGATAGCGAGCGAAGGCACGGTTTTGCAAATATCCAGTAACTGATTTTTAACCACTTTTTTCTCATCTTCAGAAAGATCGCGTACGGTGGAGTTACCTAATAGAATCACCAAATCCTTACTTTGTGTAATCTCTTTGATTAGGCGTTTTTTGTTACGAAGAATCAAGGTAGAAACCGTCCGAGTGGTTTGATTGTAAAAGTGCATCACCGGATTGCTGTAATTGAGATAGGCAATATCTTCTTTGTGCTCTGAAATAAACGTAGCCACAGCTTTTAAGGAAGCTTCCTTGCTTGCGTTGGGAATCCGAAGGATGTGGGATACCTCGTTCATAAACACTTCCTCATGCGGATCTATTTGCTCATCATCCCACAAGGATAAGGCACACAGATCTAGTAAATAGAGTTGCTCTAGCGGTTGTGATACGACGGCACTTTGTATGTCTTTCAAGGTGAGGTTATCACTTTTTATGGTGGTATTGTATCGGATAGAGCTTTCAAAAAGCTTAATCAAAAGTTCGTTGTAATGATCTTTGTTTTCTTTTTGCTTTAGTGCTAACCAGACAATCTGCGTGAGGTTTTTTTCAAGGCAAATGGCATACGGCAACGGGTCTTCTCCAGAGATGAGGTAATGATCAAAACTCAGTACATCTAAAAACAAGAGTGCATTGGTAATGATATGGCTGAAATTCTTTTTAAACAGCGTCTCATTTGTCTGAATTCGTTCTTGGATAATCTTCTCTAGGATTCTGTAATTGGCCTCTGTAGAGGCGCCTAATTGTATAGGAGGACCTCCTTGGTCTTTATTAAGTTCGCTATAAAAAGAAATAATACTCTTGATAGCATCTGTAGAGCTCGTATTTTCTATACAATCAAAATACGTAAAGGTGAGGGCATCAAAAAGGTTAATTTTCGTTTTCTCTTCTTCGGTCCATTTGAGTTGTTCGCTCTCCTCATCACAAAGAGTTTTGATAGACGTACCGTATATAAAACCATTGGTTCTAAGTTGTTGATACATTTCTTCTTCATCCATAGGGTTTGCCTCCATAAACGAGATGAAGTACGGCAAATGTTTTTTTATCCAGCCTGTA
Source organism: uncultured Flavobacteriaceae bacterium (assembly GCA_964351845.1). Taxonomy (GTDB): domain Bacteria; phylum Bacteroidota; class Bacteroidia; order Flavobacteriales; family Flavobacteriaceae; genus Dokdonia. The sequence goes on along the minus strand of CAYGQJ010000166.1, from coordinate 5,955 downwards.
GCAGATGGGTTCATGAAGGGATCAATTTATCACAAATGTAGTTTAATTGTGAGGAGATTATATTTCTTTTGGTGTATTCCTCATAAAAAAAGCTCAGCATAAAGATGCTGAGCTTTTCGTTTATAGATATATAAGGTATGGTGGCCTTATACATATACTATATCAAAACTTGATTAGTTTACTGCGTTTCCTAACTCAGAACCAGCTTTGAATTTTACTACATTTTTAGCAGCAATTTTGATTGTTTTACCAGTTTGAGGATTTCTTCCTTCACGAGCGTTACGCTTAGATACAGACCAAGATCCAAAACCTACTAGAGAAACACGTCCTCCACCTTTAAGTGTTCCTTCAACGTTTCCTAAGAAAGACTCTAATGCTTTTTTTGCAGCTGCTTTTGTAATTCCTGCGTGCTCCGCCATTCCATCAATTAATTCTGATTTGTTCATAATGTAAATTTTAATTAATTATTGTTAGTTAAACTGTGTGTTTAATTCTGTAACAAATTTATACGTAAAATCCACTCATGCAAGTAATAGCAAGGGAAATCAGTGATTTTGTTAATAAATCAAGCCGATTGTTAATAAAGAGGGCGTTTTTTAGGGTATTCTGTTAGCCCAATGGCAGTGCGGGTTTAGCGCATTTTAGCATTTTCGTCAAAATGATACCCGTTTAAAAGTGACTTTACATCCATTTTTCGCTTCCCTGGAAGTTGTATTTCGGTAACCATTAGGTATCCATTTAAGGTCGTGACTTTTAAGTGTCCGTCTTCTATTTTGATAACTCCTAAAGATGATGTTGATGCTGTTTCTTCTACAGTTTCTGAGTCCGCTTTCGTATTTGGATTTGGCACTTCGACAGGCTCAGTGTGACCTTCAGTATACACTTCAGCGCCATAAATTTTGACCCGCTCTTCTTTATTTTGATTGATGAGATAGCACCAAGCTCCTGGATATGGACTCAAACCTCGGATATGGTTATGAATGGTTTGGATAGATGCTTCCCAATCAATTTTTGTGTTTTCTGGATAGAGTTTATAGGCGGTTTTTAGATCGCCCGATTGTGGTTGAATTTGTGTCGTAACCTGATCTTGCGCAATGGCATCGACCGTCTTTGTGACCAATCCTGCCCCAAGGTGCATCAACCGATCGTGTAGACTTCCTGCATTTTCGTTTTCGCCTATCGCAAGACGTTCTTGAAAAATCACCGCGCCTGTATCTATTTTTTCATCTATAAAGAAGGTCGTCACGCCGGTTTCTGTTTCTCCATTCATAATCGCCCAATTAATAGGAGCGGCACCGCGGTATTGCGGAAGGAGGGACGCATGAAGATTAAATGTACCATATTCCGGCATTTGCCAAACCGCAGCAGGCAACATACGAAACGCCACAACGATTTGCAGATTGGCTTGTAAGGCTTCTAATTCCTTGAGAAAGTCTTCATTTTTGAGATTGGTCGGTTGCAGGATGGTCAATCCTTGGGACTCGGCATATACTTTGACAGCGCTCTTACGTACTTTCTGACCACGTCCTGCGGGACGATCGGGTGCGGTAATGACCCCTGCAATGGTATATTCCTGGGTGACTAAGGTTTCTAATATGGTAACGGCAAAGTCGGGAGTGCCCATAAAAACGATGCGTATATCTCTCATAATAATGTATAGGTATTTGAAGGCGTAAGTGTAATCTTTTTCTGGTCTAAAAGCAATTGCAGTGCGGTAATTATTTCGGCTTCTGGATAGGGGAGGTCACAGAGTTGGCGAGAGTTTTGTTGCTTTCGCGAAAGCGAACCCAAAATGGCTTGCGTTACCGAAACCGTTGATTTGTTATGAATGTTTTGTGCGAGACAGACATCACATGTGCCACAAGGACTTGTCGCGTCTTCTTCAAAATAGGCAAGCAATTGAATGGTTCTGCACACCTTGGTATTGCTTACATAGTTTTTGATGGTTTCTATTTGTTGCTTTTTAAAAGCAGCTTGTGTTTTTATGTTAGCACCAATCACGTGAATGGTACGGTCATCTTCTCTAGGCACTAAAAAAGTGAGGGCCGTATCATAACTCTGATGCTCGTAGCTAATGATGTCATCTTTGGCGAGCATTAACAACGCATCGTGTACCATATCTATAGAACTTCCTGACTTATTAGCAATCACACTATAATTAATGGTAACGACTTGTTCAAAAATACCCCCGTAGGTGCGGAGAATGGTTTTGACAATCGTATCCCATTGTGGATTTTTGATTAGGTAATAGGTCAGTGCAATGTCAGTGATATTAAAAGTAACAGTGGCTTTTTTGGTAAATTCTTGCGACAGACTAATCACGCTATTACGATCTAAGGCTAATAATGCATTGTACGTTCGCATGGTGGGCAGCGAATAGGTCTGACAGAAATGACTGAAATTAAATCGATGGTCACTTTCTTCTCCTTCTCCGTAGGGAATTTGGAAGTAGTTATTCAGTCGGTTGTAAATTTCTTTGATAAACGAAACGGTGGGAATCACTTGCAAAAACTGATTGTTTAATCGGATGATGTCATTCTCATTATATATAAGGACAGCTTGTGCCGGTTGTCCGCTTCGTCCCGCACGCCCAGATTCTTGAAAGTAATTCTCTATACTATCGGGAATTTCTAGGTGAATGACGGTATCTACATCTGCTTTATCGATCCCCATGCCAAAGGCATTGGTGCTCACCATAATTTGGGTTTTGTTATCGCGCCAGTCTTTATAATGTTTGTGTCTGTCTTCTCGCGACATCCCTCCGTGATAAAATGTAGCGGTCATCCCACGGCTTTTTAAAAATTGAGCCGTTGCAATGGTTGCTTTTCGATTTCGTACGTAGATAATCGCGCTTTGCGTGGTTTTTTTTAGGATTTGCTCAAGGCGAAAATTTTTATCGGCACTATGAATAAGGGTATAGGTCAGGTTTTCTCTGTGATATGACCCTTTACAGAGTAGCGGATCGGCGAGTTGTAATTGTTCGGTGATGTCTTGCATCACTTTGGGCGTCGCAGTTGCCGTGAGCGCTATGATGGGCGCGTTGGGTTTTATTTCGCGTAAGCGGGCAATTTTACAATAGGCAGGTCTAAAATCATGTCCCCATTGTGAGATACAATGCGCCTCATCTACGGCAATGAGTGAGACATTCATTTGCTTAATACGCTCTATCACGAGTTCTTGCTGAAGTCGCTCTGGCGATACATACAAAAGTTTGTAATTGCCATAAATACAATTATCCAAGAGGGCATCTAAATCGCTATATCGGATGCCGCTAGTGATGGCGAGTGCTTTGATGCCTTTTTCTTGAAGGTTAAGCACCTGATCTTTCATGAGAGCAATAAGCGGAGATACGACAATCGCAATGCCTTCTTTGGCGATGGCTGGGATTTGATAGCATAGGGATTTCCCTCCGCCGGTAGGCAATAACGCAATGGTGTCTTTACCGTTTAAAACACTTTGGATACTGTCTTCCTGTAAAGGTCTAAAGGAGTCAAAACCCCAATAGGTTTTTAATATGTCTTTTGGGGATTGTGTCAATCCTTTAAGGTGTTTATGATAAATGTGGCTCTCGTGGCAACATCATTTTTTGGAACTTCAATAGGACTATAGCCATACGTTTGATAGGTGGCTAGCAAATGTTCTTGAATTTTTTGTGCTTGCTCAAAACTTTCATACCGCTCTGCATCGGTCTCGTGAATTTCTTGCCATACAGGTAGTACAAAAACAAGATCATATCGATAGTTTTTACAGTCGTTGATAAACTCTTGCGTGTAGGTCTGTCCTATATAATCCATGTATGCCACAGTGTCAGGAATGCCTCGGTCTAAGAAGACGTATTCGGTATCAAAAGTAGCTACCTCTTGGTGTTGTTGTATGCGGGCATCTTTTAGCAACTGACTGAAAAGCAGTGGTTTTTCAAGAAAAAGCTGGTCTATACCTTCACTTTGCGCCTTTTTTGTAACATGTCTAGAGATTTCCTCTAGGCAAGGGTGTCCTAGTGTTTTAAGGTGGTTGATCAGGGTTGTTTTTCCCGTGGACGGACCCCCTATGAGTAAAATGCTTTTTGGCATAAAAATGGTACTAATTTGCACAAAATTAGGCAAACCAAGACGAACAACAAATTTATATGATGTCTTATCTTTGCCAACTTAACTACAGGATATGAGTCCAGATAATAAAACCGACGATTTTTACAAAAAATTAAAAGAGCAGCTGAGCGATACGGCTATATGGCCAGGCCCTTATTTATATAAGTTTATAGTGCCTTCTGACGCGGCTAAAATCAAACAAATAGAAGATATTTTTGATCATACAGGGGCTGTGATTAATAGAAAGGAATCCCGTACGGGGAAATACACCAGTGTTTCTATAAATGTCCGTATGAAAGATCCAGATGCAGTAATTGCAAAATACAAAGAAGTAGGAGCGGTAGAAGGCGTGATTTCTTTGTAATCGTATTTTTTAGATAGATAAGCAGGTGTAGTTGTCAACTATACCTGCTTTTTTTGTTTTATCTTAGAAGGAACTATTTTTATAAAACCTTAATGCTTTTTACAACATATAAATATTTGGTGTAAATTTAAATTTAAAGAAACCAT
>CAYGQJ010000166.1:0-1257 GCA_964351845.1 uncultured Flavobacteriaceae bacterium | reverse complement strand
TCTCATCTACAGATTCCAATGGTGAATTGCCAAGAAATCAATCAGATTGGATTCGGACTACACTAGAAAAAGCTGAAAAGAGTGGTTTTACACAGGATACTAAAGAACAGATTTTAGCTGAATCAAAGTTGTCTCTACTTCGTTAACCCACCTCCACCTTCTCCTGCTTATACCAAATGTATGAATACACAAGCGGTATGAGGGTAATAATTGCAATGATCACAAAAAATACCGTTAGGTTTTGGGGTTGTGCGAATAAAAGGGATGATACGATAATCAACAAGCCGCCGATGACCCATAATTTTCCTGCCAAACGATGTGTTTTTTTCCATACGGTTGCATTTTCTAATGTCCAGGGCGTGCGTAATCCGATAAAATAATTCGGTTTTACCGAAGGTAAATAATTCCCTAAAGCAGTGAAGAATACACCTATTAAAATAAAGATAATCTTAGGGCTTGACATGGATTGCTGTTGTGTCGCATACAAGATATATAACCCTAAAGCCGTTAAAAATAGTACAACGATAAACTTGAGTTGGTAGAATTTAGCCCCCATTTGCTTGATTTGCTTTTTAGGATCAATTTTGGGCGCAAGGCTCATCAATACATACCCTAAAAATCCGGTAACAAATGGGATGATCCAAAGCATGCTTTTTGATCCCCAATCATCTATTTGGCCTTCTATATTCCAGTGCGTAGGCACGGTTTCAGGTAAATCTGCATACAAATAGCCTAGGTATAAGAAGGGTAATATCACAATAATCAGAAGCGGAATTTCTTTACGTAGATTCATAATCGTAGTCTTTAATCGGTTAGTTTTTCAAGTGTATAATCCATTGCATGACTTCTTCCAAAATCGTCGTATTGAGACTATACGTGACATATTGCCCTTTTTTCACACTGCTTACGAGATTGGCTTGTTTTAATAAATCAAGATGATGTGAGATGCTAGGTTTTGAAATGTCAAAAGCGGCAGCAATCTCCCCGGCGGTCAGATCCTTTTCTTTTAAAAGGTTAAGAATCTCTCGTCGGGTTTCATCATTGAGTGCTTTAAATAGTTTGTTCACGTAATTAAGTATTTAGACAAATATCTAATTAATAGACGTAACTTTCAAATAATTGTTACATTTTTAAGTAAAAAAATGGTTCTGGACGATGTGATAAGTGTTGTAAAGGCTTTTGGTTGTTGGGTTTGTGCTTTACCGCTTCGCTCTCCTGATAGTCGTGAATCTCGCAAGTTCGATTTCGCGAAAGCGT
>CAYGQJ010000165.1:6492-7721 GCA_964351845.1 uncultured Flavobacteriaceae bacterium | reverse complement strand
GATTCCTGACTCCTTTAGCGAAGCGATCTTGTCTCATTTTGCGCCAGCAAAATCTATTTAGTTTATACGCATAATGGTACTAATAAGTCAGTTCTAAAATACTCATGTACACTAATTATTTAATGTCGGAGTTAATAGTAACGATGCTAGGATTACTTATATAAATCATTTAGATAATTTTTCTTCCCATCGATTCTTTTGTGAAAAATATGTATAAGATCTTCTTTCTCATTTTTTCCTTTTAGACTCAAAGTATCTATGATACCTGAAAAAGATGTCAATCCAAATTTTGTAGAGTTATAGAGTCCAAATTCAATGTCTTTATCATTTATTTGATAAGCACCCATATAAAGTGTGTCTTCTATAGATAAAACAAACTGGTTATTGTTTTCAATAAACATCATAGGTTCTGTCCCAAATTGGCCTACACTTGGTTTGAAAATAGAGTCATTTACTTTTATTTTTTCAATGGAATAGGCACCAATTATAGTTGGGTCGCCTATATATACAGATTTGATATATAGAGAAAAAGAGAAATAAGAGACAGAAACCAATATGAGAAATAGATATGGGAATAGTTGGGTAAATTTTCTTTTTGATTTTATAATTATTCCATCGCGTTTTCCTCCAAGCTGGATGAAAAAGTGATGGAGGTCTTTCCGATAACTCACTAATAAAATGATCGTAATAAAAAGATCTAATATGATGTGTTGCGTAGCAAATAAAATTTTGAATTCAATATTTAGAATTAATATGTTAATGCATACACCTAATGAGATGAGTAGTGCTATTAATCGTGTTCGTTTAAATAAAATAAGGGCTCCTATTAAAAACTCTGTGATTCCCAAAAAGATATTATAATTCTGAGATCTACCAAAAAATGACCACATATGTTGATATTCTGACATTTCGGCTAATGTTACATAGGCAGAATACGTCGGAATTCTAAACTGCATGAAAAGAATTTTTGGGATAGCAAAACAGATCATCTTTACAGACAGATAATAAATAGCTAAATAGGTAAGTACAGTTTGGATATTTTTTAGCGTTAGTTTTTTCATATAAATTAATTTACTTTTTTTTAGAATGAAAGAAGCTTTGTTTCACTGATTACATTGAAGACGAATTGCTTTTAGGATTGTTACATTATATAAGATGTTCCCGTTTTTGTTGGTTATAAGTGGTCGTTTAATAGTCGAGGAGTCAATGTGTTTAGGAGTCGATGTGTT
>CAYGQJ010000165.1:0-6392 GCA_964351845.1 uncultured Flavobacteriaceae bacterium | reverse complement strand
GTCTATACTCTATGAGCGAAGCGGTCTAGACTCCAGAAGCGAAGCGATCTACATTCTTTTCACTAACTTTTATCACAAATACTGTAACCATATCGCAGATGAAGCAGTCTTACTCATATCATGACCCATCAAGATGATCACATTTTTATAACCAGAACACTGGAAGGTGAGGTGAATGCCTTTGCCGTGTTGATAGATCGGTATAAACACATGGTCTATACGCTTAGTTTGCGTATGATGAAAAGTACTGAAGACGCAGAAGAAGTTGCACAAGACGTATTCTTAAAAGCATTTCAAAAATTAGGGACGTATAAAGGGAATTCTAAGTTCAGTACATGGTTATATAGTATTACGTATCATAGGTGTCTGGATACGCTTTCGCGAAAGCGGAAACAGCCCACACATCATGCAACAGAGATACTAGAAGAAATTACGGGAGAAAAAACGGCCAGTATTCTCGAAATGATCGAAGCAGACGAATTAAGAGAACAGCTAACATATTGTATTCAGCAATTACGAGAAGAGGAGGCATTTTTGGTGACTTTGTATTATCTTGAAGAACAAAAACTAGAGGAGATTGCTGACATCACTGGAATGACAAAAAATAATGTAAAAGTGAAGCTTTTTCGTAGTCGGAAGAAATTGTATTCGATTATGGCATCACAATTACCTAAAGACTTAGTAGCGCGTTATGAAAACTAATGAAGAAAAACAACTAGACAGTGTCGTGTCTAAAGCGATACAAAAAGTAGCCGTAAAATCACCATCAGATGATTTTACACAACATCTTATGCATAAAATTAATGCAGCGCATGCTTCTCAAACTACGATGGTATATCAACCTCTTATATCACGACACGTATGGGGACTTCTAGGCGCTATTTTTATACTTTTAATAGGGTATGTTGGTGTCCAAAACATAGGCATAGCCTCTGTTTCTGATTTTATACAAGAGGCTACAGATACGATGAGCACTTGGAGTGTACCTACTTGGGAGTTACCTGGCTTTGATCTGTCAGTGGCTAATAAAAGTCCTTTTGTATACGGAGCATTGGTTCTTTTAGGTTTCTTAGTCGTGGAGATTATTATTTTAAAACGGAAGTATTCTTAGTAATACAGTGTCTAATAATACGTAATCTCTAGTACTGTTGTTTTATCTAATATTTCTTTACCATCTACCATAATATATGATGTAATATGGACTGGATTTTCATGCGCATCATAGATGAACTTGTACACAAGATCTAGATGCATCATAGTATACGTATGATCGTTATAGTCATCTCTCGCAATCAATATTGTTTTATCTAAACCATTCCCATACGTAATTGTGTATACTTCAGAACTCTTTCTAGAGTCCCTTCTGCTTTGACTTAGGATGTTATCTTTACTGTTGTATGTAACATGTATGTCGGTCTCTACGTACATCCCTTCTACAGACTCATTGTCTTTTAGATTCCATTTTTTCGGATGTTTTTCGAGTTGTTTGAATGTTAAGAAAACACGATCTGATATGACTTTTAGGTATTTAAAACGCCCTTTATTGTCATAAGAATAGGTGAAATCATACGTATCCATAAGATCGCCTTCTTCCGTAAATTCGTATTGTTTTAATGTATGTATTTGTCCAGTTTTAGCATACGTAGCCTCTCCGTATGCATGGATACTAAATTCTGGGAAGTAGATGACAGAATCGTCGATGTCTCCATTGTCTAAAAACTCAGCTTCAATAGCACCCTCAGACCTATACTGCGTGCGAGTTTGTAATAAGTCATCTTTATACGTATACACAATACTATCTAAGGTACCTCCCTCAATATCATACGCCATATAATGTGTGAGTTTTCCTTTTTTATAGATATACGTATAGACATCATCTTCTTTAATAATGGTGTCATTTAGAATGGCTGCAGGCAATGCGCTATTCAGATACGGAATCGTAGTATCATCATACGGATCACTCGTGGTATATGCTGTGATTTCTTTATCTTTTTGTAAGCGATAATAATAGGTAGCGGTATAGGTTTCATCGCTAACGGGAGATATGTGTTGCGTAAAGGTGCGATTAACTTCCTTCACTGATCCTTCTAAATGTTTAGGATTCATGACTTTTTTTTCTTCTAGAAGTTTGTAAAAATCTTGTTGAGGTGATGGGAATTCAGGAAAATCTCTCGTTTGAGCATTACTATAGATACAACAAAAGAGACATAGGACTGCGCACGCGTACTTATACATTGGATGGTGGTTAGGTTTGTATAGAAGTACTAACGCTAAAATTGATAAAATATGTTATAGATAAAGATCAAAAAAAAAGCGCCCACCCTTCCCCTAGGCAAGCACTTTTATCATGTCATTTTTAAAAAATTAAGGAACCTTTAATTTTAAGTTTGCAATATCTGTAAATGATTTGAAATATCTTTACGGGTTTCCGTAATGGAGGTGATTTTTATGAATAAAAATCTTAACCACTACGAATAGATCTTTTTAATCCGAATATGTCTTTCCCTTAACCTTGAAGGGTGAACATATTCTCAAACAGTTAGAATATTTAAAAATTTTATTTCTTTCAGTTGGAGAGAATGAATTTTTTGCGGTTTTTTTAAGGCCTTAACAACAGATTCAAAACGAGTTGGAAGGTATAATGACACAAGGCACGTCAGGAGATCTACTATCTTTAAGAGAATAAACCTCAAGATAATCAGGGTCACAGATTGTCAGATTTTAATAATAGAGTAGACAAAGCACTAAACGAAGATTGTCAAGATGTTTTTGGTTTTATATGAACAGAAACAAACGTGAAGCTTGTAGTAACCCTTAACTGTTTTATAATACCTTTTAGATTTAAGGATATTCTATTTACTTATTACAGTACATAGAATACAACTAAAGGGCACGTGCCATAATAGTGATACGTACCTTTAGTATCATGTGTATTTATTTCTTTTTAAAGATCAGATTAAATAAGAACAAAATAATGATAGCTCCTATCGCTCCTGTAAGTATTGCTCCAATCCAACCAGAGCCAAGATTTACCCCGAGTTTTCCTAATAACCAAGAACCAACAAAACTACCGACAATCCCGATGATAATATTACCAATAATACCTAACCCGCTACCTTTGTATATTTTACTACCTAGCCAACCAGCTAATGCTCCAATAATAAGTGTTGCAATTAATCCCATGTTTTTGATTTTTTAGTTGTTAGTATATAACCAATGTAATGGATTTTTTTGAGACTTTTTATTTAATACTATCTTTTTAAGATGCTTACTTGTACCAGAAATGTTTTATGTAGCCCTACTAATTTCTAGTATACACACAGAAATTAGGTGTTATGTATTGCCATAAGAAATAGATTTTGTTATACCAGTTCTATATGACAAAATCAATCTGTACATGGGTTTATAGCGATTTCTTAACATGAAAAAGCACCTGCTAGAGAATTAACAGGTGCTTTTTGGTATATCGCTTTAAATTTAGTGTATTGAGCTAATCACTTGCGTGGCACTATGCAATGTTTTATGCACAGGACATTTATCTGCTATTTGTAAAATACGTGCCTTTTGTTTGTCATCTAGTCCTTCTGCGGTCAGTTTGATCACACGTGTAAACGTATCAATTTTTGCTGTAGGGTCATCTTCACAGGCTTCACAATCTTTTGGGTATGATTTTGAATAACTCGTATGTACCTCTACATTATCTATTTTCCACCCTTTGCGACGTACATACATCTGTATGGTCATAGCCGTACAAGCCGAAAGACCAGCCGCAACGAGTTCATATGGGGTAGGGCCATAATCATTGCCCCCTACACTTGCAGGCTCATCTGCTTTTAGGTAATGATTTCCTAGTTTAAGTTGCGTGGTGTACCCATCTTCATCGTCTAGACTAGCGGCTACTTGATGAGTAGTGTTTATGGTATCTATTTCTGGAGCGGGAATATAACGGGCTGCCCAACCTGCCACAATTTTCCCTACGTACGACGCATTTTTCTTGTCAATTAATAAATGCTCAGAGCCATCTAAAGTCACAAAACTTTTTGGATGATGCGCCGCATGATAGATCTCTTCTGCATTTTTTATAGAAACCGTCGCATCCTGTGGGGAGTGTAAGATCAATAAAGCTTTATTTAAATGACGGGCTGCTTCCACACAAGAGCTAGCTTCGAGATCGTCTACAAATTGTTTTTTGAACGTAAAATTACGCCCTGCAAGCACCACATTGGCTTCTCCTTTTTCTTTAATCACCTCTAGCTGACTCCCTAATTGTTTCTCTACATGCTTTGGATTGCTGGGAGCGCCTATGGTTGCGACCGCTTTCACACTCTCAATTTTACCTCCGGCAAAAATCGCAGCCGCACCTCCTAGCGAATGTCCAACAATAAGGGTAGGCGCTTTAAATTCTTTGGTAAGAAAATCAGCAGCGCTGATAAGGTCTGTCACGTTGCTGGAAAAATTAGTATCTGCAAAATCACCATCACTATCTCCCAATCCCATAAAATCAAACCGCAAGACACCAAATCCTTCTGATGCAAGAGCACGGCTTACATTACGTACCGCACTGAAATCTTTACTACACGTAAAACAATGCGCAAAAATGGCAAAATTATGAGGATCTTGATTGGCTGGGAAATCCAAGCGCGCAGACAAGATTTTCCCTTCGGCGTTGGTGAATGTTAATTTACGAGATTTCATACGATTTTCTTTAATTGTATGCTAGGTCGGAAACTTTTTAGAGACCTAACTTTTACAAGTTGTTAAGGTACAAATAATCTTATTTTCTAGCAGGATACCTTTTCGCTATAAGCGGAAAAATAAAAAAACAACCCTAAAACTCTCCATGCCTATATCATATATCTTATTGCCTTTTAGCGACTCATTACGAAGTTCTATTACATAATCCGAGTTTAATAGTGTATCTTTCATCAAGTATTGTGGCTGTAGTGCTATTTGTTAGCTCTTCATGCGACTTTAGGAAATAGGTATGATCCTATTTTAAAATCTTTTTATCCATAAATGCTAGCAAACAATGTAATGCCTGATTGCTAGAATATCATTCACTCAATTTTTATGTTACCGCGCGGTTGTCAGAAGTCATTAGACTGTAGATCGTTTTAACAAAAGCGTATGCGCTATTTTGAAAATGCACATGGCTTAAGAACACTATAAATAAGATGGATCAGTAGTGACTTTTTATATAGGTGGGCGTGTCCCTGATCTTGAAACGAGTTCAGGATCAGGGTCGGGCTTTCCGCTACAATTCCTCGCATGCCTCCCTATTTCATAGAGAGGATGCTGTGGGATTTTCACTGCAATCCCTCACGCAAAACCCAAGATAACCCATAGTATAAAAGGCATAAGCCTCCCAACGAATACATAACCATGAGTACAGAAATAGAAATTAACAGACCAGTCCCCATTATCGTTGCCAAAGGGGTCTCTACATTTGAAAATAATGATGATGTAAAAAAGGCAATCAACACCTTAGAAGCAGGGAACTATATGGTGATTAAAGATTTGTACAGTAACGGCTTAGTGTTACTCAAAGCGTTAAAAGCACATTTAGATAAAAAAGTACCTAACGAGTCTTTTCAAGAGCAGCGTGCCTATCGGGCAGCCTATCATAAATTATCTAATCGTATGCTCCTTGAAATCGAGGGCCATAAAGTGACGGTAAAAAAAGCACCAGCTATTGGTTGGTTAGAAAAGTTATATCCAGAAATGGGAGATTTTGTCTTGTCTTTTCCGCAAGTACAAGGACTCAATAGTTCGTGGCAATGGTATACCAATGGGGTTTCTGTTCCTGCATTACGAAACAAAGTCCACCCGTATTACGGCACTTACTTCCCTACACGTTTTGATCATGTGGCTCTTTTTGATAATTGGTTAAAACGCTATGACGGACTCAAAAAAACAGCGATAGATGTTGGGGTAGGAAGTGGGATTCTTACATTTCAGCTTCTTAAATACGGATTCCAAAAAGTATATGGTACTGACAGTAATCCCAATGCGATTGTTGGATTAACGGAGTTTATGGGAGATACAGTACTCTCTCGTAAAATTGAACTTGATTATGCATCGCTTTTCGGGAAGTTTGATGCACCTACGGAACTCATTATTTTTAACCCACCGTGGTTGCCAGAAACCAATGAAAATGACCAGTATGACGGAGCCATGTATTATGACGAACACCTATTTCCAGACTTTTTCGCGGAAGCAAAAAAACACTTACTCCCCGATGGACAACTCGTGATTTTATTTTCCAATCTCGCACAGATTACCCATTTTAAAACCGATCACCCTATAGAAAAAGAACTCTCCCAAGGAGAAAGATTTCGCCTAGAGCGTTGCTTTAAAAAACGCGTTAAAGAAGCGTCTACCCATACCAAACG
>CAYGQJ010000164.1:0-7731 GCA_964351845.1 uncultured Flavobacteriaceae bacterium | reverse complement strand
ATTACCACTTCCTGTATTTAATAAACCTGCTGAGTATCCTAATGCTACATTATTATTCCCATTTGCATTAAGTGCTAAGGCTGCAGCACCAACACCTGTGTTTTCATTCCCTGTAGCCTGATTTAATGTAGCGAGACCTAAAGCCGTATTGTTAATTCCTGAAATATTCGTTTCTAAGGCATTTTCGCCAATAGCGATATTATTATTATTTGTATTTCTATTATCATTGAGTCCCGCGCCATTACCTATGAAAATACTATTTCCTGTGTTTTCGAAACCTAAATTCCCATTTGATAAGGTCATATACTCTGTTCCACTTACATCAAATCGGATAATATCTTCATCGTCATTTTCTTCTACTTGGATTTTCGTATCTCCATCTGTATCTTTTAGTGTCGTATTATTTATAGTTTCACCTGCTGCAATTGCATAAGGGACACTTAGAAGTTGTGAAGCACCTAAACTTGAGTAATTAACGCCACCATTGATATCTACTCGTACTTCTAAGTAATTGGCAACACTCCAATCTATATTGGAAAACTCAGAGGCGTTTGTAGGATCTCCTATAAATGTACTTGCAAAACCTGTTGCATCCGTAGTAAGTGTTCTTTCGGAGATATAAACGGTCGTACCATTAGGACTCCCTTGATTGATTTGAAACGCTATCCCGATGGTGGTATCTACAAGAGGGTTTCCATTTGCATCATTAATGACTCCTTGCCAGTTAAATGCTTGAGGTACTTGTTGTGCCCATGACAATGAAGCAAAAAACAAACTGAAAATTAATAGTAATCTTTTAAACATTTTTAATGATTTATTAGGGTAATTAATTGTTTTATGTGTTGTGTCACCTATAAAATGAACACAAAAATGTACATATGAATACATTCGCATAAAAAGCGGCAATATTACATTTTTTTTAAAAAATAAACTGAAAAACAAAGGGTTACAAAAGGGTTGCAAAGGGGTTGCAAGCGGGTTGCATCTTGGTGGCAACGTAAGAATACTGTATTTTTGATTCGTAACTCAATCTCCTCCTTCAAATTACATACTATTGAAAGCCTCCTACATCATACTATTTTCTTTATTTTTTGTGTCTTCTTATTCACAATCTCAAGATAGTCTTATTACAGCATTGAAACATTCCATTAAAAACGCTACAACAGATTCGGCGCAAGTACATCACAAATTAAGATTGATTAAAAAAACTTACAAGTTTGATATTGATACTTCAAGAATTTTACTTAATGAAGTATATGATGTTATTAATAGTACACCAGAAAACAAAAACTTCTTTCAAAAAAGTAAAGCCATTGCATTGAACTACTCAGGAATTTTAGATAGCAAGCAAGCCAATTATGAAAAGGCTTTAGCACAATATCTGAAAGCACTAGACATAAGTCAAAAACAATCTGACTCTGCTACGATAGCACTTTCTTTTCACAATTTAGGCATGTTTTATCGACGTCAAAAAACATACAACAAATCGAAAGATTTTTTTAAAAAAGCGATTTCAATATATGGACAGCTTGATGACACAGAGGAGATGGCACTTTCTATGCAAATGTTAGGTATTAGTTACCTATACAATGAGCAATTGGACTCTTCTCGTTTCTATTTAGAAAAAGTAAAAAGACTTCCTATATCAAATTTTCGCAAGGCAAAAGCTAACGGAAGCTTAGCAAGTATTTATTATCAGAATAAAGAATTTAACAAAGCGATTAGCATCTACAAGGAAAATACAAGCATAGCGAAGAAGATGAATGATAAGTCTGAATTAAGCACGACTTATCTTAACATTGGTGTCGTCTATAATGCGATTGGAGAATATGAAAAGGCTGTTCCTTATTTAGATAGTGCAATCAATGTTGCTAAAGAGATTAACAACAAACAATTATTATACAAACAATACTATAGTAGAAGTAACCTTAGAACTACGTTACAACAATATCAAGAGGCTTTAGAAGATTTCACCTTATTCAAGATCTATAGTGATTCTATTAATGACATAGAGAGTGCCAAAAGAATTACATCTCTTGAACTCAATTATCAATTTGCGAAAGAAAAAGAAGCCAGCGCTTTTAAACTTAAAAGTGAGAAAACACAAAAGCAATTATATCTTACACTTCTCATTACAGCATTGGTTCTCAGTATTTTACTATTTTGGATAGGAAAGAAAATTTCGCAAGAAAAAATACAGCGTTCGCGAAATAAATTACAACAGCGAGATCTAGAAAAACTGAAAGCAGAATTGACTTTGGTCACTAAAGAAAAAGAATTAAAAAAAGCAGTCATAGAAAATTCTTTACGAAAAGAAGTGCTACAAAACACCTTACAAGATATAAAGGCAATTTTAAAGTTAGATGATGAAGCTGATCGAAAGAAGGCATTACAATCTTTAACCAGATCGTTATTATCTGAAGATATTGCATCTACGGCAACCATACATAACTATCTAGATAAGGTAAATATCAATTTTAAAGTAACCTTAGACACCAAATTCCCACAATTGAGTGAACGTGACAAAGAACTCTTATCGTTAATGACCTTAGAACTGAAGGCAAAAGAAATAAGTACACTATTAAACACAACTACCTCTTCCATAAAATCATCACGTTCTCGCATACGAAAGAAGTTAAACGTTGACTCTACAACAGATCTTATAGCGTACATACAGCGTTTTTCATAAGCTGCAACCCCATAGCAACCCCGATTATTTCGGATAGATAAAAGTCTATACTTATTTTCGCGCGTTCATAATTATTGGATTCATTCCCTATATAACCCCCGTAGAAATGAAAAAAAAATACCTACTAGCAATCGCTTGTTTATTGTTTATCGTTCCTTTACAAGCCCAAGACTTTGAATTTTTTATACAAACTACTACTAGTAATGAAAGTTTCACTATCCCAATAGATGAATCTTTTACATATAATTACAATGTAGATGTTGTTGTTCCTTTTAATCCTAATGCCACTGTTTCCTATACTAATGTAACAGACGCTTTAACACATACCTTTGGTAATCCAGGCACTTATATTATTAAGATACTAGAGGATAGTGTTTTTCCTGCGATTCGCTTTTCGTTTAGTCCTGACCGAGATAAAATAACAAACATCGCCAGATGGGGAAATAATGAATGGGCTACGCTGGAAAATGCTTTTGAAAATTGTACCAATTTAACCCTTAGTGCCAACAACACGCCTAATCTCACGAACGTAACATCCACTAATAGGATGTTTAAAAACGCTACGTCACTCACAGATCCTACAGATAAAATTGGCGATTGGGATATGAGTAATGTGCAAGATATGGAGCAAATGTTTAGGGATTGTACTTCATTTAATGAAGATATAAGCCATTGGGATACAAGTAATGTACAAATCCTTCATAGAATATTTCAAGGAGCCACTCTTTTTAATCAAAATTTAGGGAATTGGGATATTAGTAATGTAACGGGGACAGCCGCTATATTTAGAGACACTGCACTATCTACAAGTAATTATGATAAAATCCTTATAGGATGGGGAACACTGGACAGTGGGGAAACACAAATTCCAACAGGTTTATCCATTCGTGCAGATGATGCTCACTATTGCACTGCAGAAGCAATAAGGACGACACTTTCTAATGCCCCCTACAATTGGGTGTTTACAGATGCTGGTTTAGACTGTAGTACCGTGGCTAACGAAGATTTTTTTATAACCACTTGGGAAACGACTACAGCAAATGAATCAATTACAATTCCTACTGGTGGACTAGGATACGGGTATTATATAGATTGGGGAGATGGGCAAATAGACAACTCCGTTACAGGAAACATCACGCATACATATACTAGCGCTGGTACATATACAGTAAGAATAGGTGGTTTATTCCCTAGAATCTATTTTAACGAGACAGGAGATCGATTAAAAATTAAAAGCATTGAACAATGGGGAACTATTGTTTGGCGAGATATGTTTAATGCTTTTGATGGATGTGAAAACCTGACGTACAATGCAACGGATGCTCCAAACTTATCAAATGTGATTGAATTATCTAGAATGTTTAGTAAATGTAAGAATTTCAACGCTACAAATCTGAATAACTGGGATTTGAGCTCTATTAGGTCTGTTACATTTATGTTTAACGAAGCTGAAAAGTTTAATGGAGATATCTCCAATTGGGATGTAAGTAACATAATAGATTTTAGAAATATGTTTTCTTCGGCTCGTGATTTTAATAAAGATATTTCGGGGTGGACAATTAATACAAGTGAACCCGTAAATATGGAAGGGATGTTTGCTGGAGCAAGTGACTTTAATCAACTCATTGGAAATTGGAATATAAGCCAAGTAACAGATGTAGGTTTTATGTTCCAAGATGCGCTAAATTTCAATCAAAGTTTAGGAAATTGGGATATTTCAAACGTAACCGATATGGATGGCATGCTTGACAATACAGGTTTATCCATAGATAATTATGATGCTACATTGATGGGTTGGGCAACTATAGAAAACGGGGAAACTCAAATTCCTACGGGCATTACTTTTAGCGCGTTTGGACTCACGTATTGCCATGCATATAATGAAAGAAGTATTTTAGAAAATGCACCATACAATTGGATCATCACAGACGCAGGACCTGAATGTTCTGATGTAGCTTTTATCACCACTTGGGAAACCACAACTGCTAATGAAAGTATCGAAATTCCTACCGACGGCAATGGATATAACTATGTAGTCAACTGGGGAGATGGAACTTTTGACACCAATATTACAGGAAATGCCACGCACACATACACAACCGCAGGAACGCATACGGTTGAAATTTTTGGAGATTTTCCAAGAATTTATTTTAATAATAGTGGAGATAAAGACAAAATCAAGTCCATAGATCAATGGGGAACAATTCAATGGGTAAGTATGGCTGCTTCATTTCGAGGGGCTAGTAACTTAAGACTTCTTGCTACAGATGTACCAGATTTATCTGGAGTTACAAGCACTGGATCTATGTTTGCTGGTTGTACCTCTTTAGAGAGTCCAGATTTATCTCATTGGGATATGTCTGCTATAAGAATTATGAATCTTATGTTTTTTGGTGCGACTAATTTTAATGGTGATGTTACAGGCTGGGATGTAGGGAATTGTACTGGATTTGCATGGTTTTTTAGAGAAGTTAACGCATTTAATCAAGATATAAGCAACTGGAACATAGGGGAAAATGTAGGTTCGAATGACATATTCATGGATGGTATGTTTGAATCTGCTAGTAATTTTAACCGAAACTTAGCAAGTTGGAATATTTCCAATGTTGTAGATATGACTAATATGCTTGATAATTCTGGATTATCCGTTGATAATTATGATGCTACGTTAATAGGTTGGGCTACTTTAGATCCAGGTGAAACTCAAATTCCTTCTAATATCAATGTAGGAGAAGTTGGTTTACAGTATTGTGCTTCTGTAGTGGAACGTACGAGTTTAAAAAATAGTAATAATTGGTCATTTTTAGATGCAACTTTAGCTTGTCCCGAGGAAGACAAATTTATTATGGTATGGAAGACCACATCTAATAATGAGAGCATTAGATTTCAGTTTACGGGGGCTACGGGTAATAATAATAGTTATACTGTAGATTGGGGTGACGGCACTGTAGATAACGATGTTTCTGGAAATAGAGAACATACCTATGCGCAAGCAGGAACTTACGTGGTGAAACTATCGGGGGAATTTAGATTTAGATACAATAACTTGTCTGCCGCTACCTCAACAAGATTAAAACTTTATGAAATTAAACAATGGGGAGCCAATGAATGGACGAGTACTGCCCAAGCCTTTTACGGATGTGAAAATTTGAAAATCACAGCGACTGATGTGCCAGACTTAAGTTTGGTAAGTAATATGGAAGATATGTTTAGAAACTGTAATGCACTAAAAGATTTAGGAGGCAAAATGGGATCTTGGGATGTAAGTAGCGTAGATAATTTTTCTTCAATGTTCCAAGGAGCAAATAACTTCAATACACACTTAGGAAATTGGAATCTTAGCAATGCAATGGACATGAGTAATATGCTAAATGGTTCAGGGCTTTCAAGCGGTTCTTATGATTTGACTTTAGTAGGTTGGAGAAACAATCAAAATACACCTTCAAATATCAATTTAGGCGCTTCTGGACTCACCTATTGCAATGCGGTAAGCGAACATGATTATTTAGATAACGATTTAAATTGGTCATTGAGTGATGCTGGTCTTAATTGCCCTACGGATGAGCCTTTCATCACAAAATGGCAAACAACTGCTACAAACGAAACAATTACCATTCCTGTTGAAGTTAACTTAATAACTCCAATAATATATAATTACTATGTAGATTGGGGAGATGGTTCTCCAGTAACATTTGAAACAGGAGAAGCAACACATGTTTATACTACTCCTGGAATATATGATGTTAAAATTACAGGTGAATTCCCGCAAATACGTTTTGAAAACTCTAATACTTCTAATAGAAACAAAATACTATCCGTCGAGCAATGGGGAACTAATCCTTGGTTAAGCATGACAAAAGCATTTATTGATTGTTCTAATTTAGTACTTAATGCTACTGATATACCTGATTTAAATAGACCATTAAGTTTACTTTTTATGTTTGATGGGACAAGTTCTTTTGTTGATAATGGTGGACGTATCAATGACTGGGACACAAGTAATGTAACACAAACAGGTTATATGTTTCAAAATTCTTCGTTTAATGAAAATATAAACAATTGGGATGTAAGTAATGTTACATTTATGGGCTTTATGTTTAGAAATAATACAAATTTTAACCAACCATTAAACGATTGGGAATTATCAGAGAATGTAAGTCTTTTTGAAATGTTCAAGAATGCTACTGCGTTTAATCAAGATCTTGCAAGTTGGGATGTTAGTGGAGTGAATAGTATGGGTGGTATGCTTGATAATACGGCTATGTCTTTAGAAAATTATGACAATACGCTTATTGGTTGGGCAACCTTAGATGCTGGAGAAATACAAATTCCTATCGAGATAGAATTAGGCGCTATTGGCTTAAACTTCTGTCAATCAGAAACAGAAAGACAAAACTTATTAGATTCCTACAGTTGGACTATCACAGGAGACAATTTATCTTGTAGTATAGCCATTGCACCAAAAGTATATTTACAAGGTGCCGCTATAAACCCTTACACAGGGGAAGAGAGTTTAATGCGAGACGATTTACATAGAGATAATGTAATACCCGTAACATCGCCATATACAGATACTATTGATCTAGACCCAGGTATCTTCAGTATCCTTGATGAAGATGCGCTAGTAGATTGGGTGTGGGTAGAACTTAGAGATGCAAATGATCATACACAAATAGTGGCATCCAAATCGGCACTATTACAACGTGATGGTGATATTTTAGATGCAGAATATGAAACACTTTCCTTTGAAAACGTTAGCCCTGGAAATTACTATGTAGCCATTAAGCATCGAAACCACATAGGAATTCTTACTGCAAGCGCTATTGCGCTCTCTGGAACTGTTACGAATCTTGATTTGAGTGCTGATGTCAACACCGTTACTGGAGAGGCATTGGCCTTACGTGATATGGGCAATGGCATCTTTGCGATGTATGCAGGAGATACTACTGGAGACGGAAACATTCTTAATACAGATATTTCTAATGCGATCAATGCTTCAGGAGGTATCAATGTATATAGTGGCGCCGATGCTAATATGGATG
>CAYGQJ010000163.1:0-7853 GCA_964351845.1 uncultured Flavobacteriaceae bacterium | reverse complement strand
GGTTTGTATTTGTGTATAAGTGAGTGGTGTTTTTTGGGATGGGTGGGTGTTGGGAAGTGAGGGGAATGGGGGTAATTTTCCAATCAAGCTTGGGTCAATAGTTACAAACTGGTGCCAGCGGGGTTCTAGATGTGGGGGTGTCTGTTGGGATTGGTGCTAGTTGGGAAGTGGGGGGAGTGAGGCATCAGTCTACTCAATTGTCAGTAGGAATTTTTTGTTCAAACGTAAAAAAGGTAGCTAAATCTCCCGCTACCTTTTGTTATTGTCCTCTTTTACCGAGTATTGCCTCTGCAAGTGTGTAAAAATATTATATTAAACATAAATGCTTATTATAAACTGGAGATTGGCATTGGCATTATTGTTAAGAGTAAACTTCTTGACTCTTTTTATTTTCTAATTCTTTAGCTAAGTTAAATCTTTCCCATTTAGTAAACCAATATTTATGTTTTTTGTGAAAATCATTCAATTTATTAGAATCGTTTATAGTTTTTTTAATTTGTGAAAATTTTTGTTCTCCACGATATAAAATTAACATTTTTGTTTTTATTTTTAAATCCAAATATGGGCAAGTCAATAAGTCTAGAATTAAATGAGCCATTTCAGAAGATTTACCTATTTTCTCGTTTGGATAATCTTTTATATAGTTGGAAGTATATTCAATTAAAGCATTTTTTACTAAAGGAAATTTTTTAGAATGCCCTATATAATACAACAAGACAACAATTGAAAAATAATTTAGGGTATTATTATTAACGATTACTTTACCTGTTTTTCCTGAAGCATTTAAAAATTTAATTAGTATTTCTTCTGGTAATCTATATTCTTTACCTAAATCTCTTAATAGAGTAAGTAGATAAAGTGATTCTACTTGTGCATATTCATTTAATGTGTTTTTTCTCAAAATAAAACTTGATTCATCAAGAATTTTTTTTAGTACACGCTCTCTATTATTTTGATTAATGAAATACTTTTTAGTAGTCTTGCTTTTTTCTTTAATAAGTTGAATTATTTTCGAAAGAATATTACTTATTTTAATTGTTGAATTTACCCTTGGAGATACTGAATATATAAAAAAAATAAAATCAATAAGACCTTCTATATGAGAAGTGAAAAGTCTTTCTATTTTTCTAAGTTTTAAAAGGTCTGATTTGGAGAATTCTTCTTTACTATTTTCTTCAAGATAATTGAAATATATTTTTTCAAAAGAGACTAAGTTTTTTTCAACCTTGTCAGTAAGAATTGCTAAGCTATAATTTAACACATCTTTATAATCTACTTTAGATTCTTTTATAATAATCTTGTATCGTGTAGCTAATTTATTAGGATCGAATGATAATTCAAATTTGTGATTTAAAAGACAAACTTCGTTTTCTTCATCCTCTATATTCTGTTGCTTTTCTTCTAATACTGTTATTTTAAATTTAGGGTTTTCAGAAAATAAATTAACTATTTTATTTTTAGCAATTGTAATTTCTGTTATAATCGGTTTGTTATATTCTTCATATTTAGCATTGTTAATGGATAGTTTATATTTCTTCAACTCGTGTTTCAATATTCTTAAAATTTTATCTTTCAAAACAGAATCATCACAGAATAAAAAATAATCATCAACATATCGATATATTTCATAATCTACTTTGTGATAATATCCATTTTCATTCTCCTTTAACTTCTCTTCAAGTGTTTTATCTATTTTTTGCAAGATAATTTCAGCAAATATTCTCGAGAATTCAGGACCAATTAAAATTCCATTTGTTTCCCCATAATTTGCGTACTGTATAAACTTATCAAACTTTCCAGGAAATGTATTTTTTGAACTCATTACATTTTCCTTTACTACATCTAGACCTAAGACAGCCCAAGCTATTGAATGCGTATAAATACTGTCAAAACATTTAGAAATATCAAACTTAAATAAATAACTGTATTTTTTTTCAGCTCTTTGGTATCTATAATGTTCAAAAAATTGATAGATGTTTGTGTACTTACTATATGAAAAGAAAGTTTTTAAATTTTCATATTCTTTTCCACTCAGTTCTAAAAAATCAGAGGCTTCACCTTTATTAGTTTGATGAAGTTTGTCATTGAAGAATGTGAATTTAGCTAAATTGTCAGGCTTTCTTATGCTATAATTACTCAAGGAGCAAGAGTAAATTATTGATTCTTTATATTTTTCATAGAACTCTATCAATTCTAGTTGATTTATTGGGTGTACTAATGCAAGTTCTCTAAAGTCTCTTTCTTTATGACTTATTTTATATATAAATGGAATTTTTCTAGTGTTTGGATTTGCAATATTCGTGGAGAATAATATTTTCAAAAGTATTTCAAAAGCTTCGCGGTCACCATCTTTAAATTTTGTTTTATACTTAATAGCACTATTTTTAAATTCTATTTCATTATTAACTAGAAATCTATATAAATATCTATTTGAGAATGTAATTGGAACTTCATAAGGCAGTACGTCGGAAAGAATAGCTCTTTCTTTGGAATATTTTATGTATTTTTTCTTTTTACTCATACTACCAAATAGATTTAATTACTTCAAATTTGTTTGTAGCTCTCTTAAATTTTTTGAAATAAAACTTTGTTTCTCTATTATTTAATTTAAAAGAATAAAAGTTTTTTTCTTTATTATTGAATCCCTTTTGGAAACTATATTTTCTAATTAAAAAGAGTTTTAATTTGATTTTATCAATCCCAATCTTTGGAGGCGGAGTTAAATTACTTAATGTCGCAGATAATTTTCTATCTAATATTTTTAAACTGTTAAAAGTAACTTTATTTAGTTTGAGCATTTCATTTGAATAGTAAATGCCAGATTTTACATTTCTTTTATTATTGTTAAGATGAAAATTTCCAGTAAGGAATTTTAATCTTGCCATTAAAATATTTCTAGCTTCTCTCTCATTGTATTTTGCATTTTGATTATAGTCTGTGACTGTTTTTTTTAACCTTTTGTAATATCTATCAATTTTATTATCTGAAATCTCTAGAATTAATTGAAAGTTTGATTTATTGTCATCAATCATTGTTCTTTTAATGTTAAAACAATATCGCAAGTAGTTAAAAGACTTAGTATAGTTTCCTTTTTTTTGCAAATAGATCATTTTGGTTTTAGAGGCTTCTCCATCACTACCATCTTTAAGTGTAAGATTATTCTTTGTACAAATTATGTTTTTTAATTCACTTAAATAATCTCTTCTCTTAGATTCTGTTTTAGGGCAAATAATTACGATTATATCATCAACATAACGAGCATAATAAATTACATCTTCTATCATTTTGATCTCTTTATCAATATCTCGCATATAAAGTTCAGATAAGTATGCGCTAATTCCAATTCCTCTTGGAATTCCTTTTCCTAATGGAATTTCAGTTTTATCTTTTTTATTCTCAAACTCATAAAAAATCCTTTTTATTAATTTTTTAGAGAAAGGAGAAAGTAATGTGTTATTTTTAATTTTTTTAAATAATTCATCTTGAGGTATAGATTCGTAAAATGATTTTATATCAGTTTTTATAATAACTTTAGGGAAGCCATCTGAAACAATATTAAAAACTTGTTTTATAATTCTGTTTCTATCTGCCTGTACAACTTTGAAAGTTTTATTTATGTTTTGTTGAAGTTGTTTTACAGCATAATATGAAGCTGGATCTTTTTCAACTGAATAAACTTCTTTTCTTAGATTATACTCAATTTTAAATTGAAAAGGTATATCTTGACTATTAATTATATCAGAGTAACTTTCGAATGTAGATAATCTAATTTCTTCTTTTTTTTTATTTATTTTTTCTAACCTTTCAGTAAAACTATCAAGTTCCTCCTTAGACAATTTTTTAGATTTCTTTAATTCTAGCTTTTCATTTAATACAGCTGTAAATTCTTGATGTTTATCTAAGTATCCTTGCGGAAAATGTGATTTATCAAAATTACCTTTTCTGTTTTCTTTTAAAAATAATTTATTAAAATTACTACTTGAGAAGGATTGGTCTAACATTATTTTTTATGGTTTACTTTGAAGCTCACAGTTTTTTCTACTTATGGTCAACATTGATATACAATCATCTAAAATACCATAAAAAAAGTGTAATATGTTTATTTCTAGTAGCCTTTGCTAAAAATAAAGAGTAATTGTATATATGACTATATGTAATCTCCAATCTCCAAAATCTCCCTCAATAAATAGTACGGTTTCCCGTAATCCCCCAAAATAAATTTTCATTCCTCATTTAAACTCTTACATTCTCCATCAACTGATTTGCTATAAACTTCATCTCTTTCCATTCTGACTCTGAGAAGCTATTACTCTCAACAACTACAGGGATATTGAAATCTCCTATTATTTTTTCTTTAAAGGCAAACGCGTCTTCTTGGTCATACAATTCTGTTCCTTTGAGTAACATTAAAGGGAAAGCAGTAACGTTTTTACAACCATTTACAAAAGCAAAATCAATACTATCTTTAAAAGAATCGAGTGTTTGCGAGGGCAGTCCGTATATTAGGCTTATTTCATAAGGAATATTACGTTGATTAAGTTTAGACATTATCTGCTTGATAACTTTAGGGTTATTCTTACGATTTATTAGGTTACTTTCTTGCTCTGAAGCCGTCTGCAAACCAAATTCTAGATTCATATTCAGTTTTGAACATAAATCAAGAAATTGATCTCCTCTATCTCCCTTTATGGTTTCAAATCTTGCCTGAACACTTACCAATCCTGAGAAACCTATTTCTACTAATTTCTCCATCACCAATAAATGGTCGGTGCCTACGTTAAAAATTGGATCGATGATATTTATTTTTTTTACTTCTTTCTTTTTAAAGAGTTCTAGTTCTTTAAAAACTTTATCTAAAGACCCTTTATGGACACGGTTGGTATTAAGGTCTCTATGAGCGCAAAATGAACATCTATAAGGACAACCTCGTTTCGTTTCTAAACGCACCATTTCTTGATTTTGTGTCACTGGTAGTTCACCTGTTAGATAGGGAGAAGGAATATTTTTAAAATCTATTTTAGATTCTAGATAGAAACTTGCAGTGTTTTCACTAATAATGTCGAGTAAGCTTTGTTCAGCATAACCACTTATAAAATAGGTGGTTAAAGGATATTCTTTTTCTGGGTTTTGGGAATACGATATTTGATATCCTCCTAGGATAAAATCACCAGAAAACGTATTGGTATTCCTAATTGAAATCATTAATGGATTAATTAAATATTCATTCCATACATAAGCAGATAATGCTATATAATCATATCTAGAATATTCTATATTTTGGAGATGTTCATTTATATCAAAATAATTTTTGATAGTGTACATGTTTAGAGACACATGTTCAGCTATAAAGTCTTTGCCATATCTACTATCAGTTTTTAAAAAGGCTAGTAAGGAACTTATTGCCAATGATTTATTGCTTTCGCCTTCTCTTATGAGGTCAAATGATATAATGAGTAGTCTTTTCAATCTTTATAATTATAATTTGGGTAAGGAACTATCTGTACAATCTCCAAAATCCCCTCCAATAA
This sequence comes from uncultured Flavobacteriaceae bacterium, assembly GCA_964351845.1. GTDB lineage: Bacteria > Bacteroidota > Bacteroidia > Flavobacteriales > Flavobacteriaceae > Dokdonia. The sequence goes on along the minus strand of CAYGQJ010000163.1, from coordinate 2,325 downwards.
TCGTTACGGTTTCCCGTAATCCCCCAAAATAAATTTCTAAATTAATCATTTAAACTCCATAAATTTGGAATATTTCCAAATAATCTTATAATTACCATTTGAAATATGGAAAAACTCTCCTATCTTTACACAGTTGATTTAAAACGTACCCAAGCAAGTGCTCACATCCTTATCCATAAAAAATTATGCCCTCATTGAAGAAGCGCAGCTTCAGCTGAATGAAGGCTTTACCGTGATTACAGGAGAAACTGGTGCTGGAAAATCCATTCTTCTGGGAGCGCTAGGACTTATTACCGGCAAACGTGTGGACAGCTCGAGTGCGGGGGATATGACGGCCAAATGCATTATAGAAGGGGTTTTTGAAGTGTCAGGTTATCAGTTGCAATCGTTTTTTAAGAAGCAGGATCTGGATTATGAAGAGGCCACCATCATCCGTCGGGAGATTTTACCGTCGGGTAAAAGTCGGGCGTTTATCAATGATACGCCTGTCACACTCGCGCAACTTGCGGCACTTGGAGAGCGATTGGTGGATATTCATAGTCAGCATAAAACACTGGATGTTGTAGACAATGCATATCAGTTTGAAGTGCTAGATACCTTTGCCAATGCCTTGCCACTCAAACAAAAATACAGTCAGCAGTACAGCATTTGGAAAGAGAAGTTGGTACAACTCCAGCAGATTCAAGAAAAGAAACAACGCGCCCAATTAGAATTTGACTACCAGTCCTTTTTATTTACAGAATTGGACGAAGCCAAACTCATAGAAGGCGAATTTGAGCAACTCGAAACACAACTCAAAACCCTCAGTCATGCGGAGGAAATTCAGGAAAACCTTGCCACTGCCCAGCAGAAGTTAGCGCAAGACGAATTAGGCATTATGGATCAGCTGTCAGAAGCGCGGTCGGCACTGTCCAGAATTAGTGCCTTTGGTGTCGAGTATGAAGGATTGTACAATAGAATTCACAGTGTGTTTATCGAAGTAGATGATCTGACCGAGGAACTTTCAGACCTGGCCAATAACGTCGATGCAGACCCACTGACTTTAGAAAAAACCAACACACGCATTCAGGTGTTATACAACTTGATGAAAAAACACCAAGTCGATTCGGTCACCGAACTGATTGCCATTCGGGAGCGCTTGGATGACGAGTTGTACCAAGTACAAAACGTCGATGAGCAGATTGCAAAGATGGAGGAAGAGATTGCTTTCGCGAAAGCGGAATCTCAAAAAATCGCTGTCCAATTACATGAAAAACGGGCGAAAGCCATTCCTAAATTAAAAGCCTCTATCGAAAAAATATTGGTAGAATTGGGTATGCCCAACGCACAATTACCGATCACGGTATCCAAATTAAAAGAACTAGTCGCCAACGGGCAAGACGGCTTGGAATTTTTGTTTTCAGCTAACAAAGGCATGGACGCAAAACCGCTTGGCAAAGGTGCTTCAGGAGGGGAACTTTCCAGAGTAATGCTCGCCATCAAAGCGGTGTTGAGTCGTCATAAAAAATTACCGACGCTTATTTTTGATGAGATTGATACGGGTGTGAGTGGGGAAGTGGCTGTCAAAATGGGTGCTATTCTCAAAGATATGGGAAATACCATGCAGCTCATAAGCATTACCCACTTACCGCAAATCGCAGGGCAAGGCGCTTCGCATTTTAAAGTCTTCAAAACCGACGAAGCCGAAAAAACCAAAACCAAGATCGTACGTCTTTCTACAGACGACCGTATCGTCGAAATTGCTGCGATGTTAGGAGGCAACAGTCAGACGACTGCAGCTCTGGAACATGCACGGAATTTGTTGAATTAAAAAGTCACTTGAGGCATCAATCTAAAGTGTTTTATCGATGAACTACACAAAAAACACGTAAAACCACCTGTTTTTTAGGTTGCGTATAAGTCGTGTATCCCTATTCCAGAAACAGGTGTATTTTTGTGTCAAGATGATTTGGAGGGTCACTTATAGCGTGTCAAAATGGGGATTTTGAGTAGTACGAAATAAGTTATAAAAATTCCTAGAGAGATTAAAATAGTGAGTGTTTTAATCGTTCTCAAACAAATAGATAATTTCGAGTTGGGAAACCTGTAGTTTGCAAAAACTACAGGTTTTTTTTAGTGAAACGCTGTTTTGTAAAGTCTGAAAGACGTATTCAAAACGGCTAGTTTCACTAATCCCGCTTTTTCCAGCGGGATCTTTTCATTATGAACGCAAGCGCTGTTTTGTAAAGTCTGAAAGACGCACTCAAGATTGTAAGTTGAATTCATCCCGCTTTTCCAGCGGGATCTTTTCATTATGAACGCAAGCGCTGTTTTGTAAAGTCTGAA
>CAYGQJ010000162.1:1790-7886 GCA_964351845.1 uncultured Flavobacteriaceae bacterium | reverse complement strand
TTATGGATTCATCTGTAAAATATGACATTCTAGTAGATGTACCCACCAAAGAAAATCCAGAACAACAACTCCCGTTCAGTGAGCTCTCAAAATCTGGCGGTATTGTCAATGCGTATAATGCCATGCTGATGGCAGAAGAGTATGTAAAAATAAAGAAGAAAAAATAAGATGTACTCTCTCAGCGAGTGAGTACATTAAGAAATAATGAAAGTAATTATATTTTTCCTACCCCTGTTTTTCACAGTTCCTATACATGAACAGCAAAGTGATTCTTATGTAGTATAGAGGAATTATAAAAAAGTTAATAGAATATCAGCGAGGAAAATGGTTTGTATATTATAGAAAAAAATTATGACGATGGGACCCAAGAACAAAACACCATTTTAAAAGGAAATAATAATGATTAATCTAAAATATATATTAACAGCTATAGGTGTATTGTATGTTGGGTTTCTACATGCCCAATTTACAGCTATCCCCGATCCTATTTTTGAAGAATTTTTGATTGACAGAGGTCTAGATGATATAATAGATGGACAGGTTTTAACAGCTAATATTAGTACCGAGACATTTCTGCAAATTAATGAAACCGCTCCTATTGTTCCGATTGAAGATTTTACAGGAATTCAAGATTTTACAGCTTTAGAGTTTTTACAAATCAACATAACTAATTGCACAACTATAGATTTTGGAAACCTCACTAATCTTCGAGATTTAGAGTTATTTATGAATACTAATTTAGAAGAAATTGACGTGACAGGTCTTGCCAATTTGGAAGAATTAAGTGTGTCTAATTAATAGTTTAAACTCCTTAGATATATCGCAAAATATAAATTTGACACAACTTGCAGCATCTAATAATAATTTGAATACCCTAGATCTATCACAACACCCAAATCTTACATTTCTTAGTGTCGTAAATAATGATCTAACAGAACTAGATGTTAGAAATGGAACTAATGAAAATATCACTTTTTTCCAAACATTCGATAACCCAAATCTCACCTGTATTTTTGTAGATGATGCCGCATTTAGCACTGACAATTGGACCAATATTGATGCTACCACTACGTTTGTCGAGACTGAGGCAGCATGTGAAGCTTTATCACTTAACGATTTTGTTAGTAGTAGTTTTACTATGCACCCAAACCCAGCGAGTCAGTTCTTTACGATCGAATCAAATCAACAAATAAAAAAAGTTGAAATTATAGATTTGTCAGGAAAAATTATAAAAGTATATAAGCACACGCAAGACAAATATTCTATTACTGATTTGTCTAAAGGGCTTTATATTCTAAATGTTCAAACGGATTTGGGAAAATCATCACGAAAATTAATTGTAAAATAAGATAGCTATTTTTCTCATGGATCTGGATTCACTACGGTAAGTCTAGCTAATGAAATTAAAACGAATACAGGCGGCACTTCATTTTCTACAGCCATCGTTTCTGGCATAGTCGTCCTTATGCGATCCTGCTACCCATCCCTCACAGCATCCGAAGTAAAATAAATCCGTATGGATGCATCTGTGAAATATGATATTCTAGTAGCTGTACCCACCAAAGAAAATCCAGAGCAACAACTCCCGTTCAATGAGCTCTCAAAATCTGGCGGTATTGTCAGTGCGTATAATGCCCTACTCATGGGAGAAGCACATGTAAACGCAAAGAAGAAGTAAATCCAATCCTTTAGACTGTACATATTGTTGCCTATTTATCTGAGCTTCGGTACGTGTAGTAAAGGAGTTTAAAAAGATCATCCATCTATTTTTACAACGGCGGAAAGATAAAAGGGAGTGTTTTTCTTTTTTTTATACTGTCACGATCAAATAAGGTGACACTTCCTGTTCCGTCAATAATCACACGATCTAGCGTATCCCGAATGGTAACAGTAGATCGAGAGGCAAAACGAATGCGATACGCAATAGCTTCTTTAGCAAATGCAGGTTGTGCCAAAAACCGTTTTGTGGTGGAGTAAATTTTGTCCTTGGGTGTGTTTAATAATTTGAGAAGACTATCGTTAGTGGTTACATTAGCGGTGTCATAATGGGTATTAAATAAAGAAAGACTATCCCCAAAATAGAGCCTATTTACATAAAAAACCCCAGCGTAACCATCTTTACTCGATCGTATGTAGGTGGCCGCAGCACTTGCTGTTTCTTCAGTTTCAAATTGATTCTCGGTAGAAAGAATAATGAGATCATAGGAAGATTCATTCGTGATCGCAGGGCCACGGTAAAGTGGCATATCAGTAGGATAAAAACCAAACTGCTTATCCAGCGGTCTTTCTCGTTTGCGCGGTGGGCCTACATACTCATACTTGGTGATCTCAGTTCGGTTAACGTCGGTAAGATAGGCTGGAAATTTATCAGAACGCTTATTATTTGCAGGATACTCTTTTGTCTCCATTTTTTCAGGGACACCTGGGATGCATGATTTTACAAAGATAAAACACCCTATGGTAATCCCAAAAACCACCATAAACACCCATCTACAGCCACCAAGGGTTTCTTTTTTCTTTTCCTTTTCAATTAGGCTATCAGGTTGAGTATTTACTGCCTCAATAGACTCACCGATCATATTAAAAAAGGCAACAATCCCTGGTTTGCCTACATCTTTCAGGCTATTACTTACGGCAATTCTTTGAATAGCCTTTTCTCTTTGCATTAACGGTTGGTCTCCTAGAAAAATAAGAATGGGTTTGATCAAATCTAGCTCCTTAAATACACCAATCACACCTCCATCTACCCGCACTTTGATACGATCTAACGCATCTGAAATTTTTGATTTTAATAGCAGGGTGATATCTTCCGGAAAGTATTGGTTAAATTTAGCAAGTTGGGCAAATCTCAGGTATTGTTTTTTGGCGGCAGCTTCTCCTATAGCACTTTCAAGGTCCACTTGTAAAATTTGACTAAAAAAACGTTGGATTTCTGCTTTTTGATACCCTTCCAATTGCATTTTATGTGATGTATTGAAACGAGCGTTTTGTAAAAAAATAGCCTGACATACGTTAGGATTATCCATCAAGAAATCCAGCCCTGCTGGATATTCCTGTAATGCTTTTATAAAATTTAACAACGGCTCTAAACCTGACGCAGCCTCCATTTTGTTTTCTAATCGTAGTTCTTTTTCATGGCGATTTACTGCTGCTTCGGTCAGCTCAGAAAAGCGCTTAGCGTTGCGTTTTTCAGAAGTCAGTAAAAGTTCGTAAAAATTCATTCAACAGTGTTAAGATTAGAAAACTCTAAAGTACCCGTATTATCTAAATAAAAATAATCTAATGAATCACGCACGGTTAATTTTCCTTTAAAATAAAACTCTTTTTGTACCAATGCTCTTGCAGCCTCTTTCATTTCTAGAAATCTTAATCTAGGTGCCATTGTGGTACTTCCTTCCTGTACGGTATATTTTGGATTGTTTCCTATATATAATCGTGTTCCTAAATAAGGAGACCATTGGATAGAATCTCCAGCACGTACATATCTAGACGTACGTTTTAATTGGGATATTGGCTTATTCCTGCCTGTCGAAAAAACAATCATATCACTTGTCGTCTCATTTATCAAAAAATTAGTTCCTATGAGTGGTGAGAGCGTTCCGGGTAAAAAATCAACCCCTAATTTTCCTGAATTTGTTTCCGGACGTTCAATATCATAAAGCGTAGTTGATTTGTTGTATTGGAAGGTGGCTAATTCCTTTGGAAGATCTACAATCGTACCCTGAAAGATGTTGGATGGTGGTTTTTTTACGATAGTAGTAGATTCATGAGTTGCTGTAATCATCCAAATCACAGCACCAAAAAAGACAAACATCAAGACAATAAAACCCATCGCACAATTGCACCCTCTCAGTAATTCGCCTCTTTTTTCCTGTTCAAATGCTGTTTTTGGGCTGGTATCAAATAACGCATCAAAATAATTATCGATCCAGGTAAAGGTACTCCCGCCAGTTTCATCATCAGATAAAACGACTCCAATGGCTTGCACATTCATTTGTGTCCATCGCGTTTTTAATGGCACATTTCCAAGATAAACAACCATGGCTTTTACATCATGCACATCCTGACTAGCACTCTCTAGTCTAGCCGCTAGCTTGGTCTGAATAAAATCAAGCCTTGTGTGAATCCCTTTGATAATTTCAGACACCACCACTTCAGGTAAAAAACGGTGATACTTCACCAGTTCAAACAGTCTTACATACTTTTTGCTCTGCAATTCTGAACCGATTGTTTCTAAAAGTTCTGATAAGAGGCAAGATGTAAAGAAGTGCTTTATACGATCAAGGTCATAATCGTACACCTGTATTCGTGTATGTTTATGTAATTTTTCAGGCTTGTGAAAAAGAACATAAGTAATAGCTGGATTGGCCTCTAAAAAATCTAAACCATCCTTATGGTGAAGTAATGCATTGATAAAGTTTAAAAGTACTCCGTTGTCACTATCTTGAGGAAATTTGGATTCTAACCGCACATGTTTTTCAATACGATGTACCTCTTCTGTTGTTAATGCTGTAAATGGTTTACCAGCAATCGTTTTAGCGATAGACAAATAATCCTTAAAATCCATCTAGCGAATCTAATCAAAATCTTAAAATCATACTCATTTTAACCCTATAATTCAATTAAAAATTATATTTTGAGTCTGTAAATTACCTGTATGAAGTATATTAATGTTGGAATCGATTTAGGCACAACAAACAGTGCCATTGCGACCTATGAGAATGGCAAGGTGGTCATTCATAAGAACCCACTTAATTTGAAGGAGACGCTACCCAGTGCGGTTGCAGTTCGTAAGGAAAAATATATTGTAGGAGATAAAGCATTGTTGATGCTACAACATCAACCCGGTATGGTTCACCAGAACTTTAAACGATTAATGGGCACAAATGCAAAAAGCTTACAAAGTCAAGTTGATCCAGTACGATTGTCACAGGCAGTTATAGAGGAGTTGTTACGCTTTCGCGAAAGCGGAACCAGAAGTGCTGTAGTGACCATTCCAGCTTCATTTGATACGATCCAGAGTAATGCAACGAAAGAAGCGGCTCGGCTAGCAGGTTTAAAAGAAGTAGTGTTATTACAGGAGCCCATTGCAGCGTGTCTTGCTTATGCAAATACAGAAGGCACCCAATTTACCAAAAATGATACATGGCTCGTGTATGATTATGGCGGCGGGACCTTTGATGTGGCCCTAGTACAAATGCGTAACGGGATTCTTGATGTGATTGATCATGAAGGAGATAACTATATGGGAGGGAAAGATATAGATCAAGACATTGTACGTAATCTCATCTGTAAATCCATTGAAAATGAGACAGGAAAAGAGAAATTGTACGAGCAATTAATTCATAAATCAGATGCTGCAGGAATGAGCTCTTTTATCATGTATGCAGAAGAAGCAAAAAAAATAGTATCGTTGCAAGATGCATACACTTTTGAAGTGTATAACGAACAGCTTGATATTGATACCGATGTTACCATTACAAAAGACGAAATTGATGAAATTATTACCATCCATTTTAACCGAAGCTACCTGTTAATTGAAAAATTACTGGAGAAAAATAATCTCTCTTTTGAAGCGATTGATCGCATCGTGCTAGTAGGCGGAACTACCTATATTCCATTAATTAGAAATCGATTAAAAGAACAATCTCAAACGCTTGTAGATACCACAATGGATCCTACAACAGCTATTGTAATAGGTGCGGCGTACTATGCTGGATCAGTTGAAACAAAATTGGATCAAGAAATTCCTGCTTTGACAGAAACTGTAAAGAAAAAAGAACGTATTGATTTAAAACTAGTATACGAAACCCAAAGTAATGATGAAGAAGAATTAATTCTAGGAAAGACGGATTCTAAAAAGGCGAAATTCTATCAAATTACAAATACAGAAGGTTTTGATAGTGGGTTGATGGAGTTCTCTTATAAGTTCAGTGCTTTTGTTCCACTGGTGAAAAAGATGCAGAACCAATTTAAGGTTCGGACATTTGATAGGAGACAACAGCTAATTGGGGATGTACAGGAAATTAAAATATCACAAGGATTGTATCGTATAAACGGTCAGCCACTCCCAGCAGATATTAGCATCGAACTAGA
>CAYGQJ010000162.1:0-1690 GCA_964351845.1 uncultured Flavobacteriaceae bacterium | reverse complement strand
GAAGAAATTACGGATAATAGAGAATCTGTTATACGAGAATTAAGTGCGATTCAAACAGAATTAGTGAGCCTTTATGGTGTTGCTATTGAAAATCAACAAGACCTTCAAACAGATATGCTTTATCGAATCGATGACGACAAACGCACGTTGATCCAGCGACTTGACCAATTGTTGAATCACCGAAATATTTTAGAAGAATTAGAAAATCTAAAAAATGTGAAGTCAAACTATATTAAAAACGAAAAATTTGCAGATACTCAGCAAAAAGCGCAGTTTGAAGATTTTATTAACAAGGAATATGAGCTAATCAATAGCAATAACAAGAATCTTATTAAATCCAAAACAGCCGAACTGGAACAATTATCACAAGATGTTTTTAAAAATAATCCAAAATTCTATCAAGAAATTTTTGTTTCCTTAGTCTTTAATATTTCAGAAAACGAAATTAAAGATAAGAAACGTTGGGATGAAATGTCAATGAAAGGCAGACAGGCTTTAAGAGATGAGAATCATACAGAGTTAAAATATATTATTTCTGAAATGGTTTCGATATGCGATCTTCCTAAGCGTTCTGTATCTGGCGAAATAAGCAAAAAGTCTTTGGGAATTGAATAATAAATAATCTTATATCACCCTCCGCACCTCTACAAACGCCCGTTTCCAATACGTTTCATCTAGAGAGGAAGTGAGCACCCCTCTGGAGGTGGTAGCATGGATAAAGTAAATCTGTCCGCCTCGTATCGCCGTGACCAGTCCTACATGATTGATCTGTCGGCTGTTTTTATTGGTTTTGAAAAAGACCAAATCACCCGCTTGTGCACTGCTCTTGGAGACTGGTTTTCCTTTTTTGGCCATATCCCGGGATACGCGGGGCAAGACAATATTTTCTTTCTGAAACGCCACATACACTAGCCCAGAACAATCCATCCCTTTGGAGGTCGTACCGCCAAATTTATACTTGGTCCCAGTAAACGATTGCGCCTGCGCGACAATACGTTCGGTTTTGTTGGGGGTGTCAAGGGTGTAGGATTTGGCTTTTTTGGCACCGCCACAAGAGGTCAATAGCACAACGGTAAGGAGCAAGAGTAGGCATTTTTTCATATAGGAAGTATGATTATAGATTCGGGTGAAACAAATATGAGGAAAAAATAACAGTTCTGAAAATAGATAATCGCCCACTTTCCTCAGGAATATAGCCCCTGTGGGTTTGCGCGCTTTTTTGAGCTTTTGTAAACGTATCCGTCGGAAGATAAGATTGTTTGGTAGCGTAATTACTTAAAAATCAAATAAATACTATGTTAAAAGCGCCGGCTCAATGGTTGCTGTTACTGCCCACTGCTACTATGTCTGTGTAACATTTTACAGGCATTTGAGACTCATCTACTAAACTTTTGAAAAGGAATTCTCAAATTCGGATTTTTTTACCGAAATTGAACCTTCAATTTTGTTACCTTAATCCGTTCGTTCAACACTAAAAACTAGCCATACCTATGTCTGATGATTTTGACTTATTAGAAACCAATGACGCGTCTCAACAAAAAAGCGAAAAAGTAGATGTCAACTGGGGCAAAGCAGTAGACACTATGAAGTCGAAGCTTGCTCAGGAAGATGATCCCGAAATCCGCCAAAAAATCCTAAACGCTACTCTGGATGATGTAGTAGGCATGGCAGAAAAAGACAGAACATCACT
>CAYGQJ010000161.1:0-7980 GCA_964351845.1 uncultured Flavobacteriaceae bacterium | reverse complement strand
TAGCTTTGCCACGCATCAGGGATTTGAGGTTCAAATGAAAGGGTACCTTCACGCATACGCATGCCACCAAAACCTTCGACCACACTCATCCACGTACCTGCCATACTAGTGATGTGCAAGCCTTCTTCTACCTCTTTATTATAGTCATCTAGATCCAAACGGGACGTACGTAAATAGAACGTATACGCCTGTTCCATACGGCCTAATTTTGCGGCTTGGATGGCATGTACACAAGGCGACAGCGAACTCTCATGCACCGTAAATGGTTCATAAAAATCAAAATGCTTCTCAAGCTGTACATCCGTAAAATGATCTTCAAAAAAGTAAAATCCTTGCAAGGTATCTGCCTGCTTGATGTAGGGCGAACGTAAAATACGATCCCATGACCATTTTTGGTTAATCGGGCGCTCAGACATCGGTAAATCGGCGACAGAGATGAGTTCTTTATCTAAGAAGCCGTCTTGCTGTAAAAACACCTCGTGCTTCTCAGAATATGGATAATACACCTTGCTCGCTACGTCTTGCCATTCGGCGATTTCAGCATCGGTAAGTCCGGTTTTCTTTAGAATTCGTTTGTAATCTTTAGCATGTTCTTTTTGGACGTCATGCGCTTTCGCGAAAGCGTACTCCAAACACCACGCAGCTAGATAATTTGTAAACCAATTGTTATTTACATTATTCTCATACTCGTTAGGGCCCGTCACGCCTAGCATCACATACTTTTCTTTGTCTGAAGACCAGGTAAAACGCTGTTTCCAAAAACGTGCGACGCCTATAATCACTTCCAGTCCCATTTCTGGAATGTAGGAAGTATCACCCGTAAAACGCTCATAGTTATGAATCGCATAGACCATCGAGCCATTTCGGTGTATTTCTTCAAAGGTAATTTCCCATTCGTTATGACACTCTTCGCCATTCATGGTCACCATAGGATACAAGGCAGCACCATCGGTAAAGCCTAATTTGGCTGCATTTTCAATCGCCTTATCTAAGTGTTTATAGCGGTATGTCAAGAGGTTACGCGCCACACTTTGGTCTTTGGTCGCCATGTAAAACGGAATACAATACGCCTCGGTATCCCAATAGGTAGATCCGCCATATTTCTCTCCCGTAAATCCTTTGGGACCAATATTGAGTCGCGCATCTTTTCCAGAATACGTCTGATTGAGCTGAAAAATATTAAAACGGATGCCTTGCTGTGCTTTGACATCGCCTTCTATGGTGATATCTGCCATGGCCCACACGGCTGCCCAATCTTCTTTTTGTTGCGTTAATAAGGCTTCAAAACCTAGATTTTCGGCTTTTTCAAGGGCGGTATTGGCTGCTTCCACTAAGGCTTCTTTGTCGTGATTCAAATCACTCACATAGCCGCCTAATTTATGAATCTCTAAGGTCTCCCCAGCCTTCACATCGGTTTCATACTGATGGCCGATGTAGGTAATCGTTTCTTGTTTATTACCTATGTTCCCTTGATAGGAGGTTGCAGAAGTCCGCTTTCGCGAAAGCTGAATAGGCCTCCCCTCCACATACAACGCAGTACTCATCATCGTGCAGACGTGAAACTGGGTCTTCATGGTGTGCGCCAAAATAAAGGCACGTTGGTCCTGATCTGACACCGAAAGGGTATTCCAAAACTGATCATCCCAATTGGAATCTTCATTGCTAATCGCGCTGTCCAAATACGGCTCATAACTGACCGTCGCATCTTCTCCTAGCGGGGTTACTTCGTATTTGATGGCCCCTATCTCATCGATTGCCAAACTTAAAAAACGCGTCGATTTGACGGCAATCTTACATCCATTTTTTAAGGTGGCTTCAAAACTACGGTAGAGCACACCTTCTTTCATATTGAGCACTCTTCTAAAATGCTGCACGTTTTCACAGGTATGTAAATTGAGGGATTGCCCGTTGACTTTGACTTTAATCCCAATCCAACTAGGCGCATTGAGTACTTTAGCAAAGTATTCTGGGTACCCATTTTTCCACCAACCTACACGGGTTTTGTCTGGATAATACACGCCGCCGATGTAACTTCCTTGAAAGGTAGCACCGCTGTATTTTTCTTCAAAATTGGCGCGTTGCCCCATGGCTCCATTCCCGATACTCATCAAACTCTCTGAGGATTTTACCTGCTCAGGATTCCAGTTTTCTTCTATAATCGACCAAGGGTCTGGGATAATATATTCTAAATGCATGTTTTATATTTTGAATCAAGAATCAGGATCGTTCGCTTCGCTCACTTCTGGAGACAAGACTTTTTAAGTGCTTGTGCTTCCATTTGATTCTTGAAAGTCGTTAGACATTGCTGTTTTTTTGTCTTATAGCGCTACCTATGAGGCGGAGCGTCTTGGTATTTATTTTTGTATCAGGGTATCTAAAAAGTCATTAGACATCTCGGTAAAATCTGTAAACACATGGTGTGCTTCATGCAATACGGCTGCATCCCCAATTCCAATACTGATCATTCCAGCGGTATTTGCTGCTTGAATTCCTGCAATCGAGTCTTCAAAAACAATACAATCCTTTGCGTCTGCGCCTAGCGCTTGTGCGCCTTTGACAAATACTTCTGGATCTGGCTTAGCCGTCGTGACATCATTCCCATCTACAATCGCTTGAAATTTATCAATAAGTGCCACCCGCTCCAAAATAGGGCGTGCATTTTTACTGGCACTTCCTAAGGCAATGCCTTGCTGTTCTTCAATCAAATACTCCAATACGCGAGGGACATCGGGTAAGATTTCACTTTGATCCATTTTCTGGATATAACTCAGGTATTCTACATTTTTCTGTACCAACCAAGCGTCTTTTTCTTCTTGGGTGGCTTTGTAGTTGGCCATCTCCAACAAAATCTCCAGAGATCGCACCCTGCTCACGCCTTTAAATTGTTCGTTCTGTTCCTCTGTAAAATCAAAGTTAATGCCTTTAGCAAGATTTCGCCAGGCGAGATAATGAAACTTTGCGGTGTCTACAATGACCCCGTCTAAGTCAAATATAAATGCTTTCTTCATAGAATTTTATTTTCATTTCCGCTTTCGCGAAAATTCTATTCCTATCATCGCTATTCTTATTTTATAGATAGGACACGCGTTCTCATTAGAGTGCGTGCTTATTTTAACTTCTTAGTACTCTCCCGCTCAATCAAACTGGTGTCAATATAGGCGGTCGTATACTCTTCTATTTCTTCTTCTGGACGTTCTAATTTATTAATTAACAGCTCGGCTGCTTTACGTCCCATTAATTCTCCATGCTGACTCACTGTGGTCAGGCTAGGAATAAAATGTTGAGATAACTCTCCGTCACTAAAACTTACAATAGACACATCATCAGGGATTGACTTTCCGATGGCAGTGAGGTGTTTTGCCGCTGTGACTGCAAACAATTCGTTGACCGTGAAAACGCCGTCTATATCTTTATCTTTTAAAAAGTTTTTGATTTTTGCCGAACAATCAGCATCACAATGATCAATCGTATCTAGTTTAAGGATATAGTCTTTGTCTACTTTAACACCATACGATTCTAAGGCTTCAATATAGCCTTTGGTACGGAGCTTCCCTATGGTTACATAATCTTTTGTAGTAATAATGGCAATCTTACGACAACCCGTTTTCAAAAGATGTCGTACGCCCATTTTAGCCCCTTCGCGGTCGTCTATCAGTACTTTATCACACGGGATTTCATCGACAATACGATCAAACATCACCACTGGCATTCCTTGGTCTATCGCCTCGGTCAAGTGTCTAAAATCATCTTTATGCAGGGTCTCTTTGGCAAGCGATACAATAAAACCATCGGTACTACCATTGGCAAGGAGTTCCATATTGAGGACTTCTTTGTCAAAATCATTGTTAGAAAGGGTGATAATCACATTGTAATTGTGCTCTCGTGCCATTTGTTCAATCCCGCGAATCACCGTAGTAAAAAAGTGATGCACAATCTGCGGAATAATAATTCCAATGGTCCGAGTCTTCCTGTTTTTGAGACTTAACGCAATGTTATTGGGTTTGTAATTATAAAGTTTGGCAAACGCCTTAATTTTTTGGCGTGTATCTTCACTTATTTCGGCGCTATCTCTCAATGCTTTTGATACTGTCGAGATCGACACATCCAATTCTTTTGCAATGAGTTTAAGGGTGAGTTTTCGTTTCATAAGCTATATTATGTAAAAATAAGGGTATCTCTAGGAACGTACAATTTAGGCAAATCCTTTTTGCTACGAAAACGATGTAATCTTAATAACTAAATTTGTTACTATATTTAGGCAAACAAAAAAACCATGCGAACCGGATCCCTTTTCCTTCTTTTGATCGTCCTTATAGGATGCAAAAAAGAAAACACCCCCGTTATAGAAAAAGAAGTGGCAGCAGAAAATGACGTGGTACGCTTTCGCGAAAGCTATAGACCACAATACCACTTTACGCCTCCTGAAAAATGGATGAATGATCCTAACGGACTACTTTTTTACAACGATACCTATCATTTATTTTATCAATATTACCCAGATGATATTGTTTGGGGGCCGATGCATTGGGGACATGCGACGAGTAAAGACTTGGTCGCTTGGGAGCATCAACCTGTCGCCCTGTATCCTGATGAGTTAGGGTATATTTTTTCAGGAAGTGCTGTCATGGATTTGAAGAATACCTCTGGACTCGGCACCAAAGATAATCCGCCGATGGTCGCTATTTTTACCTATCATCTCATGGAAGGAGAAACCGCAGGACGTAACGATTTTCAGACGCAAGGCATTGCCTATAGTCTTGACGAAGGACAAACATGGACAAAGTATAAAGACAATCCTGTGATTGGAAATCCAACAAGCATCCGTGATTTTAGAGATCCCAAAGTGATGTGGCATGAAGCTTCCCAACAATGGATTATGACATTGGTCGCAGGCGATCACGCCAAATTTTACAGCTCAAAAAACTTAACTTCTTGGGAATACCTGAGTGATTTTGGGAAAGACATCGGTGCACACGGTGGCGTTTGGGAATGTCCAGATTTATTTGAGTTAACGGTCGAAGGTACTGATGAAAAAAGATGGGTGTTACTCATCAGTATCAATCCTGGTGCGCCCAACGGAGGTTCGGGAACGCAATATTTTGTGGGTGATTTTGATGGTGCCACCTTTACAACGACACAAAAAGACATCAAATGGGTGGATTATGGCACCGATAATTATGCCGGCGTCACCTACAACGGTTTACCCGATGCTGAACGGACATTTATCGGTTGGATGAGCAACTGGAACTATGCACGGGATACCCCAACGGAGAATTGGCGCAGTGCGATGACGCTTTCGCGAAAGCTTACCCTTCATAAAAACAACGACTATTACCTGAAGAATTACCCTGTAGCAGCGATCAATGACTATAGTTATGAGAGCAACACGTACAAAAAAATCACTGACAAGTATTCCCTAACTAGCGAGAATTTTAACGAAATGCGCATCGATTTTGAGATCGAAGGCGCTTTGCAAGATTTTGAGATTACGTTTTCAAATATCCCAAATGACCAATTATCACTAGGCTATGACAAAGCAAAAGATGCTTTTTATGTAGACCGACAGACATCTGGAAAAGTCAACTTTCAACCAAAATTCGCCGAAAAAGTACATCTAGCACCTGCCATTACCGATGGAAACGACAAAACCACCTTTAGTATTTTTATGGATGCGTCTTCTATCGAATTTTTTGTGGATCAAGGAGCGACCGCGATCACAGATCAGATCTTTCCCAATGAACCGTATACGGTCATGACGTTTACAAGTGACGCTCATGAAATGACCAACGTAAAGGTGTCAAAAGTGAAACGTATTTGGGAATAATAAACATCATACTAACCTAAAACCAAGCACCCACCTTCGTGGGTGTGAAAAGCATATGAAAGAAACTACAAAATGGAGTATCACCGTTGCCCTCGCAGGGTTTCTGTTTGGATTTGACACGGTTGTGATCAGTGGCGCAAACGAAACTATACAAGACCTTTGGAATTTATCTCCTCTTTTTCACGGCACCTTTATCATGAGTATGGCGTTATGGGGAACCGTTGCTGGTTCTTTATTTGGCGGGATTCCCACAAAAATAATAGGACGTAAAAAAACCTTATTCTGGATAGGTGTCCTATTTTTTGTGTCTGCTTTAGGAAGTGCGATCGCACCCGACCCGTACTCGTTTTCGTTTTTTCGATTTATAGGCGGGGTCGGCGTTGGTGTTTCATCAGTCGCAGCTCCGATTTATATTTCTGAAATCTCTACAGGTGCCAACCGTGGGAAATTAGGCGGACTCTATCAATTCTGTCTCGTCTTCGGGATTCTCATTGCTTTTGTCTCCAATTACCTTCTAAAAGGATTTGATGGTGCCAATGACTGGCGATGGATGCTAGGTGTAGAAGCTGTTCCTGCATTAATATACACCCTTATGGTGCTGAAAGTACCCAATAGTCCTAGATGGCTAGTTTTACAGAAAAAGGATGATCAAGGAGCGCTAGACGTACTCAACAAAATATACGCACCAGAAGATGCGCAAGCACAGCTTAAAGAAATAAAAGTAGATTTGATCAAACCAAAAACGGGCGACAGGCTTTTCCAGAAGAAATACAGTCGGGTGCTATGGTTAGGGTTTTTGATTGCCTTTTTTAATCAGCTTTCTGGGATCAACTTTGTGTTATACTACGCCCCTCAAATCCTAGAACAAGCAGGACTTGGCGGAAAAGAATCACTTTTTAACTCTATTGCGATTGGGATTGTCAACTTAGTCTTTACCATCATAGGCGTCCGATTGTTAGATAAATTAGGCCGTAAACAACTCATTATCATTGGCTCCATAGGCTACATCCTAAGTCTCATTATGGTCGGTATTTGTTTCCAACAAGACCTAGGTCCTACTGCTATCTTATTCTTTATTTGCCTATTTATCGCCTCCCACGCCATCGGGCAAGGTGCGGTGATTTGGGTATTTATTTCAGAAATATTCCCGAACCGTGTGCGTGCTTACGGACAATCATGGGGAACGAGTACCCATTGGGTATTTGCAGCAATTATCACCTTAATTACTCCTTTCTTCTTAGATGATGAAGTAGGGAAATTAAAAGATGCTGTTTGGTATATTTATTATTTCTTTGCAGGAATGATGGTGCTACAGTTATTATGGGCGATCTTTAAAATGCCAGAAACCAAAGGTGTTTCTCTAGAAGCACTCGAAAAAGAATTAATACCAGAAGATGAGTAAAATACCCCATATTGTATGTTACGGTGAGATCCTTTGGGATCTCTTACCCGAAGGAGAACAACTCGGAGGCGCACCGCTTAATGTGGCGTTGCGTTTGCATTCCTTTGGCGCACAGACCACCATTATTAGTGCTATAGGAAAAGATGCTTACGGGAGATCAACCATGCAGTCTTTAAATGACAAAACCTTTCCTACCACCTATATCCAAAAAACAAAATTTCCTACGGGAAAAGTCGATGTGACGCTAGACGCTACAGGAAGTGCTTCCTACACCATCAAAGAAAACGCTGCTTGGGATCATATAGAAGCGACTCCCGAAGCGATTGAAGAAGTCAAAAAAGCCGATGCCTTTGTCTTCGGTAGTCTTGCCTTGCGAGACGTCTATAATCAAGAACAGTTTGAACTCTTAGTTGCTGAAGCGAAATACACTGTTTTTGACCTCAACCTGCGACATCCGCATTACGATATAGATATTGTTGGCGCCCTCATGGAAATTGCGGATTGTATCAAGCTCAATGATGAAGAATTAGAGCTCATCGTCATCTTATTAGGAGTGGAGAAAGAAAGCCTTGAAGAGGAGTTAAAAGCTGTCGCGAAAGCTACGAATACAGATACCATCTGTGTCACACTAGGCCCTGAGGGTGCGATGCTGTTTCACAAAGGAAAAATCTACACCCAAGTAGGGTTCCCTACCAAAGTGGTAGATACCGTAGGTGCTGGAGATTCGTTCCTCGCCGCCCTCATCTTCGGATTA